>CANJOI010000212.1 GCA_947475365.1 Fidelibacterota bacterium | reverse complement strand
CCCGGCGGCGTGTCGCTCCCCGGCACCGGCCGCGTCCCCGCCAAAGCCGACTGGACCGGCCAACACCCCAACGTGAAAATGCCCGTCCCGGCGCAACGCTAATCCAGAAAAATGTACCGGGTATAATTTTCCCGACGATTTACGCGTGGAAGCGCCGCCGTTCGGAAAATTGTACCCGGTACTTTTTTCGTGGCACCTGGCTCACAACATCCGCGCGTCAGATAAAATTATACCCGGTACATTTTTCTTGCGGCGTCTTGCGCCGCCGTTAGCCTTGGGCGGCGCGCGGGGGGTCGAGGATATAGGGGCGCTGCGCGGGGATGCCGGCGCCGATGTCGATCCAGCCGGTGCCGCGGCTGCGGTAATACCGCGACTTCGGCGCGTCGTCGTCCTCAACCGGCTGCTCCACGGAAAAGTGGGCGATATAGGAGGTGGCGCCGTCCTCCGACAGCAGCGGCAACTGAATGAAATGGGACGTCACCGGGCCCTTGCCCGGAACATTCACGCGGTTGACGCCGAAATAGCCGCAAGGATGCGCCGCGGCGCGCGCGATATTGGAGAGCGCGCGGGTGCGCGCATAATGGGGAAAGGTGCCGTAGAGATCCTCTCCCGTCATATCAAGGCCCCAGCGCGCGATCAGCGCCTCGCCCTGGAACCGGACCGGGGCGGCGTTGTCCTGGAGTTCCACGATCGAGGTGGTGGCGGCGAAAGGCGCGCCCAGCGCCGCGCAGAAACGGGTGATGTTTGGCACCAGTTTTTCCCCGCGTATCTCGGTCCAGAGATTGAGAAACGCGGTGCAGGCGGTGGCGTACGGGCGGTCAAGATTGTCCTGGCTGGCGGCGGACGGCTCGTGCGGCGCCGCCGCGCCTGCGGGGCCGTTCACCAGCAGGGTCTTCACTCCGCGATAGCGTGTTTTTGCCATTTTTCCTCGCCGTGGGCGGCAGGAACCTACCGCAGTTCGGCGGCGAAAGCATTTCCATTCCTCGGCGAATTTGGGATTTTTATGCACGAAGCGAGGACTCTTGCGCATCCCTTTCTTCGCGCTTTGACGAAGAATGAAACGCCCCCCGGCGCGATCAGCGCGGCGTCAGCGTGAAGGTCTTCTCCGCCACGCTCTCCACCTTCAGGCGCGAATAGAAGACCGGGAAATACTTGCCCTTGGCCCAGAGCTGGAACAGATCGCGGTAGTGCGGATCGTTGATGTCGCCCGACTGGCCGGGGGTGTTGAGGCCCACGGTGTTGTCCCAGTTCTCGGTGTCCATGACGATCTTGAACGAGCCGCCGGAGGTCTGGTTGTCGCCGCCGCCGGTGGCGGTGATGGTGTAGCTGTCGCCGCCGCGCGGCAAGGGGCCCACGTCGTATTTCGCCGCGAGGTCCGGCGTCACGGCGTTCGAGAACGGGCTGATGATCTTGGCGTGGTGGTAGCTGCCGAGAGTCCATTTCTCCATATCCGCGCCCAGGCGTTTGGTCAGTTCCGCCGTGGCCTGGTCGAGGCTGGCGATCAGGAGCGCATTGCGGCCCGCCACCGGATCGGCGCCGAAGCGGCCGTCGGGCGCATTCATCCAGGCGATCATGCGGGTCATGGGCGGCATGCCCACCTGCGCGCGCGCGGCCTCCGGCACCACAACGGCGCGCACATTGTCCATCAGGCGGCGCTGAAACATCTCATACAGACCGGCCTCGACGGAATCGCGGTCCAATTTGTAATCCCAGCGCAGCAGCCGGTCGGCGGCCTTGCGCGACGTTGGGTTGGCGATGTCGAGGTCGCGCAACAGCGGCACCAGGCTGCGCGCCGGGATCGACAGCTCGCTGTTTTGCAGTTGCATCATGTCGGCGACAGAGAACTTGCGTCCCGATCCCAGCACCTCGCGCACGCTTTGCGAGCGGTACGGATCGGCCCAGGTGTAGGGCACCGCGTCCATGAACGGATAGCCGCGCGGGAGCTGGTATTCGTTAGAGGTGTTGTAAAAGCCGGTGTCCGGATTGGCGACGTGGGGCAGGTCCTTGATGGGCAGATAGCCGTTCCATTCGTAACGGCCGTCGCCGGGCACCGGCACTAATCCGCTGAAGTTCGGGCGGCGCGGCGAAATCGCCACCGCCTGATAGCCGATGTTCCCGGCGCGGTCGGCCCAGATCATGTTCTCCGCCGGGATGCGGCTGTAGGAACAGGCTTCGACGAATTCGTCCCAGGTGGCGGCCTGGTCCATGCGCAATGACGCGAGATAAGGCGCGGCACCCGGTTCCAGCCAGGCCGCGCGCACGGCGTAGGCTTTGTGATGTTCCTTGTCCTCGAAAACCACCGGGCCGTGGCGGGTGTATTTCAACGTCACTTTTTCCGCCGCCGCGCCTTTGACCTGAATGGTATCGCCGATCTCCTTCATGGCCTCCCAGCCGCCTTTGTATTTGTACTGGGCCGGGTTGGCGGGATTGGTGTCGTAGACATAAAGGTCGTCGCTGTCGGTGCCGAAGATGGTGAGGCCCCAGGCGCCCTGCTGGTTATGGCCGATGGAGATGCCGGGCAGCGACGGCTCGCCGCCGCCGATCACATCCCACCCCGGCGCGTTCAAATGCACCCAATAGCGCAAGGACGGCGCCTGCTGGTTGCGGTGCGGATCGTTCATCACCATGGGATAGCCGCTCATGGTGAGCTTGCCGGAGACCACCCAGTTGTTGCTGCCGATATCCTGGCGCCGCGTGCTGAGATCCAGCGGCGAGGGGATATCGATCGCCTGTTCGATTTCCTTCACCCGTTTGGGATTTCGGAATTCCGGCGCGAGGTCCTCGGGCGCGAAGCGCAGTTGCGTGCGGAACGCCTGGAACACCTCAAGGATTTTCGGGCTGAGCAGGGAGGTGTCGATGGCGGGATCGATGGTCAGGTCGGGATCGCCGGGCTGGAAGTAGTGCAGGTCCTTGACGCGCTCCGGCCCCAGCGCCTTCACCGCCAGCGCCATATTGATCTCGGTCGAGACATTGCCGAGCAAACCGTTGAAGCGCGAGATCACCACCGCCGGCGTCCAATCGCCGGGCGTCGTGCCCAGCATCTTGAACTCGGGCGTCAGCAGCGACGGATTGGCGCGGGTCTCGGCCACATAGGCGTTGATGCCGGCGACGAAGGCCTCGATGATCGCCTTACCGCGCGGATGGTACCAGTTCATCTCCTGAGTCAGATCACCCCGGTACATGAACAGGCGGTTGCCGAGATCGCGCTTGATCGCCTTGGGCCCCAGCACTTCGGCCATGGTGCCCGTGGCCTGACGGCGCCACATCTCCAGCTGGAACAGCCGGTCGCGCGCTACGTTGTAGCCTTGCGCGAAGAACAGATCGGTCTCGGTCTTGGCGTAGATATGCGAGATGCCGAATTTGTCTTTCAGGATCTCGACCGGCTGCTGCAACCCTTTAACGACAAGGGGGGCCGCGGTGAGCGTCTCCGCGGCCTGCGCCGATGACACGATGCACAGCACGCTCGCGATGAGTCCGAGCTTCCGCAGGCCCATGATCTTGTCCTCCCCTGACGCGCTGTTTTCCTAAGGCTCCGGCGATCCCAGCCAGTCGGCTTCGCCAATCGGGTCGCCTTGCGGGATTTCGGTCACGCGCGGGCGTTCGGCGACGAGTTTGTCCAAGGCGTCGGGATCGAGCAGGCTGCGCGAGAGCTGCGCGGCCCAGGGGCCTTCGTCGGGGCCGCTGCGGCGGGCAAGGTTCTGGGCGATGGCGTGCACCCGCTCGCCCAGCAGCGCCGCGATCTCCGGCGTGCAGGCCGGATTGCGCGCGGTCTGCGCCATGGTCACCACCGCGCGCCAGATCACGCGGCGCGTCAGCGGCGTGGTCTGACGCGGCAGAATCTGCTTCTCGATTTGGTCGAGCACATAGCTCACCCCCGGCATCTCGGCGCTGGCGGCGTGCTGCACTTCCAGGCGCTGCAGGCGGCTGGGGGCCAGGAGGGTGTTGAGCGCGATCTCCGTGGCCACATCGGCGGCCACCAGCGGATCGAACACCGGCCCGCCGGCGCCGCGGAACACCTCCACGTCGAACTGCATGTTGGGGCTGCTGTTGCGCGGCACCGACAACAGGCCTGACAGCTTGGGCGACAACGCCAGGCTGTCGATGCTGATGCTCTCCAGCACCGCGGCGATGGCGGCGGTCTGCGTGGCGGCCGGCACCGGCGCCGGGCTTTCGCGTCCGTCGCCCTTGATGGCATAGGTAAAGCCGACGCCGCCGATCAGCTTGGACGCCGCCACCAGTTGATAGCGGTGCAGCAGATACACCGGCACGAACCGCCGCCGTAGATTTGCCACCGGTTCGCCGGCCGACAGATTACGCAGCCCGAACTGTTGAAGGGCCACGCGCCGCACGTTCAAGAGGCGGCGCAACTCCGCCACCGGATCGGGGCCGTCATCCCACAGGGCGGTCCAGGCCTGGGCGCTGTCGGCGGCGCGGGCTTCATCGCGACCATAGCGCAATTTCCCGGCGGCGGCCGCGGCCTTGGCGTCGATGAGGGCCTGCGCGTCCGGCCCCGGCGGCGGTTCACCGTAGAGCCAATCGACCGTCGCCATGTCCCAGGCGCCGACGCCCACACCGTAAGCATCGGAGAGATCGACCATCTCGTCCTTCAAACCGGCATCTTTCAATTTCAAGCGCGGCGGCGGATAGTCCATCACCGAGGCGCGGTCCTGGCTGCTGGCGGCGAAGTTATGCGCGAAGCCCAGCGCATGGCCCACCTCGTGCGCCGCGAGCTGGCGCATGCGCGCGAGGCCGGCTTGCACCGGGTCATTGGCGCCGGTGGCGTCGGCGCCCGCCAGGCCTTTGAAGATCTCGATATCCTGGCGCACACGTTCGGAGCCCAGCACCACCATGCCCTTGACGATCTCGCCGGTGCGCGGGTCGGAGATGGGCTGGCCGTAGGACCAGCCGCGGGTGGCGCGGTCCACCCAGTGCACGACGTTATAGCGGATATCCAGGGGGTCCATGCCCTCGGGCATGATCTCGGCGCGGAAGGCGTCGATATAGCCGGCGGCGTCGAAGGCCTTGGTCCACCAGTTCACGCCCTCCACCAGCGCGGCGCGGACCGGTTCGGGCGCAGCGCGGTCGATGTAGAACACGATCGGTTTCTTCACGCCTGAGCGCGGCGCGGCCGGATCGGTCTTCTCCAGGCGGAAGCGATTGGCGGCATCGGTCACCACGTCCTGGCCCAGGGGCCGGCCGTAATCTACCGCCTGGGTCTGGAAACCGCCGATGCGCGGATCGAAGGCGCGGGGCACGAACCCCGGCGCGGGCAGGGCGGCGAAGCTGTGATGGACGGTGAAGGAAACGTGTTTGGACTCCGGGGCGATATTGGCAACCTCGGACCCGGGGCGGTCGGAGACGTAGGTTTGGGTGGAATCGATCTCCAGGTTCTGCGGGAACAGCTTGACCGAGGTTGGGTCGGCCGCCGAGAGCGCGGCGTCCAGCCGGAACTGCCCCGGGCCGCGCACAAAGCCGTCGACCGCGGTTTCCTGCGCGAGGCCGGCGACGATGCCCGTGACGTCGTTCAGCAGGAATGGGGCGATGTCCACCACCACACTTCCGTCGGGCAAGGTCCGCGCGATATCGCCCATCCACAGGGTCGAGGTGGCGAAGTCCTGCGAGCGCGCGCCGGGCGCGCCCGCGACGCGGAAGCGCGGGTTCTCGTAGAGTGCCGCGATTTTCTTGCCCAGGCGGCGGAAGGCCAGGATGCGGGTGCCGCCCACATGGCCCCGGTCCAGCAGGGTCGGCGCCGAACCCAGGCCGGTGCGCAGCGCGGGTGTGTAAAGGAAGCGCGCGGTGACGCCTTGCGCATCCGGCGCCGGCAAGGTGAGGAGGATGCGCCCGCCTTGGGCGTCCACATGGACCGGGACCACGCCGCTCAGGGCGGTTGTGCCTTTGAAGAAATCCTCCGCCGGCGCTTCCGCCGCCACCGCCGGCGCGCAGAACAGAAGTCCGGCGATGAGTGTGTGCAATACCCGCATGATCCGCCTCCCCCGAGAACACCCTAGGATAGCCCGCCGGGAGAAAATGGGGGGAAAATGTACCGGGTATAATTATCCTGAAGATTGGCGCAGAAACGTTAAGTCCGACGAATAATTGTACCTGGTACATTTTCCCCGGTACATTTTTCTTGAGATGGCTGCAGGCATGACCCTTCTGAACGAATTCGGCCAACCTATTGGCGATGCGATGCGGGGGTGGACACCGCGCCCGCGTCCTCCCCATACGCCGATGCAAGGCCGGTTCTGCCGTCTTGAGAAACTCGACCCGGACAAACACGGCGCCGCGCTCTATGCGGCCTACAGGCAAGCGCCCGACTGGCGTGACTGGACGTATTTGCCGCGCGGGCCGTTCGACACCGAGGAAAGCTACCTGACCTGGGCGCGGGAGAACGCGGCGCTCAATGATCCCCTGCACTTCGTGGTGATGGTGGATGAGAAGCCCGTGGGCTCGCTGGCCCATATGCGCATCGATCCCGCCAACGGCGTGATCGAGGTGGGCGCCATCACGTACGCGCCGGTGTTGAAGCGCACGCCCGCCGCCACCGAGGCCGTGTACCTGATGATGCGCCGGGCCTTCGATGAACTGGGCTACCGCCGCCACGAATGGAAATGCGACGCCCTGCACGCGGGCTCGCGCCGCGCGGCGGAACGCTATGGGTTCAGGTTCGAGGGAATCTTCGCCCAGGCGGT
>CANJOI010000211.1 GCA_947475365.1 Fidelibacterota bacterium | reverse complement strand
GGCGGCCGCGGCCGTGCCCGCGAATGTGGACGGCCTTGAGGAAATCATCGTCACCGCCCAGAAGCGCAGCGAGAATCTGCAGGAAACGCCGATTTCCATTTCGGTCCTGGGCAACGAAGATCTCGCCAACCGCCATGTGCAGTCCCTGCTCGACCTCGGCGACGGCGCCGTTCCCTCGCTGCGCGTGGCGCCGTTCTTCTCGCGTCCGGGAGCGCTGATCATCAACGTCCGCGGCGTCGGCGTCCTGTCCGACAGTAACCAGCCGGCGCGCGACCAGGGTGTCGGCGTCTATGTCGACGGCGTCTATCTCGGCCGTGCCCAGGGTCTGGCGTCCGCGCTGTTTGATGTTGAAAGCATCGAAGTACTCAAAGGCCCTCAGGGCACGCTGTTCGGCCGCAATACCGAAGGCGGCGCGGTGCATATCGTGACCAAGCGCCCGAGCGGCGAGTTCAAGACGAATACCACCGTCAGCGGCGGCAACTACGGCGGCTACAAGGCCGAAACCCACGTCGATCTCCCGGAGTTCTCCAACATCAGCTTCAAATTTGACGGCGTCGTCAGTCACCGCGACGGGTTCGTCAAAAACCCGCTGCCCGGCGCGTCCGACTTCAACGCCTTCGACAAGCATGGTTTCCATATCGAAGCACTGATGCACCTGACGACGGATTTCAGTGCCGACGTTTCCTATGACAACTCGTACGATGCGACCAGCACGCTTTACCAACAGCTGATTTCGCGCGGCACGGGCCTGCCGGCCACCGCAACCGCGCCGGCCATCGCTCCCAACGTGCTCGCCGCCCTCAATCCGCTTCAGCCGTCGCGCGCGTCCGTGGCGGTTGTCGGCGTGCCGCAGCAGCCGAGCGTCGGCAAGACCAGCGGCACCCGCTTAGGTTTGGACTGGGAAGTTTCGCCGGACCTCACCCTGAAATCCATCACCTCCTATCGCAACCTGAATCAGAACCAATACGACAACGGCAGCGCTACCCCTACGCTGCAGCAGCCGGCCACGGCCGCCAACCCAACGGCCAGCTTCGTTGGATATCAGTTCGGCCGTTACAGCTTGGCGCCGTTCCGGCAGAACCAATTCAGCGAGGAACTGCAGGCCATCGGCGAATTTGATCGCGTGAAATTCGCCGCCGGCGCGCTCTACTACAAAGAAAACGTCGAAGACTCAGCCCAGGCGTTCAACACGAATCAATTCAATGACGCGGCGGGTACCGTTTCCGTCCTTAGACAGATTGATTTCGCCACCCAGGTTGTCCAGCGTGCGAGCCACGTCACGACCACCAGCCTTGGCGCCTACGGCCAGGCCACCTACACCCCGGCGATCATGGAAGACATCTTCCACCTGACCGGCGGCGCTCGCTACACGCATGACAAAAAGCTCGGCAGCCTGTTCACCGTCAACGGTGCGCCCCCGGTTGTTCCGATCAATGGCGTGAACGTTACCGGGCCGGTAAAACTGGACGCGTCCTGGTCGCGGGTTGATCCAATGGTCAACCTTGCCGCGGATGTCTCGCGCGACGTTCACGTCTACGGCAAGTGGAGCACGGGCTATCGGTCGGGCGGCGCCAACTCGCGTTCGCTCAACTACGCCAAGTTCGAACCGGAGACGGTTTCGATGTTCGAAATCGGCGCCAAGAGCGAGTTCTGGGATCGCAGGGCGCGTCTCAACGTGGCGGCCTATACCGGCACCTATAAGTCGATCCAGCTCGACTTCAGCGGTCTGTACGAAGACGTCGTGAATGGCGTGCGCGTGGCAACGACCCGCACCACCACTAACACCGTCAATGCGCCCGGCACGGGCAAGCTGAAGGGTGTGGAGGTCGAGTTTACCCTTGCGCCGGTTGAAGGACTGACGCTGACGGCGAGCTATAACTACAACAGCGTCAAAATTCCCAACACGGTCAATCCCTTCCCGCAGACCGGCGGCGTGTTCATCACCCAGCCGATCCCGATCTATCAGGTGTACACGCCCGAGACGGCGGCAAGCGCATCGGTCGATTACGAACTGCCGATGGACGGATTTACGCTGCGGGCTCACATCGACGGGAATTACGACGGGGGCTATTACGCCAACTACACCGACACGACTTACGATCCGGTGACGCGCGCGGTGCGATATGCCCAGCCCAAGGGCGGCAGTGCCGTGGTTTACAACGCCCGTTTGGCGATCGGGGATATCGAGTTGGGTGGGAGCGGCTCAAAGCTCACGGTCGCTCTTTGGGCGCGCAACCTGTTTAACGAGCAGCACCTGTTTTATAAGTCCGGCTCTCCCAACGCTGGCGTCAGCGGGTTCTTCAACGACCCTCGGACCTTTGGACTCGAAGCCAACATCAAGATGTAGGTCCAGAGAACTCGACGCGTAGAGCCACCGACCATCGCCTCCCGCCGCCGGCATCCCCGCCGGTGGGAGGCGACCGAACAAGCCACCTGGTTGTCACAAGGACGTCGCCCGACCCGGTCGACGTCCTTGCGGCGCACGATGGGAACGCAGCGCCGGCCAAAGCACCGCCTATCGCGGCCGCGTGTGTCTGTTTCATGACACGTATGGCGACCACGCCGCGCGGGGGGGTCTTGAAACCCGAGAAAGTGACGGGTTTTCTCCAAAAGGACTCAGGAATTTCACCCATTCAATTGTTACGAGAAACTACCATAGTGCGTCTTCAAATAATGAGGCGCGCGATGCGGGCGGTATTCGAGGAAATTTCAGGGCAATTCCACTTTGGGGCCGATGGCGGTTCGTCTTACGACCCGCTTCCCCAGGACATTTCGCGTTTTTGCCAACTGGCCGAGGATGTGCGTACGCTGTTCGGACCGGTTGCCAAGGAAGTGGCAATCGAAGCGGCCAAGGAATATCTATCGGCCGGCGACCGTCGCGGTTGCACGACTTGGCTGCAGGTCATTCACGCGCTGAATTGCCCGGTGGTTCGACAGCCCCTCAATGAATCCGAACTGGTTGAAAGAGCCTTCGCTCTCGCCGTTTGAATTTACGGTCCTATTTCGCCCGCTCGCACGGCCACGCTAAGCACGGCGACGACGCAAACTAGGTCCCACCGACCTCCTGCGCCACGAGGCGGGGCCCCTCGACCCCGGCGCGCGGTCGCGCCTGGCGCTGGAAATAGATGGCGGCCAAGGCCGTCGCGCCCACGCCGACGATGCTGATGCCATAGGCGCTGAGGATAGAGAACTGCACCCAATTCAGGTCGACCTCGCCGAAGTTACGCCACAGCAGCAGCGCCACGCTGCCCATATAGCCCGACGTGTCCGCCACATAGATCAGAAAGCCGGCGGTAGCCACGCGGCCGCTGTAAGCCACGAGCCGGTCGAACAGCACCGCGTTGAAGGGCGTGTAGGCGGTGTAGAGGCCGGCCCCGGCCAGGATCATCCAGGCCAGCGGCGAAATCAGATCCGCCTGAAAGGCCATGGTGGCCGCGCCGAGGAGAAGGAACCCGGCGCCCACCAAGGCGTGGATCACCATCAGCGCCTTGAGATTGTCGCGTACCACGATCACCGCCGCCATCGCCCCAAGAGCAATGATGGCCACGGGAATCTCGCTGGCGCTGAATATTCCGGCTTCCCCACCGTAGCCCAGTCCTGCCCAGATCTCGGCCGCGAAGTTGTCGCGAAAATCGCGGAACGCCGTGAGCAGAACGTAGGACAGCACCAGGAGAATCAACCCCGGAGCATAGGCCTGGAGAAAGGCCGCGCGCTCCCGGCCGGTCATGGGCGCCCGCCGCACCCGTTCGGCCTCGTCGCGAGCGTCGGGCGGCGGCAGTAGGCCCAACACCCAGACCGACAGGAACAGGAGCGGCGTGAACGCCGCCCCCGCCGCGGCCGGCATCCAGATTTGCGAGACCCCGGCCGTCTGCATCATCCAGGCGCCGAGGGATTTGACCACCCCGGAGGAGAGAATGAAACTGGCGCAGAGCATGGCGCCCAGAACCTCCGATACACGCCGTCCCTCCATATAGCCGAACACCAATCCCCAGATCATGCCCAGCGGCAGGCCGTTCAAGAACATGCATGCGACGTTCCAGGGAGCGGGAATCAGCGCAAATGCCACCAGGGCCAGCCACGACATGCCGATCAGACCGAGGATCGCAACACTCCGGCGCGCGGGCGAGATCTCTGAGATCACCTTGACCCCGATCAGCTTGGAAAGCGCGTAGCCCGCCACCTGGGCCATGACCAGGGCGATTTTGTAGTCGAGCACAAAATCCCAGCCCGGCACCGCTTCGTAGATCGCGGCGGTAAACGGCTTGCGGAAAGCGTACATGGAGAAGTAGGCGCAAAAGCCCGCGAGCCCCGCGACGACCGTGAATAAAATCGGGTTGGCGCGCGCCAGGCGCCGCCGCAGGCTGTCGTTCATGCCGCGCTCCTTGACTGCTGCGTCAGCCTATGCGGCGATCATCATCTTCTCGTGACGATTATGTCTCAAAATCATGACGAGTGAGGTCGTCAGGCTCACGCGATCTTTGAGCGGCAAGCGCATGCTGCTAAGCCGGTATCATCTTGAATGGCGGGGGAGCAGATTGCCTATGCCCAGCGTTGAGCCTTTGACCTTTGATGTGGCCATTGTCGGCGCCGGCATCGTCGGCCTCGCCCACGCTCTCGCCGCCGTCAAGGCCGGCAAGCGGGTGGTGGTCATTGATCGCGATCCCCGCGCCAACGGCGCGTCGATCCGCAATTTCGGATTCATCACCGTCACCGGCCAGGAACGCGGCGAGAGCTGGGCCCTGGCCCGGCGCACCCGCGATGTCTGGGCCGAGATCGCTCCGGCCGCCGGAATCGCTATCGAACAGCAGGGCTTGATCGTTACCCTGCGCCGGCCCGAAGCGGTCGCGGTGGCGGCGGCTTTCCTCGCCACCGAAATGGGCGACGGTTGCGTATTGCTCGATGCGACGGAGTTTCGGGCGCGCTACTCCGATATTGCCGCGGGCGATACTCTGGGCGCTCTGGTCAGTCCCCATGACCTCCGCGTGGAATCGCGCACCGCGCTGCCGAAACTGACGGCCTGGCTTGCAGCCGCGCACGGCGTCACCTTCCTGACCGAAACTGCGGTGCATGGCGTGGCTCCGCCGCGGATCGAAACCTCACGCGGGCCGGTGCACGCCGAGGTCGCTATCGTCTGCCCCGGCGACGATTTCGCCACACTCTTTCCAGAACGCATCGCCGGCTACCGTCCGCAGCGCTGCCGCCTGTCCATGATGCGCCTCGCGCCGCCCGGATTTCGCCTGCCCGCCCCGGTGATGTCGGACCTCAGTCTGGTACGCTACCGTGGCTATGCCGATCTAGCCGAGGCGGCGGCACTGCGCGCACGGCTGGAACGCGAACAAGCACTTCATCTCGCCAACGGCGTCCACTTGATCGTGGTGCAGAGCGCGGACGGCTCCTTGGTTGTGGGCGACAGCCACCATTACGGCGATCTGCCCGCGCCTTTCGCGCCGGTGGAGGCCGAAGCCTGCATTCTTGATGAGTTCCACCGCGCGACCGGTATCGCGCCGCCCGCGGTGCGCGAGCGCTGGGTAGGCACCTACGCCGCCGCCGAAGGCCACACCTACTTTATCGACGCGCCGTCGGAGGATGTCCGCCTGGTGATCGTGACCAGCGGTACTGGCGCCTCGACCGGATTTGGCATCGCCGAACGCACCATCGCCGGATTGTTTGGAAGCAAAGGAGTACCGCAATGACTTTTCCAATTCAGGCGGTGATTTTCGACTGGGCGGGCACCATGGTTGATTTCGGCTGTATGGCGCCAGTCGAAGCGCTGATCGACGCCTTCGCCGCGCACGGGGTTGCCATTACCCCGGCGATTGCGCGGCGCGACATGGGCCGGGCCAAGCGGGACCATGTGGCGGCGATATTCGGCGATCCAGCCGTGACCGGCGCCTGGACCGCCGCCAAGGGCAAAGCCCCCACCGAGGATGATTGCGACGCTGTGTACCGGGCCCTCGAGCCTTTGATCGCGGCGGCGGCGGCACGCTGCGCGGACTTGATTCCGGGCGCGGCGGCGCTCGCGGCCGATCTCGCCGCGCGCGGCGTCAAGATCGGCTCCGGCACCGGTTACACCCGCGAGATGATAGCCGAAATCCTGCCGCGCGCCGCGGCGCAAGGCTATGCGCCCACGGTCGTGGTGTGCGCGGGGGAAACGCCCTCCGGGCGTCCCGCGCCGCTGATGACCTGGAAGGCGCTGATCGAATTGGATGCCTGGCCGGCGCAGGCCTGCGTCAAGGTCGATGACGCCGCCGTCGGAATCGCCGAAGGCCGCGACGCGGGATGCTGGACCATTGGCTTGAGCGCCTCGGGCAATGGCGTGGGGTTGGACTTGCCGGCGTTCCAGGCCCTGGCCGACGCCGACCGGGTGACGCGCGTGGCCGCGGCGGCCGAACAGTTGCACGCGGTCGGCGCGGACTATGTGGTCGAATCCGTCGCCGAAGTCGGGCCGGTGCTGGACGCCATCGCGCTGCGTATCGTCGCCGGCGACCGTCCGGGCGCTTAAACCGCAGCCGGTCGCAGACAGGCCGTCAGAAGGCCGCGGTAATGGGTAATGCTTTGTGTGTGCAGCGACACATCCTTGCCACGGTCGTCGCAGCGGCGCAGCAGCACCGCGGCTTCGAACGCGGGTTCCTGTGCGAAGGCGCTCACCTCGCCGGAGCTCATGACGCCGCCTTGCGCCGCGAGGCTGATGCGCGAGGCC
>CANJOI010000210.1 GCA_947475365.1 Fidelibacterota bacterium | reverse complement strand
TTCAATGGCGGCTTTCAACGCGAGCTTGTCCATCTCGCGGCCGTTGACTTTCTCCAGCAGCGTGTTGACCACCGGAATGCGGCGCACGCTGTGCGGGCGCGCCTCGCTCTTGCGCTCCGGGCCGACGTAGCCGTCGACCGCGATGAACGGACGGCGGTGGAACGTCACCAGGCGCAGGCGCTCCTGCACCCGCTCGGCGGAGATCGGCTTGATGATGATGTCGTCGACGCCGGCCTCGATAGCGCGGTTCAATGCCTGTCCCTGGGTCGGGGCCACCATCATGCTGATCAGCATGAAGGGGTTTTCGCCAACCCGCTGGGTACGGATTTCCCGGACGAAGTCGAAGATCCCCGGATCGAAGTCGGCCGCCACCACCAGGAGATCGGGCGGGTTCTCGATCATCATTTCGCGCAACGCCTCAAGCGTCGCGTGGCAGACGATCTGTTTCAGGCCCTGGGCGAGGAACAGCTCGCGCAGCTGCTGGCGCTCGTAATAGTTCTTCTCGCCGATATGGACGGTCGCCTTACGCAGGGTGTCCTGATTGAGACGCGGCGGCATGAGTGGGGCACTGGGGGATAGGACACGAAACTATATGGGCAATCATTGACGATCCCCTGTCCCGGTGCAACCGCGGGGAAGATCAACAAATGTTTCCAATATGATACAGGTGGGGCCGTACGAGAGCCCACCATCGGGAACGGCAACGACTCAAGGTGGGGGATCAGCCTGCGGCGGCCTGCGGCGGCTCGCCCGCCGCCGGGGCGGCTTTGGCGCCCTTGGCGAGTTCGAACGCCTTGGTGAGCTTTTGAATGGTGGAGTGCTGGGCCTCGGTCGGGTTCTCGTAATTCTCGGCCATCTCTTCCACCTGGCGCGCCATCTGGGTGCAGATCTGCGCCAGTTCCGGCTCGCCGAGCACGCGCGCGGTGCGTGATGCGTCTTCCAGTACGCTGACCAGGATCAGCAGGCGCTCCTCCAGCTCCTTGTCGATGCGCTTTTCCTCGTAGGCCTTGAGGATGAGATTGCAGATCCAGCCCAGCTTGAGGCCATGGCTGTCAAGGCGCGCGGCCATGACGTCGTTCATGCAGTTTTCCACCGCGCGGCCCAGTTCGGCCATGCTCATGCGGTTGCCTTCGACTTTGGCCTTCAGGCTGTTGACCACGGTGAGCAGCTTGATCTTGGAGGGGCGCGTATCGCCGGATTTGCGGCGTTCCGGGCCCACGTAGTCGGTGGTGACGATGAACGGCGAGCGGTTCATGGTCAGATGCGCGACGCGGTCGAGCAGCTTGCCGGGGGCGACCGGCTTGATCATCACATCGTCGGCGCCAGCGAGCACGGCCTTCTTTACGGCGTCGTCGCTCTCGGGTTTCACCATGAGGGTGATCATGATGAAGGGATTGCGGCCGATCTTGAAGTGCCGGATGTCGCGGACCATGTCGAACAGGGTTGGGTCGAGGTCGTCGGCCGCGATCAGAAGATCGGGCGGCGCTTCCTTGATGGCGTTCATCAAGTCGTCCATCCGCGCGAAGGTGCGCGTCCGGCGCAGGCCCTCGCCGCGCATCATGGCGCGCATGCTCTCGCGCACCTGCTCATTGGGCTCGCCGAGATAGATGTCGAGCTCACCCAGCCGGTCTTTATCGAACTTTTTCAACTGGTCTCGTCCTGAGGTAGCGTGTCACCGGGGTAGAAGGCCCACCCGGGGCCCATGCGAACCCACGCGCAAAGCAACCATTCCGCGAAGCGGTTGGTAACATTCGGGGATAGTGCTTACGGCGTCAACCGTTAATCGCCGGTTGTGCGCCCGGCTGAAAAGGCACAACGCCAATTGAGAGAGAGGGGGTTACTGCCGGTCCCGCCAGTTGGGATGCTCGGCGTCCAGGATCTTCTCCAGGGTCACGATCCGGCCTTCCATCTTCTCCAGGAGCGCGACCATCCGGGTCATCAGTTCCTGCTCCTCCGGGGAGGAGGGTTCAGCGAGGCCCAGCTTCTCGCGCCGGGCCATCGCGTGGTAGTGTAGGGCTAGCCACAAGGGCGCGACGATCACCAGGAACAGGATAACGGGGACGAAAATCATCTGTCTCATCGTTCTCATCCCCGCGCGAGGCTGGCGCCGCGCGGCCCCTCTTAAGATTAGGCTTTGAGTTCCCGGTCGATCCGGTAGGCCGGCGAAGTTACGACGCTTTCCAGCGAGCGCAGGCGCCCTTCGAGACGGTCGAAGCGGTCGCGGACGTCCACCAGGCGGCGGCGCGGCGCGGTCGGGTCCGTGGGCCAGGGCGCATTGGTGCTGCCGACACTACCGAAGCCGGGCGCCGGCTTGGGATCCACCAGCCAGGCCATGACGACATAGGCGGTGAGCATTACCGGGGCCCACATGATGGTCGCGATCACCCAGATGATGCGCACGACCTTCAGGTCCCACTCGAGGTAGTCGGCAAGACCGGCGCAGACGCCGGCGATCTTGGCGTTTTCCTTATCGAGGTAAAGCTTGCGGCCGCGGCGCATCAGGTGCGTTCCTTCCACTTAGGCTGTTCGGCGTCGAGGATCTTCTCTAGCGTTTCCAGCCGTTGTTCCATCTTGTCCGCGACCCGGCTCAATTGGGCCAGCGTGTCCTGTTCCTGTTCCAGCAGAATTCCCGCTTCACGCTTGCGCGTGCCGTAGCGGTGCCGGATCCAGATGATGGCGAGCACGAAGGCGAAGATGGTCGCAAGTTTGACCACGCCCAGGAACGCCACCATGACTTCGGTCATGTCCACCGAATAACTCCCTCTTCCCCGTGTTTGGCGTCATCAGCCCTTGGCAGGCTTGTTGGCGACGCCGGCCTTGAGTTGGGCCAGTTCATCTTCGATCTTGGTCTGGGCTTCCAGATCGGCGATCTCGTCGGCGAGGGTCTTGGCGCCGCGGCCCAGGTCGAAAGCTTCCACCCGGCCGTCGATCTCGTCCAGTTTCTTTTCCATATAATCGAAGCGGGCGACGGCGTTGTCGACGCGGCCGTCATACAGCTGTTCGCGGATCGCGAGCCGGGCATTGGCGCTCTGGGCGCGCGCCATCAGCGTCGCCTGCTTGGCCTTGGCTTCCACCAATTTGGCCTGGAGGCGCACGATGTCCTCGTCGAGGTGGCCCATGCGTTCCTTGAGGTCCGCGTCGTCGGCTTCCATGGTGGCGACGAGTTCGGCGATCTTGGCCTTTTCCACCAGCGCCGCGCGCGCCAGGTCCTCGCGCTCCTTGGTGAGCGCCAGTTCGGCGCGCTTCTGCCACTCCGATTGCGCTTCGGCGAGACGTCCCAAGCGGCGCTTGATCTCCTTGCGGTCGGCGATCAGACGCGCGGCGTCCGAGCGCACCTCGACCAGCGTGTCCTCCATCTCCTGAACGATCAGGCGGATCATCTTCGTCGGGTCCTCGGCTTTATCGAGGATCGCGTTGATGTTGGAATTCACGATGTCGGTCAGGCGGGAAAAGATGCCCATGGAAAACTCCGCGTGATGCGCCGCCCGCTTAGAGAAAAGAGGCGGCCGTGTGGGTGAAGGGTGATACCCGGGGTTTAAGCCCCGGGGAACATGGCAAGCGTGGTCACGGCGACGAGCGCCAGCACGCAGATTTCGAAGATCGAGGTGTCGAGAGAGGAAAGCTTCAGCATGGTCGTGCTCCGTATTCAGGCTTTGGCCCGGCCAACCCGGGCTCTTGGCCCCATAAGAGCAAGCGCCGTGCCAGCCGGAATTTTCCCGTAAGCCATTGATTCAGATACAATCATGTTATGGGGGTGGCACGGATGGATTGCCGATTTCGCTAACTAATGCGATATTCCAAAAAAAATTAGCGATCCAGTGAGGTGACCGTGGCTGACCTACCGGCGCCGATGGGGGAATCTTCGGTTTTTCTCGCCCATCTCGATCATTTATCGCGTGTGGCCCCTGTCGACCGCCCGGTCCTGATCATCGGCGAACGCGGCACCGGCAAGGAGTTGTCGGCGGCGCGCGTCCACTTCCTGTCGCGCCGCTGGTCAGGCCCTTTCATCAAATTCAACTGCGCGGCCCTGCCCGAGAGCCTTCTGGAGGCGGAGCTGTTCGGCGTTGAGTCCGGCGCCTTCACCGGCGCCGCCAAACGCCGCCAGGGACGCTTTGAGCTGGCCGATGGCGGCACCCTGTTCCTGGATGAGATCGGCAACGCCGGACTCCCGGTGCAGGAGAAGGTGCTGCGCGCCATCGAGTACGGCGAGTTTGAGCGGCTTGGCGGAACCGACACGCTGAAGGTGTCCGTGCGCGTCGTGGCGGCCACCAACCGCGACCTTCCCAGTGAAGCGGGGGCTGGGCGGTTCCGGGAAGATCTGCTCGACCGGCTGGCGTTCGATGTCCTGACCTTGCCGCCCTTGCGCGCGCGCAACGGCGACGTTCCGATGCTGGCCGATCATTTCGGCCGCGAGATGTCGCGCGACCTGGGCTGGAAGGCGTTTCCGGGTTTCACCGCTGCTGCCGCCGCTATGCTCGACGCCTATCCGTGGCCTGGCAATGTGCGCGAACTTAAGAACGTGGTGGAGCGCGCGGTGGCCCACTGGCCGGAAGAAACCAAAGCCATCGACCGTGTCCAGTTCGACCCGTTTGAATCGCCGTTCCGGCCTTCGCGGGCGCCGGGGGCGAAGCGTGATGATGCGCAAACTGAAGCCGCCGCCGCGGCGGCGGCGATTGTGCCCACCGCGCACGGATTGCCGGACGATTTCAAATCCGCGGTGGCGGCCTTCGAGAGCGACCTGCTCGCCCGCGCGCTCGTAGAGGCGCGTCACAATCAGCGCGTGGCCGCGCGCCGGCTCGGCCTTGGCTATCACCAGTTCCGTAACACTCTGCGAAAGCACAATCTCTTGCCGGCCCGCGATCGCGGAGAGGTCTAGTGTTCGACGCATCGCCTTATCCGTCGCGCGAAGCGCGCGAGATTTGGGTTCGCCGGCCTTAGGCCGGCGGCCGGCCCCCGCTTTTCGCGGCGATGCGCTCCCTTGCGCGGCTGAAGAGGGCCGTGCCACGCTTGGCCTCTCATCTAGGAGGTGCGCATGCGCAAGTGGATCCTGTCGGGCGGACTATGCATGGCGTTGGCCGCGCCCGGGGCTGCGGCCGAGAAAGCGCCTCCGCCTAATCTCGACCCATATCCCTCCACCTATAAGGCGCCGGCGGCGCCCGTGACGGCGATCACCGGGGCCGCGTTGTTCACCGGCGCCGGCGCTTTTTATCCCAGCGCCACCATCGTCCTGTCGGAGGGCAAGATTCTCGCCGTCGGGCCCGATGTCACGCCGCCGGCCGGCGCGGTGATCGTCGACGGCAAAGGCAAGGTGGTGACTCCCGGCATCATCGACGTGCACTCCCATCTGGGTGACTACGCGGTGCCGTCGGTGAACGCCAATGACGACGGCAATGAAGCCACCAGCCCCAACACCGCGCAGGTCTGGGCCGAGCATAGCGTGTGGCCGCAAGACCCCGCGTTTGTCCGCGCGCTGGCGGGCGGGGTGACGGTGATGCAGATCCTGCCTGGATCGGCCAACCTGTTCGGCGGCCGCTCGGTGACCATCAAGAACGTATGGTCGCGCACGGTGCAGGGCATGAAATTCCCCGGCGCGCCTTACGGGCTCAAGATGGCCTGCGGCGAGAATCCTAAACGTGTCTACGGCGGCAAGGGCGGATCGCCGGCCACGCGCATGGGCAATTTCGCCGGCTATCGCGCCGCCTGGATCGCGGCGCAGGCCTACCGCGACGAATGGGACAAATACGAAGCCAAGAAAAACGCCAAACCCGAGCCCGGCAAGAAGGAAGAAGAGGTGAAGCCGCCGAAGCGCGACCTGCAGCTGGAAACGCTCGCGGGCGCGCTGCGCGGCGAAATCCTGATCCACATGCACTGCTACCGCGGCGACGAGATGGCCCAGGTGATCGATATGTCCAAGGAGTTCGGCTACCACGTCACATCGTTCCACCACGCGGTCGAGGCCTACAAGGTCGGCGACCTGCTCGCCAAGGAAGGCATCTGCGCCTCCATGTGGGCCGACTGGTGGGGCTTCAAGATGGAATCCCTCGACGGCATCGAAGAGAACATTCCGCTGGTTCACGCCGCCGGGGCCTGCGCCATGATTCATTCCGACGACAATGTCGGCAATCAGCGCCTGAACCAGGATGTGGCGCGCGCTCTCGCGGCCGGGCGGCGCATGGGGCTTGCCATCTCGGACGCCGAGGCCTGGACTTGGCTTACGCTCAATCCCGCCAAGGCGCTCGGCATCGAAGCCAAGACCGGATCGCTCGCCACCGGAAAGATGGCCGACGTCGTGGTCTGGGACCGTGATCCGTTCAGCGTCTATGCGCGGGCGGAGAAGGTCTACGTGGACGGTGCGCTGGCATACGACCTGCACGATCCCAAGCGGCAGTTCAGGTCTGACTTTGAGTTGGGTTATGCGTCCACGGAGCGCACGCCATGAAGAAATTCATTCTTCTTCTCGCGCTGGTCGCGAGCCCCGCCCTTGCAGAACCCGTGGCGGTCGTGAACGGTGAGGTTCACTCCATGGGCGCCGCGGGCGTGATTAAGGGCGGAACGGTGGTGTTCGACAACGGGGTCATCACTGCCGTTGGCCCCGGCCTCGCGCCACCGGCCGGTGCAAAGGTGATCGACGCCAAAGGGGCCATCGTTACACCCGGCCTGATGGACTCAGTCACGTTCCTGGGATTGCGTGAAGTGAGCGCGGAGGAT
>CANJOI010000209.1 GCA_947475365.1 Fidelibacterota bacterium | reverse complement strand
ATCGTTGCTGGCCGGGCGAGAGGTGACCGTCGACCACCACCAGCTCGATCTTGAAATCCTTCACCAGCCCGCCGATGCGCTCCACCGTTCCCTCGCCCAGCAAGGTGGCGGGGTTGGGCTTGGCGATGGTCACGGATTCGGCGTGGCGCACGTCGAGAGAAATGGCGGCGGCCAAGCCGCGGGCTTCCTCGAGGCGCGCGCGTTCATCGGCGCCGTCGTCAGGCTTCCCCCGCGTTTTAAGGCGCGGATGGACGACGAGGGTGGCTGTGGCAGCCTTGGCGGTTTCTAACAAAAGCGCGTGTGGGGGAGCGGAACGATCACGACAGCGGAATTACTGCGCGGCCTCTTCCTTGCCTCCCTCCTCCTTGGGTTCGAACAACTGGACCGGCGCCGACGGCATCACGGTCGAGATCGCATGCTTGTAAACCAGCTGCGTGTGGCCGTCACGGCGCAGCAACATGGAGAATTGGTCGAACCATGTCACGATGCCCTGCAGCTTCACGCCGTTTATAAGAAACACCGTAACCGGCGTTTTGTTCTTCCGGATGGCGTTGAGGAAAACGTCCTGGACGTTTTGGGACTTCTCTGCGGTCATCGGAGCCTGCCTCTTCTGGGTGCCGTTTCGGGTGAACGGCTTGTTGTTATAGGGCGCTTGTCGCTTTTTGGACGTTTATCCGGGCCGCCGTGGGTACCGCAGCCAGCCCAGCGTACTTTTTTAGAATTTTTATGCGAAATGGGTCAACCAGCGTTCTCACGCCCATCCCCGCCAATTGGTGGGAATCAACCGGGTTAACGCCCCCCATGGCCGTCAAGGCGGGCCAAAACCATCGAGTAACGCCGCAAGCGCGGTGCAATCGGGCACGTGGTGGTCGGCCCTGGGGGTGTCCCAGGCTTCCGGCCCCACGCCAATGGTGGTGCAACCGGCGGCTTTTCCACAGGCCGCATCGATCGGCGCGTCGCCGATGAACCACACCTCAGGCCCGGCCGCGATGCCGCTGCCGGCCAGGGCCATATTCACCGGCGCCGGATGGGGTTTGTCCCGTTCCGCATCCTGGGCGCCCACCAGCTTGCCGAACAATCCGGTCCAACCCAGGTGCGAGGCCTCGGCCCGCAGATAGGAGCCGGTCTTGTTGCTGACCACACCCAGATAGATCCCGGCGCCCCCGGCCGCGCGCAAAAGTTGCTCGGCGCTCTGCAGCGCCTGCAGCATGTCGAGATGAATGGCGGCAAAGGCTTTGAGGTAGGTCTCGCGCGCCTCTTCCCAGCGGGCGCCGTAGATCTTGGGAAACGTGTCGCGCAGCGAGCCGGCGACGTGAACGCGCATCTCCGCCGAAGTCCATGGCTCCAGGCCGAACGCCGCGCGCGTGATGTTGGTGGCCTTGCCGATGCAGGGCCAGGTATCGACCAGGGTGTTGTCCCAGTCGAACAGCAGCGCTTTGGGACGAACCAGGCCCATCAACTGCGTTAAAGGTCCCAGGCGGTGGCGGGGTCGACATTGTCGACGTAACTGCGATACCGGGCCCGCAGGTCGAGCGCGACTGTGCCCGGCGCGCCATTGGCGATCACGCGGTCGTCCACCTGGATCACCGGCATGACGAAGCTGGTCGTCCCGGTGACGAACAGTTCCTTCGCCGCGTAGGCTTCGGTCAGGGTAAACGGGCGTTCCTCAACCTTGTAGCCCGCGTCACGCGCGAGCTTGATGACCGTGGAGCGGGTGATTCCCGACAGAATCGCCCCGTCGGCCGGGTGGGTGACGATGGTCTTGTCGGGCGTCACCATCCAGGCGTTGGAGGCGGAGGCTTCGGTCACCGTGCCGTCCGGCAGGTGCAGAAAGGTTTCGAACGCCTTGGATTCCTGGGCCAGCTGTTTGGCGAGGCAGTTGGGCAGCAGGCTGACGGATTTGATGTCCACGCGCTCCCAGCGGATATCGGGCGTGGTCACAACCTTGCCGCCCTTCTCCGCCACCGCATCCGAGGGGCCCGCCACGGGCTTCGTGACCACGACCACGCTGGGCTTCACGCTCGGCTTCGGGAAATAGTGCGCGCGGTTGGCGACACCGCGGTTGATCTGCATATAGATGTGGCCGGTGGTGAGCCGGTTGCGCGCCACCACTTCGCGCACGATCACGGTCAGGGCCTGCATGCTGCATGGCTGGCGGATCTGCAGTTCGGAGAGCGACCGCTCCAGGCGCTGTATATGCCCCTTGTAGTCGATGGGCTTGCCCTTCCAGTAGCAGATCACCTCGTAGACGCCGTCGGCGAACTGGAATCCGCGGTCTTCGATATTCACGCTGGCCGCGGCGTGCGGGAGATAGCGGCCGTTGACATAAGAGATATGCGACATATCGATTTCCTTGGGCATTTCCTCAAGACTGGACGCGGCGAGAGTACCCGCCTCAGTTCATCGGCGAAAGGCGTTTGGCGGACTGCGGCGCCGGTTCCGGCGCATCGCGGCGGTGACGGACCTCCGTGGAAACCCCCAGCGACTTCAATTTCCGGTGCAGGGCCGAGCGCTCCATGCCGACGAAATCGGCTGTGCGCGAGATATTGCCGCCGTAGCGCACCACTTGCGCCATCAGGTATTCGCGCTCGAACATCTCCCGGGCCTCGCGCAAGGGCAGCGTCATGATCTCGTCCGAGCACTGCAGTTTAAGCGTCTGCGGCACATCGTTGGCGATGTCGGCCGGCAGCATGTCGGCGCGGATCGGATCGGCCACCGCGCCCGGCGCCATGATCAGCAGGCGTTCGATGACGTTGCGCAGCTGGCGCACGTTTCCCGGCCAGGGATAAACCTGCATGGCGGCGATGGCGTCCTCACCCAGGACCCGTTTCGGCAGGCCGGCCGCGACCGCCGTGCGTTCCAGCAGATGGCGCGCCAGTTCGGGACTGTCCTCGCGCCGGTCGGCCAGGGCCGGCACCGGCACCGGCACCACGTTCAGGCGGTAGAACAACTCCTCGCGGAAGGTGCCGCGCACGATCTCCTCGCGCAGGTCACGGTTGGTGGTGGCGATGACGCGCACATCGACGCCGACAGGGCCATGACCGTTCATACGCTCCAACCGCTGATCCTGCAGGATGCGGATGATCGCGCTCTGGGTGGCGAGCGGCATATCGGCGACTTCGTCCAGGAGCAACGTGCCGCCGTCCGCGCGCTCCAGCACCCCGCCCTGCCCCTCGCCGTCACTCCGCCCCCCCGGCCCGCTGTGCCCGAACAGCACTTCGTTCAGGCGGTCGGGGTGCAGCGATGCGCAGTTCACCACCACGAACGGGCCTTGCGACCGGGTGGAATGCAAATGGATCTGGCGCGCAACCACTTCCTTGCCCGATCCGGCCGGGCCGGTGATCAATACACGACTGCCGGTAGGCCCGACACGCTCGATGGTGCGGCGCAGTGCGGTGACCGCGGGACAACCGCCGATCAGGGTTTCGGGCGCGCCGGCGCGGCTTTTGAGTTCCAGGTTCTCGCGCTTGAGACGCGCGGCTTCCATGGCGCGGCCCAGCACCACCAGAAGACGGTCGGCCTCGAACGGCTTCTCGATGAAATCGTAGGCGCCCTGCTTGATGGCCTGCACGGCGGTCGCGATCGTGCCGTGGCCGGAGATCATCACCACTGGCACGGCCGGGCGCATGGCCTTGATGGCCGAGAGCACCTGGAGGCCGTCGAACCGGCTGTTCTCCAGCCAGATGTCCAGGATCACCGCGGCGGGCGCCTTGCTCTTGACCTGATCGAGCGCGGCCTCGCCGGTGGCGGCTTCACGGGTCGCGTAACCCTCGTCCTGCAGAATGCCGCTGATGAGGAGACGGATGTCGTCCTCATCGTCGACCACGAGGATTTCCGGAGCGTTAGAGGGAACCGACATAACCTATTCTCCAGCTTGTGCGGCGAGCGGCGCCACGGGGGTCTCGGTTTCGATCGCGAGGCTTAAGGGGAAATGCAACGTTACTTCCGCGCCGACGCGCTTTCCGTCGACGGTTTCGGCCAAAGGCGCATCGGCGAGCGAGAGGTTGCCGCCGTGGTCTTCCATGATCTTCTTGACGATGGCCAGCCCCAGCCCCGTGCCTTTGGCCCGGGTGGTGACATAAGGCTCCGTCAGGCGCTCGCGCGAGGACTGGGGCAGACCGGTGCCGTTGTCCTGCACCCGCACCAGGATTTCGCTGGGCGTAATTTCCAGGCGGACGATGACCGCGCCGGGGCTCTTCTGGCCGACCACCGCAGGGCCGAACCGCGCCTCGATGGCTTCGACCGCGTTCTTGAGCACGTTGGTGAGCGCCTGCCCCACCTGGCGAATATCGCATTTGAGACGCACAGGCGCATGCGGTTCGAAGGTAAAGGTGAGATTGGGATAAGCCGTGCGCTGCAGGAAAATCGACTCCCGGATCACCCCGCCCAGTTCGGCTGGACGCAGGATCGCCGCCGGCAGGCGCGCGAAGGCCGAGAACTCGTCCACCATATGTCCGATGTCGCCGACATGACGAATAATGGTGTCGGTGCATTGGGCGAACAGGCCGGAATCGTCCGCGAGGCGCGCCTGATACTTGCGCTTCAGCCGCTCGGCCGAGAGCTGGATCGGAGTCAGCGGATTCTTGATTTCGTGGGCAATGCGGCGCGCCACATCCGCCCAGGCGGCCTTGCGCTGCGCCGACTGCAGGGCGGTGATGTCGTCGAAGGTCATGACGTAGCCTTCGATGTTGCCCTCCACCTGTTCGCTCGACAGTCGCACCAGAAACGTCTTCTGCATGCCGCCCTCAGCCACCTGCACTTCGTGCTGCACCACCTTCTGCGGCGACTGCATGACTTCGGCCAGCAACGGCGCGAAATCCGGCGCCACCACCGCCAGCGACTTGCCAATGGCGTCCGTGAGGTCCTGGCCCAGGAGCAACGACGCCGACCGGTTCGGCAGCGTGATGTGGCCCGCGCGGTCCAGGCCGATCACGCCGGCGCTGACGCCGGCCAACACCGCCTCGGTGAAGCGCCGGCGCTCGTCGAGCTGGGCATTGGTGTCCTTGAGCTCGGCCTGTTGCTCACCGAGACGCGAGGTCATGCGGTTGAAGGCGCGCGACAGCACCGAGACTTCGTCGCTGGCTTCCCCTTCCCGCACCCGCGCCGTGAGGTCGCCGCCGCGTACTTTCTCGGCGGCGCTGATGAGATCGACGATCGGGCTGGCAAGGCGTCGCGCGAGTGTGAGGCCGAACCAGATGGACACCAGCAGCAGGAGTAGCGCCACCACGGTGAACAGAATGGTGAAGCTGGACTCCAACTCCGAACGCTGGCGTTCAAGACGCTGATATTCGGACGCCGCCGCTTCGGCGCGTGTCACACGCGCCACCACATTGGGATCGACGAAGCGCCCGACATACAGATAGGCGCCGGTGTAGGGATCGAGCCGCACCAGAGCGCGCACGCGGTCAAGATTCTCGCCGGTGATCACCGGCACCTGTCCGGCGTCGGCCTTGGCCATTTCCGAAAACGGCACGACGTCGCCAAAAGCCAGGCTGAAGGTGTATCCGGCCTTGGCGATCACCTGGCCGTCGGGCCGGAAGATCACCGCTTCTGTCAGGCCACGAAAAGCAATCTGCGTGGACAGGGCGTTGTCGCGCAGTTGCGGGCTCATGGCGAATTGCGACCACTGACGGTTCACATCGTTCGCCACCGCCAGCGCATCCGCCTTAATGGCCTGCTGATGTTCCAGAAGGTAGGCGCGCGCGATAGCAGCGGACTCATCGACGGCGGTTTTCACGCGCGCGCCGAACCAGGTCTGCACGCCGAGCGCGAAGAACAGGATCGAGAACAGGGCGATCAGCACCGTGGGCGTCATGGCGATGACGCCAAACAATGCCACCAGTCTTACCTGCAGCTTGGAGCCCACGGTTCCGGCGCGATGCGATTTCCACAGGCGCACCAGCCGGCGCGCCACCAGCAGGGCAAGCCCCACCACGATCAGCAGATCAACGTTGACCAGGATCAGCGTGGTGGTGGCGTTGGGCGCCAGCGGCTCCAGGGTCGCAAGCGAGATGAAGGTCGCGGCACCCGAAATGAATCCGACGATGATCAGGGCAATGGCGATGCCGTCCGCCGCCGAACGCGGCTTGAGCGCCGTCCACATGTTTCTGCGCACAGGGATCGCTAGGTCGCTCACTCGCCCCCTCGCGGCTCTTTCTTTCGCGCGGCGCCGGTCATTTGACCCCCCGCACGACGCCAATCTCCAGGTCGCGGATCTTCTTGCGCAGGGTGTTGCGGTTGAGGCCGAGGATCTCGGCGGCTTTCACCTGGTTGCCGCGCGTCGCGGCCAGGGTCAGACTGATGAGCGGGCGTTCCAATTCCCGCAGCACGCGGTCATAGAGGCCGCGCGGCGGCAGCTGGCCGTTGTGGCCATCGAAATAGTCGCGCAAGTGGCGCTCGATGGTGCCGGCAAGTGTGGTGGGCTGCCCCTCCTCCGCGGCGCGCGCCGCCGAGGCGCCCGCCAGTTCCAGCTCGATCACCTCGGGGCCGACCACGGGCTCGCCGTACAGCGCCACGATGCGCTTCACCAGATTTTCCAGCTCGCGGACGTTGCCGGGCCAGCGGTGGGCCTTGAGCCGCTCGATGGCCGCGGCCGTCAGGGATTTGGGTGGCAGCCCCTCGTCCACGCTCCGCGCCAGGAAGTGGCCAATAAGCTCGGGGATGTCCTCGGTTCTCTGGCGCAAGGGAGGGATGCGGATCGGCACCACGTT
>CANJOI010000208.1 GCA_947475365.1 Fidelibacterota bacterium | reverse complement strand
GGCATTGCGCAGCGCGCCGGTGAAGGTGACGTGGTAATCGACCCCGCCGTTGGTGACGCCGGTGATATTCACGGCGCGCACGGAGGACACCGTGGACGCGGCCTGGGAGGTGACATTGCCGCGAATCAAAAGGCTGGAGCCGTCGGCGTCGCTTGCGAGCTTGCCGACGGTGATATCCTTATAACCGGCCGCGCCGCCCTGGCCCACGTACAGCGCCTCGGCGCCGCCGATGACGCTCAAGCTGGAATCGGTGAGGCCGTTACCGGTGCCGCCTTGCGCCGCCGTCACGCCGTTGCCTTCGAGCAGGATGCCGCCGGCGTTGCCCGCGACCCATAGCGCGCGGCCGCCGGGATACAGAGGATCGGTGGTGGTGTTGCTGCCGGCCGCCTTGCCGGTGGTGATGCTGCCGCTGTTGGTGATGGCGCCGGTGACATTGCCGCCGGCATAGATGCCGATGGTGGCTTGGCCGAAGCCTTCAATCGTACCGGCGTTGGTGATGCCGCCGGTGACGTTGGTGTTGACCGCGATGCCCCAGGCGGAGTTGCCGGTCACGGAGAGCTTGCCGGCATTGACGATCGACCCGTCGATACGCGCAGTGGTGAGAATGCCGCTGGAGCCGTTGCCGCCGACCGTGAGGGCCGATGCGGAATTCAGGGTGATGGAACCCCTGAAGGTATTGGCGCCGTCCACCTGGATGCCGGTATTGGTGACGGTGGTGCCGGTGAGCGTACTGGTGGACGCGGGGCCGGGGACATTGATGGCGCCGTTGTTTGTAAAGCCGCCCGTGGTGGCGCCGTTGGCGGTGGTGATGCGCACGCCGATGGCGAAGCTCTCGCCGCTGTTGGAGATGGTGCCGGCGTTGGTGAGGGTGTTGGAACTGTCGAGGGTGACCGCGGCGCCCGTGGTTACCGCGACTGAACCGGCGCTGGTGACGTTGACATTGCCGGCGCCGCCGCCGTCGATATTGGATGTAACAACCGGCGTGGTGCGCGCGGTGCTGACGCTAAGGTCGGCCCCCAGGGCCTGGGCGAAAGACACGGGCAAGGACAACAAAGATCCGGCAACGGCCGCGCGCAGGCGCGCCGCGGGGAAGCGACGGCTGCTCTTCTTGGCGTTCAAAATGCATTCCCTCTCGAAAGGAACATGGGCAAGAAAGCCCGCCCGCCGGAAATGCCGCGGGGAGCCACTGAGGGCAGGACGAGGGGCTTGCGGGATTCCTGCGGCGGAGCGTCTGGGTTATTTACCCACGACGTTCACGGCTGGAATAGATGCCATTTGCCTTCCTGGCCGTCGCCGGTGGGTTTGCCCGGCGTATCGGTGAAGAAGGTGTAGAGAGGGCGGCCTTTATAGGCCCACTGCTTGCGCCCATCCTCGCGGTCAATGACCGTCCAGTCGCCGAGGGGTTTGGCGCCGCCGCCGGCGACCACCGGCGTCCATGCCCCGATACACCCCGCGCCGCAGGCGGATTTTCCCGGCGTGTCGTCGTCAAAGACATAGACCGGCAAATTCTGCGGCGAAGTGCGGATCGCGAGCGTGGGCGGCGCGTCGGCATCGATGGAGAAGTCGGCGGGGACGATCATCTGCGCGGGCGCGGCGGCCACAGCGGGAGAAACCGCGAGCGCCAGAGCCAACAACCCGGTGAGGAAGCGGTGTGCCTGCATGCGCGGAACTATACCCGCGTTGCCGCCTTCGCGCACGGGTTCCGGCCCCAGGCTCCGGGTTTGCGTCACGCCCCGGCGGCCGGCACCGCGCCTCCGAAATTCAGATATGTGCGTGTCATGAGTCCCACGCAGCCCATCCCTTCAATGCGGCGGGGGCGAGCGATGTTCGCCCCGGACGCGTATTTTCCAGGCGGCGCGAAGGCGCCCGGCTGTTCACCGCGAGGTGGCAGACAAGCCCTTGAAATAACTGCCTAATGACCGCTTGGCTTTCGCAAGGTTCCCGGCGGAGAGAAGATGTCAGATTTACGGGGTGGCGCCGCCGATATCCCGTGCACTATCAAGGGCCAAGGAGTTGGCCCCGTGATCAGCTACATCCGTACCTTTGCGCTGTTTTGCGCCGTGCTGCTGGCGGCTGCGCCGGCGCGCGCCGGGACCGAGCGCTGGTCGCAGCTTGGCGACTCCCTGTTCACCCAGCTCAATCCCGACCAAGGTCTGCCGACGCGGTTCACCACCTCGGTGGCCGAGGATAAGGACGGGTTCCTGTGGTTCGGCGCCTCCGGCGGCCTCGCGCGCTGGGACGGCTACCACTTCAAGACCTATAAGACCGGCGCCAATGATCCCGGGGCGCTGCCCAGCAGCTACATCGTGTCCTTGCACGCCGACGCCGCCGGAATGGTGTGGATCGGCACCGCCGGTGGCGGCCTCGCGCGCCATGATCCGGGCTCGGATCGTTTCACGGTGTTCGGTCCCGGCCCCAACGGCGTCAGCGACGGGCAGGTCTGGGCCATGGACGATGACGGCCAGGGCGGCCTGTGGATCGCCACCGACGGCGGCCTCGATCACCGCGCCGCGTCCGGCGTGTGGACCCGCGCGCGCCATGACGCCGCGCGCGGTGACAGCCTGCCCGACGACCATGTCACGGCGCTGAAGCGCGACAGCAAGGACCGCGTCTGGGCCGGCACGCGCCGTGGCCTCGCGCGGAAAGACGCGGGCGCGCCGGGTTTCACCGTGGTGCCGCTGCCGGCGGGAGAAGGCCAGCCGGAAATTTGGAAAGTGTTCGAGGACAGCGCCGGGCGCATCTGGGTGGGCGCCAAGAACCGCGGCGTGTTCATCATCGATGGCGATGCGCCGCCGCGCGCGGTGCGCGAGACTCTTGTGAAGGACGGCGAGGGTCTGGAACACCAGACCGTCAACACCGTCACCGAGGCCACGCCCGGCCAGATGTGGATCGGCACCTTCGGCCAGGGCATCGTCGTGGTCGACACCGCCACCTGGGCGACCCGGCGCATCCAGCATGAGGCGGTGCGCCCCTCCAGCCTGGTGCACGACGACGTGCGCGCCATGCACACCGACCGCGCCGGGTTCCTGTGGATCGGCACCTCGGGCGGCCGGTCGCGCTATGACACGCGCCAGACCGCCATCACCACCATCTTCGGCGAATGGGGCCGCGCCACGGCGCTGTCGGATATCGATGTGTGGTCGGTGCTGGCCGCCGCCGATGGCCGCATCTGGGCGGGCTTGCGGGAAGGCGGGGTGGATATCCTCGATCCCAACGGCGGGCGCGTCGGCGGCTTGCGTCCCGATGCGGCGCATCCCGACACCGCCCTGCCGCCGGACCGCCTCTACGCCATGGTGCAGATCGGCGCCGATGTGTTTCTCGGCACTAATCGCGGCCTCTACAAGGCCGACGCCGCCGGCACCCGCGTCAAGCGGATCGCGGTCGACCCCACGCAACCGGATCTGCCGGTGCGCACCCTGCATGCCGCCGAAGGCGTGCTCTGGGTAGGCACGCTGTGGGACGGCCTGTGGCGCTTCGATCCCGCGAAAGGCGCGGCGGCGGGGCATTGGAGCCGCGAGACCCTGACCGGCGAACGCATCGAAGTGATCGCGCCCGGCGGCGATGGCTGGCTGTGGGTGGGCGGCTCGTCGGGCCTCAACCGGTTCAACATCGCCAGCGCCGCGGTCGAAAAGATCGTGCCGGAGCCCGGCAACCCGCGTTCGCTGTCCGCCGCCTGGGTGTCGGCGCTGACCACCGACGCCAAGGGCCGCCTGTGGGTGGGCACGCTGGGCGGCGGCATCAACATCATGGAAGGCCGCGACGAGGGCGGCCGCCCGCGCTTCCGGCGTCTCGGCGAGGCGCAAGGCCTGCCCAACGCCAGCGCCGCCATGCTGCGCGCCGACGGCACGGGGCGCATCTGGGCCAGCACCAACGACGGCGTCGCGGTGATCGACCCCGAGACCTTGAACGTGCGCGCGCTGCACCGCGCCGAGGGCGTGGCGATCACCTTCAACTGGGTCAATTCCGGCGCCACGACCAAGGCCGGCGAGATCCTGTTCGGCGGCTCCGGCGGACTCACGGTCATAAAGCCCGACAAACTCATGCCGTGGACCTACCAGGCGCCGGTGGCGGTCACCGATCTGCGGGTCGGCGGACGTGTCGTGGACAACGCGCCCGGACGGGCCATCACCGTTCCCGCGCAGGCCAACAGTCTCGCGGTCGAATTCGCCGCGCTCGATTATTCGGCGCCCCAACGCAATCTCTACGCCTACAAGCTGGACGGCTACGACAAGGACTGGATCGAGACCCCCTGGACCCAGCGCCTCGCGGCCTACACCAATCTGCCGCCCGGCGACTACACGCTGCGGATCCGGGGCTCCAACCGCGAAGGCCTGTGGGCCGAGAAGGCTCTGGCCCTGCCGGTGATGGTGTTGCCGGCCTGGTACCAGACCTGGTGGCTGCGCACGGCGGCCCTGGTGACGGTATTGCTCATGATCGCGCTGCTGATGCGCGGGCACACGGCATACTTACGTGTGCGCGCCAAGGAACTGGAGCATGAGGTCGAGGAGCGCACTGCCGAACTGCGCGCCGCCAACGCGCGGCTGTTCGACCTTGCCACCACCGACACGCTCACCGGCTGCGCCAACCGCCGCCACCTGATCGACCGCGCCCATCAGGCCATCGCGCTCGCCCACCGCAGCGGCCAGCCCCTGGGCCTCCTGGTCTGCGACCTCGACCACTTCAAGCGCATCAACGACACCTATGGCCACGGCGGCGGCGACAAGGTGCTGATCGCGGCCTCCTCCGCCTTTGCCGCCCATGTGCGCACCTACGATATTCTCGCGCGCATCGGCGGCGAGGAATTCGCCATCCTCATGCCGGGCACCGACCATGCCGGCGGCCTGATCCTGGCGGAACGCCTGCGTCAGGCGGTGGCCGACACGGTCATCGACATCGACGGCAAGGATGTGCGCGTCACCACCAGCATCGGCCTGGCCGCGCTGGAGAAAGGCGAGGACTTCGACGCCCTGTTCGCCCGCGCCGATGCCGCGCTCTACGCCGCCAAGCATGGCGGCCGTAACCGCGTGCAAGTGGCGGAATCCCCGGCGGCGCCTGACCGGCTTTGAGGAGATCTATCCAGTGACCATCACCATCACCGCCTTTCACCGTTCGCCCGACGGCGGCCGGGGACTGGCGCGCGACACCCGCGTGCGCTGGGCGCTGGAGGAAGTGGGGCAGCCCTATGAGGTGCGCGGCGTGACGTTCGCGGCTCTCAAGGAACCCGCGCACCTCGCGCTCAATCCGTTCGGGCAGATCCCTACCTATGAGGAAGGCGGCCTCGTTCTGTTTGAGAGCGGGGCGATTGTCCTCCACATCGCCGAGCGCCACACCGGCCTGTTGCCGGAAGAATCCGACGCGCGGGCGCGGGCGATCGCCTGGATGTTCGCCGCGGTCAATTCGGTGGAGCCGCCGATCCTGGAGCTTGAGACCGCCAAGTTCGCCGATGGCGACAAGCCCTGGGGCGCGGACCGTATGCCTTTGGTGCGCGAGCGCGTGCGCACGCGGCTGAAGCAATTCGCGGCGCACCTGGGTGAGCGCCCATGGCTGGACGGGGATTTCAGCGCCGGAGATTTAATGATGGTGTCGGTGCTGCTCAGGGTGAAATCGTCAGGCCTGCTGAATGACTTCCCGAACCTCACGGCCTATGTGGCGCGGGCCGAGGCGCGGCCCGCTTACAAACGGGCCTATGACGCCCAACACGCTTTCAATACCCGCTGAAGAGGGCGCCGCCCGCGGCCCATCCTGTTCCAAGCGAAGCCGACCTGTGCCATGCTTCGCTCCGGCTCTGACAAGTTGTGGAGGCTTCGCATGCTTCGTGCCGTTCTCGCCGCCGTCATGGTTGGAATTCTCGCCGTGCCGCTGCCGGCGCACGCCACCTGGTCAGTGATCGCGGTCGATAAGTCCACCGGTAAGGTGGTGATCGCCTCGGCCACCTGTGTGGATAGCGACGACGACAACTTCCTCAAGGGCGTGCAGGCGGTGGTGATTCCCGGCGTCGGCGTCGCTGCCTGCCAGGCGGCGGTGGACCGCACCCACAAGAACCAGATGTTCATCTTCGAACAGATGAAGAAGGGCATGGAGCCCAAGGCCATTCTCGAGCAACTGGCGCTGAGCGAGCCCGAATACCAGACCCGCCAGTTCGGCATTGTCGATCTTAAGGGCCGCATGGCTGGCCACTCGGGCATTCAGACCAATTTTGTCACGCAGGACATGCAGGGGCAGGTGCCGGGCACCGAGATTTACTACTCGATCCAGGGTAACATCCTGCGCCCCGGCGAGCTGGTGCCCAACGCCGTGCAGGCGTTCATTCACGCGAGCGGCGCGCTCACCGACCGGGTGATGGCGGCCATGGACGCGGCAGACGGCTCCGGCGGCGACGCGCGCTGCACCTGTCCGCCGTGGCCCACGGACGGCACGCCGCCGCCGATCCCTTGCGATAACCGCTCCGCCTTCATCGCCTATATCCTCATGGCCAATCCCACCGACACCAGCGGCGATTCCCACAACAACGGGCAGTACGGCCTGTATCTGACGGTGGTGACGCCGGGGCCAAACCGGGGCCCCAACCAGATCAAGGCCGGCGAGAACCTCAATCCGGTGAAGACCTTGCGCATGCGCTATGACGCCTGGCGCAAGACCCAGCCCGCGTCGTTCAAGTAGAGGTGCGCTCATGAAACTCCGTCTCGCATTCCTGGGCTTGATCCTCGCCGCGCACACCGCGCTTGCCCAGACCGCGCCGCCCGCTGC
>CANJOI010000207.1 GCA_947475365.1 Fidelibacterota bacterium | reverse complement strand
TACACCGCGCTCGGGACTTATAATTTCGTGCGGCCGGGCGACGTGATCGTGGTGCACAACGAGGTCAAGGACAAAGCCTACTTCGGCGATCTCAACGCCAATATCGCCATCCGCTCCGGCGCCGTGGGCGCGGTGGTGGACAGCTACACCCGCGATTCCGCCGAGCTCAACGGCCTGGAGTTCTCGGTGTTCGCGCAAGGCATCAGTTGCGACGACATCAAGTACGAAGGCACCGTCCACGCCATGAACCGGCCGATCAAGATCGGTAATGTCACCATCAACAACGGCGACTATATCTACGCCGACGACGACGGCGTGCTGGCGATCCCCCAGGACCTGTGGCCCTCGATCCGCGACGAGGCCATGGCGACCCTCAAGAAGGAGTTCGACATCCGCTACGCCATCATCATGGGCGAAGATGTCGGCAAAGTGCTCGGCACCCACGGGGCGTTTTAAAAGCGTTGCTTCCCTATACCTGCATCCTGCTGGCCGGCGACCGTCCCGGCGATCCGCTGGCGGAGATCGCGCCCAAGAAGCGCAAGGCGCTGCTGCCGCTGCGCGGCCGGCCCATGCTGCTTTATGTACTGGAAACCCTGAACGCCAGTCCGGCGGTGGGCGAGATTGTGGTGGTGGCCAATGCCGTCGCCGCCCTTGAAGCTAACGCGGATATCACGGCCTTCACCCGTAAACGCCCGGTGCGGTTCCTGGAAGACGCGGGCGGCCCCGCGGCCAGCGTGCTCAAGGCCTGCGAGACACTCAAGGGGCCGGTGCTGGTGACCACCGCCGACAACCCGCTGCTGACGTCCGCGGCCGTGGACGAGTTCTGCACCCGCGCCGCGCGAGACCCCGGTAATGTCGTGGTGGGCCTCGCGCGCGAGAAGGACATCCGCAAGGCCTTTCCCAAGGCGCGCCGTACCGTCCTGAAACTCCGCGGCGGCGGGGTCAGCGGCTGCAACCTGTTCGCCGGACCGGCTGAAGCCCTTTCCCAGGCCGCCCACGGCTGGGTCGAGGTGGAAAGCAAACGCAAGCGCCCGCTCGCCTTCATCGCCCATTTCGGCGCCGGTACGCTCCTGCGCGCGCTGACCGGCATGTTGTCCCTGGCCAACGCGCTCGACGCCGTGTCGCGGACTTTGGGCGTGCGCGCGGGCGCGGTCATGCTCGACGACCCGGTGGCCGCCATGGATGTGGACCGCCTGGAGCATGTGGCCATGGCGGAATCCGTCCTGGCCGGCCGCTGACGCGTCCACGCCGGCCTACTTGCCCGCCGCCGCCGCCGGGGGCGGGCCATCCAATTTGCTCAGGCTGTCGACGGTGCAGATGTGGCGGTCGACCACGACCCGGCTTTGCTTGATGTTGGTGACGGGATCAAGCTCGGTCATGAAGCTGATGCCCTTCTTGGTGTCCAGGGTCATGCAGGTCTCCAGCATCACGGCCTTGTACCAGTCGCCGGTGCTGCCCTGCACATAGACGATGTTGTCGCCGCCTTTGCGCCAGGTCTTCACGCCCTTCAACTGGTCGAATTGCACCGGTTCGGATTTCACGGGTGCTGGTTTGGCGGCTTCGGCCGCGAAAGCCGCGGATGCGGCGAATATCAAAACAGCGGCGAGGATGCGGATCATGGGAGCCTCCTGAGAACCAGTGACGCGGCCTAACCGATATAGGCCCGGATTGTGGCAATCACGAGGATTTACATCACCGTCATCAGGCTTTCGCGCGGCAGGCGCTGGACCCGCTCCGGCGGGTGTTTGATCTCGTCCATGAGCGCCGGGCCGCTGATCTCGGCCACGCCGGCGCCCACGGCCTTGGCGAGGTGGCCGCGTTTACGCAGGCCCGTCACCGCCACCGCGCGCGCGCCGGCGCGGTTCTTGAGCTGCAGCAGCGCCTCGAACATTTCGCCGTCGGTGGCGACCGCGTCCTTGGTGACGTCCGCGAGATACGACACATGATCCAGCGCCAGCATCGCGTCGGTGCTGGTGAAGGGATTGATGGGGAACGACAGGCCGCGCACATGGCTGCGGAACAACTCGCGCAACGCCACCAGCTTTTCAGGAGTGGCGCGCGGCAGGCGGCGCAGGTCCAGGCGCAGGTACCCCAGGCGGTCCTCGCGCGGCAGCGCGGCGATCATCTTCTGCGCCTCGCCCAGGGCCTGCACATTGAACGCGTTGACGGGCAGCGGCAGGCAGAACAGCATGGGCAGTTCGGCCTTGCGCATTTCGGTGAAGGCCTTGAGGCCCGCGCGCACCACATCCAGCGCCGTGGCGCTGGTCAAGGCGGCGGTCTCGTCGTCGGTGACACTGACGCCGTCCGCCGTGTAGGCGCGGAAGTGCACCGTGTTCACGGTGTGGGTCTCGGCGTTCCAGGCGGGGCGGTAGAGCACCTGGAGTTCGTCGAACTTGGACGGCTCTTCCGCGGGTGCCGGGGGCGGCAGCGACGCGGGTAACGCGGCAGATGGTAACGCCCTGGCGCGCACGACGATGCGCGGCGGCTTGATGGGTTTTCCCTCTTTCACCTTGCGCGCATGCGACTTGGCCACGGGCCGCGCGGACGCCTTCTGCGCGGCTTTGATCTTGGCCACCTCGGCGCGCATGGCGTCCAGGCTGACGGTGCCGTCGGCGCTCAGGATGTCGGCGAGGCCCAGGCGCTGGGCTTCCGGCAGGGGGCTCTCCTCCAGGGCGAAGCGCGCCCCCATGAGCTTCTCGCCGATGGCCGCGGCGATGGCGTCGGCGCGGTGCTGGGCTTGGTCTTCGTCGGCGCGCGAGAACAGCAGCAACCACGAATCCTCGTCGATGGCGATGTAGGTATTGCCCCGCCCGATGCGCCGCGCGATCGAGGTCTCGGCGATCATCATGATCTTGCTCTCGTAGCGCTCCCATAACTCGCCCACGGACTCGCGAAACCCCGCCAGGGAAATCACCTGCACCTTGCCGCTGGCCTTGGTCTCGGTCTCGCGCACCAGGTTGTTGAGGGTGAGCGAGATATCGCTGTCCCAATAGACGCGCCGGCGCGGTCCGGCGCGCTGGACTCCGAACAGCCGGCGCACCGCCCAAAAAGCGCGCCGCAGGCCGGAGCCGGCGGAGGTGAACATGCGGCCAAACAGACCGGGTAAGGCCGCGCGCGAATCTGCCCCCGGTTGCGGGGCATTTCCAGGCGAGGCGGCGGCGTGATTGTCCGGAGGCGGGGGCTCCCCGGAGGCGGGGGCTCCCCGGAGGGCGGGGCGGGTTCTGGTCCGGGCTCAGCCACGGCCGAAGGGGATGCGTTCGACCGGCACCATCGGCTCGTTGCTGCCGGGCTGGCGGAACACGGTGATGGCGCGCACCACCAGGGGCTTGCCGATGATGGGCGCCGCGATCGTCGCCAGTTCGTCCATCACGCGGAAGCGTTCGGCGTCATTCTCGATCTTGTCGGTCAGGGACATGTGGAAGCGGAACTCTTCCATCACGTAGGGATATCCCCAATGCTTCAACATCTGCTCCTGGTGGACCGTGAGCTTTTTGAGCTTGTACTGCGCGAATTGTTCGGCGCTCATGGGCACGCGGAATGCCTCGAAGGCGCGCACGCAGGCGGCGGCCAGCTTCTCCAGCTCCGCGGAGTCATGGGCCGGCGTCAGCGCGATGAACTTGCCGATCACGTCCAGTTCCAGCGGCGGCAGCTCAACCGGCGCCCGGGTGCGCGCGAACACCCGCGCCGCGGCCATGACGCCGTCCAGGGACAGGATCGGATTGAGTTCGAACGGCGGTTTCAGGGTGCCGTGGAAACCGTAGCGCCGGGTGTTGGTGGTGATGCGGTCGATGTCCGGCCGGTTCAGCGCGGACTTGAGTTTGGAGTCAGGGCTGAACCACGCCTGGGCGAACGCCGCCAACGGGCTGCCGGGGTCGGGCGAGTAGTAGATGGCGTAACGCGGCGTCAGCGGCGGCATCGGCGGTCCAGACTTTGCGGCCGGGGCGCGCGTGGCGTGTTACGTCCCCCCAGTTGTAATGTGAGTCGCATATAACGACTTATGCGGCAAGGGCTTCCGGCCGGTCCAAGGCGGCGGCCAGGCGCGCCAGTTCCGCCCCGGAGATCTCGCCCTGGCAAGCCTTGGACAATTGCTGGCGCCAGCGCCGTGCCCCCAGCCCGCCATGGAACAGGCCCGAGATATGGCGGTAGAGGGCGCTGGGGCGCAGGCCTTTCGCGATATATCCGGCGCAATAGTGGGTATAAGCCTCCGCCACCGCGGCCCGGGGGGCGGGCGCGGCGTCATCGCCATAGAACAGCCGGTCCACCGCCGCCAGCATATAGGGCTGTTCGTAGGGCGCGCGGCCGAGCATCACGCCATCGAGCCCCGCGCCGGCCTCTTGCGCCGCGGCCAGGCTCTTCAGGCCGCCATTGAGGATGATGGTCAGGGCCGGATGTTCCGCCTTCAGCCGGTGGACGCGTGCGTAATCCAACGGCGGGATATCGCGATTTTCCTTGGGCGACAGTCCTTCGAGCCAGGCGTTGCGCGCGTGGATGACAAACGTGCCGCAGCCGGTGGCGGCGACCGCCGTCACCAGCGGATCGAGCATGTCCGGCTTTGCCACATGACGTTCCGCCTTGGTGGCGATGCCGGTGCGGGTTTTAAGGGTCACGGGAATCTTCACCGCCGCGATCATGGCGCTGAAGCAGTCGGCCACCAGCGCCGGTTCCGCCATCAGGCAGGCGCCGAAGCGCCCGGAGGTGACGCGGTCGCTGGGGCAGCCGACATTGAGATTGATCTCGTCATAGCCGAAGTCCTCGGCCAGGCGGGCGGCCTTGGCGAGTTCCACGGGGTCGCTGCCGCCGAGCTGAAGGGTGAGGGGGAGTTCGCTTTCATGGAATCCCAGGAAGCGCTCCGGGTCCTTGCCGCGCACGATCGCCGCCGCCGTCACCATCTCGGTGTACAGCCGTGTGCGGCGGCTGATGAGCCGCGCCAGGAACCGGTAGTGCCGGTCGGTGCAGTCCATCATCGGCGCGACGCTGAAGCGGTGCGTCAGCTTATGGGCGGTGGTCGGGGCCATCACCTGTCCCTACGTGCCTGGGAAACCAGTGTCCAGAAAACTTCGGCCTCTTGTGGATAACTTCTCTTGACGTGAGTTCTGTCTTTGTTCTATTGTCGCGAAAGAACAAAAGATGAACTTAACAAGCGCCAGAACCAAAGGGGAAAACGCACATGAACGCAACTGCTTACCTCAAGGAAGCCTCCGGCCTGATCGGTCTGTTCGTCACTATTTACCTGTGGTCGCTGGTCGCCGCGGCGCTGCAAAGCTAGAACAATTCAAAGTGTTAACCACTCGTTAATGATTTGAAAAACCACGAATTTTTAGGTTTGACGACGGCTTGGCATTTGACCTTCGCCGGACGCAGCCCTATAAAGAATTTGTGAAGAACATCACGCTCGTCTTTGGTCATTTACATCTGGGGGCATCATGACCGCCCAGGTGGCAAATACCGGCATCGTCGGCTCGACGTCGCGGGTGATGCATCCGCGCGCCGCCATGGCGTCGTCGGGCGAGTTCATCGATCCCACGTCGGGCGCCTTCGCGGCGGCCTCCGCTTACGATCATCCGCGCTACGACGATGACGCCGACAGCTTTGAGACACCGCGCCGCCGCCGTCAGTACAGCCCGTATCAAGACCGGGTGGTGAGCTTCGGCGGCGTGCTCGTCAGCCGGGAAGTCGGCGCTACGATCATGAAGGAACAGGCGGCCCTGGCCGCCTGCGGCGGGCTGGGCTTGTCGGGCGATCCCGAGCGCTCGATCCGCATTTACGAATTCAACCAGTCGCTCATGGGCGTGGCCGAAGCGGTCACAGACGTCGGCATCAGCTACGCCCCGGCGGATTAGCACCCTCAAAGGCATATTGGCGCTGCCCGCCGGAAACCATACTCTGGCGGCGCTTTGAGTTTGCCTGCTTTTAGCTTGCGTGGAGTGAGCGTTGCGTCCGCCCGCCGTTGCCACTGGTTTTGAAGTCGCCTTCTGGTTCCTCGACCGGGCCCAGAGTGACGGCGAGTATCTGCAGCCGCAAAAGCTTCAACGCCTGCTGTTCCTGGCCCAGGCCTATTTCGGCGTTCTGCAGGGCGGCGCCAAACTCATGCCCGCCACTTTCGTGGCCACCGAGGACGGACCTATCGAACCGACGCTGTTCAAGGCCTTTGCGCGCGGCCGTCCGGCGGTGGACGTGGGCCCCGTCGATGAGGTGCCCCGGCACATCCTGGATTCCGTCTGGCGCCAGTTCGGCGCCCATTCGCCGGATCACCTGACTAAAATCGTAAAGCGTCACGCGCCCTATCTCGATGCGCTCTCCGTGGGACCTGGCGCCGAGATCACCTTCGAGGCCATGGTGGACTTCTACGCCACCGACGGCCTTTCGCGGAAAAAGGGCACCGGCGCCGCCGCCAGCCTGGGCGCCGCCACAGCCACCGGTCTGCCTGCCGCCGAAAAGGTTTTGAGACCCAAAGTCCTGCGTAACCATTCTGGCAAGCCGGTGAGCGCCACCCGCTGGATGCCGAAACGAGCCGATTGAAACATCCGTCCATTCTTCACCGGTTCCTGGCGAGCGAAGCCGCCGGCGACATTCTATTGATGCTGGCGGCCGCGCTGGCGCTCGCCGTCGCCAACAGCCCCCTGGGCCCTGCCTATTTCCAGGCGCTCGACACGTACGTCGGGCCGCTCTCGGTTTTGCACTGGATCAACGACGCGGCCATGGCGGTGTTCTTCCTGGTGGTGGGCCTCGAGATCAAACGCGAATTCACCCATGGCCACATGGCGCATAAGGGAACCCGCGCGCTTC
>CANJOI010000206.1 GCA_947475365.1 Fidelibacterota bacterium | reverse complement strand
GTCTGTCCATGGGCGGCTATGTCGCCCAGGAGATCATGCGTCAGGCCCCCGAAAGGGTGGAACGGCTGGCCCTGATCAACACCAACGCCCGCGCCGACAATGAAGCGCAGACCAAGGCGCGGCGCGATCTCATCAAGCTGGCGGAGATCGGCACCTTCAAGGGCGTCACGCCCAGGTTATTGCCCAGCCTTATCCATCCCAGCCGCATGGAGGACCCCACGGTCGCCGGCGTTGTCATGGACATGGCCGAGCGGGTCGGCCAGGACGCTTTCAAGCGCCAGCAGGAAGCAATCCTGGCCCGCAAGGACGGGCGGCAGGACCTTGAGATGATTCGCGTTCCGACTCTCATTATGTGCGGACGCCAGGACGTGCTGTGCCCGGTCAAGGTTCACCAGGAAATGCACGCCCGGATCACGGGTTCAAAGCTGGTGGTGATCGAGGACTGCGGCCATCTGGCGCCGCTGGAACGCCCTTACGCGGCCTCCGCGGTTATCCGTTATTGGTTAGGTTGAATAATGCTCGACAAGCTCCTGTCGCTTTTCAAAGGTGATCAACCCTCCGCGCCGGCCCTTAAGGACGACCTGCACCTAGCGGTGGCCGCTCTCCTGGTGGAGGCCGCCTGGCATGACAATGTCTTCGACCTGCCCGAGCGGGAGGCCATCGCGCGCGTGCTGGTGGAGCATTTCGCCATGTCGGACGGCGAGGCCCGCGACTTGATTGCCGCCGCCGCGGCCCAAGGGCGGGCAGGGCAACTGTTCGGGTACACCAGCAAGGTAGTGAAGGCCTGGGAAGAACCCGAGCGCATCAAGCTGATCGAGATGCTGTGGGAGGTGGCCTATGCCGACGGGATGCTCGATCCCTACGAAGACGCCTTGATCCGGAAGGTGGCCGGCCTGGTCTATGTCACCGACCAGGAACGAGGATTCGCCCGCAAACGGGTCCGGGCGCGGCTTGGATTGACCTGACGTTTCGGCTAGCTTGGCTGAAATGTTTTCGGGGGCCCCATGACCAAATACCTGGCGATGGCCGCGATGGCGATGGTGCTCTCCGCCTGCGCGGATATGGGTGATATATTCCGGCGCACGGCGGCCAATACGGCGGGCGCCGCCTGCCGCTCCATGTCCAACTGCTACTCCAACCGTCGCGACGCCCTGGCGGAACCGAAGGCCTGGGAAAGGGGCGCCGCCAACAAGCCCCACCATGATCCTTACGGTGCGCCGAAGCCGTAAATGGACGTTCTCCAGCGCGCATTGACCGCCGCCGCCGATGCCGCCTTTGGCCCGGTCACGATCATCCTGATTCTCGGCACTGGCCTCTATCTCACGATCGGGTTGCGATTTTTGACCCTCCGGCGTCTGCCGGAAACGCTGCGCATGCTGGTGAACCCGGCGCTCAGGGGGGCGGCCACAGGCGGCGGTGAAGTTTCGCCCCTTGGCGCACTCATGACTGGCCTCTCGGCCATGCTGGGCACCGGCAAGATCGCCGGCGTCGCCACGGCCATCCATCTGGGCGGGCCGGGCGCTCTGTTCTGGATGTGGGCCACGGCCATGGTGGGCATGGCCACGCGCTACGCCGAGACCCTGCTGGCCGTGAAATACCGCGAGGTCACCCCGCACGGGCATTACCTCGGCGGAACAATGTATTACATCAAGAATGGCCTCGGAAAAAAATGGCTGTGGCTGGCCGCCGCCTACGCCATTTTCACGTTTCCCCAGGCCTTTGGCCCCCAGGCCCAGGCCAACACCATCGCCGACATGCTGGTGGCGCAGTTTTCAGTGCCGACCTGGGCCACCTGGGCGGTGCTCACGGTCAGCACCTTCGCCGTGCGCATTGGCGGCCTGCAGCGCCTGACCAAAGTGGCCTCGGCGCTGGTGCCTATCATGGTGATCTTCTACATGGGCGGCAGTGCCCTGGTTCTGATCAATCATTTTTCAGATATTCCAGGGGCATTTGCGCTGATCTTCAAGTCGGCTTTCACCGGTACCGCCGCCACCGGCGGGTTTATTGGGGCAGGGGTGGCGGAGGCGATCCGCTACGGCGTCGCGCGCGGGATCTTCTCCAACGAAGCCGGCATGGGCACCACCTCCATTGCCCACGCCACGGCCAGGAGCGACGACGACGTGCGCCAGGCGGCCCTGTCCATGGTGGGCCCGTTCATCGACACCATCATCCTGTGCACCGTCACCGGACTGGTGATCATCCTCACCGGCGTCTGGGAGACCGGCGGCACCGGGGCGCCCCTGGTGGCCCAGGCCTTCGAGACCGTGCTGCCGGGCGGCGGCAGCCTGATTGTCACCGGGGCGGTCCTCATGTTCGGGCTGTCGGTGCTCTGGGGGTGGGGGCTCTATGGCGAGCGGGCGGCGGCCTACCTGTTCGGCGAGCGCGCCATTATCCCCAGCCGGTACCTGTATACGATCACGGCGCCCCTGGGCGCGCTGCTCAACGTGGATACCGCCTGGGCGTTCATTGATTTGAGCTTCGCCATGATGGCCGCGCCCAACCTGATCGCGCTGATTTTGCTGAGCCCCGTGGTCTTCCGCACCACCCTGGAGCGCCTGAAGGGCGGCGCGCCCCTGATTCCGGCTACCGCAAAATCAGGATAAGGCGTTGCCCCAACAGGACTATCTTAGTCCCGGCAGCGGCCGCGACTGCGCCGTTGCATGCCGGAAGGCAATTCTGTATAGAACGCCCTCCCGCGGGCCGGTTAGGCCGGCTATCTGATTAGGTTACTCCGATGAAAGTCCGCAATTCTCTTAAGTCCGCCAAGACCCGCGACAAGAACTGCCAGATCGTGCGCCGCAAAGGCCGCATCTACCTCATCAATAAAAAGAACCCCCGCTTCAAGGCGCGTCAGGGCTGAGCCTCTCTAGGTAAGGTATTCGTAGCGCTCGCCCGCAAGGGAGGAGACTGAACCGCGGCATGCAAATGTCGCGGTTTTTTATTTGGCGCGGTTAAAACCGTGAATTCGGTTTCACGTGAAACAATCGCCTCATGTTTCACGCCTGCACAGTTTCATGCGGCTGGTTTCAAGCCCAGTGGCAGTCGCAACGCTGGGACGGCGCGCGCCAGCACGTAAATCGCCACGCAAATGGCCACGGTCGCGGCGAGGATGATGCCAGCTTCCAACAACACCGGCAGCCGGTAGGGGCTGAGAAAATGCCCCGTCACCACGATGGTGGTCTGGTGGATGATGTAAAAGGGGAACACCGCTTCCGACAGTGTGGAGAGCAGCTTTGACCCACGGCGGATATGGTGGTGGGCATAGCCCATGAGCGCGCAAATCGTCGTCCAGGCGTAGCCCGCGCGGAGGAAGGCGAAGGCCTGGCCGCGCCAGCCGTGCTTATCTTCCCAGGTTCCCGAGAGCAACAGCGCCATGGTGGCAGTGGCGGCAACACCCGCCAGAATCAGGTGGCGATATTTGGCCAGGAATTTCCAGGCGTCATCCTGCCGCGCGATCGCTAGTCCAAGGACGAAGGTGGTCAGATAGTGGGCATGGTCATAAAGGTCGTCCCAGATGATGTGCGTCTCGCCACGGCCCGGGAACAGGAAGGCGCGATAGCCGCCAAAGAGAATGACCGGAATCACCAAAAGGCCGGGGCCGGTGAGGGCCCGCGCCGCGAGGCGATCCAAGGCGGGAAGCATCTTCCACAGCGCGGCAGCGATCAGAGTGTAAAGCCAGAGGTAAGCGATAAACCAAAGATGGTTGTAGGTCGGCAGGATCACGCCGAAGCCATGATCGAACATGAGATAATGCGCCGTCCAGAACTCCAGTAGGCCGCCGGCGTAGCCGTGCTTCTCCACCACCTCGACCCAGCTTTGTGGCGGCACCACCACCAGAATCCCGAACAGCAGGGGGATGCCCAGACGCCAGGAGCGTTGCGCCGCCAGCCCCGCTGGCGCCAGATTCGCGCTCATGAAGCGTGTGGCCATGCCGGAGATCAGGAACAGAAGGGTGAGCCGCCATGGGTTAAGCAGGCCCATGGGAAGCTGCAATTCCGGCAGAATATGCGTGCTTTTGGCGTGCCAACCCCACGGCACATAAAACATGCCGAGGTGATAGAGAATCAGAAGAAAGAAGGCGCCGACGCGGAGGACGTCGATGTCGGGGCGGCGCCCTGCGGCCATTGCTGAGGGGACCATCGTATTACCGGCGGGCTTTCCGGCGCGCTTCTTCCGCCGCCACGGCTTCCATCGCCAGGTCTTTGCCCGCCACGTAATCGGCGAAGGTGAAAGGCACCGGCACGTCCGGCGTCAGGGAGTTCACCGCGAGCGGGATGAGTCCAAGTTGCGGCACGTCTCGCGCCAGCACGGTGTAATAGCATCCGGCCTCGCCGGCGCAGCTCCGGGTGTAGTCGTGCAAACCGCGGGTAAACTGGGCGCAGGCCTTGCTGTTGGGCAGGCACAGCCGCGAACCTTCGGCCCAGAACCTTTGCGCATCGCCCGGATGTTCGCCGATCAGGCGTGTGCGGTTTCCGCCCGCTTGCTTAAGAATGTTGGCGCTGGTGATGGCGGCCGAGAAGGTCCCGCCGTTGGTGAGCACGTAGATGCGCCCGTCCGGTGCGAGCAGGCCCGGTAAGGTGGCCAAGGTCTTGCCGGTTGTGGTCAGATCGCCACCGGAGTTGAATCTCACGTCCACAACGACATACTCCGGCGTGAGTTGGCGGATCCTGGCGAAGGCTTCCAGCAGGAAGTCGCCGATCATGGCGTCACCGACGTTGGTGTTCTGTTTCAGCTGAACATAGTAACCGCGCCCATTCTCCAGAGGCTCGGCCACGAACCACTGGCCGGGGTGGCGGAGATAGAGCGGCAGCTGATCGCCGGCCTTGAGCAAGCTGCTCCAGGTATCATCGGCAACCACGGCGGGCTTGGGCATGATGGGTAGCACTGTCCAATCGGCGCCGAAGACCTCCCCCGGCAAAGGCGTCACGATTCGTTTCTCAGCGACGCCGTTCCGCGCGATGGCGATCTCCACACTATCCGCGCGCGTGGCGATGCCCGCCGCGCGGAGGAAATCCGGCAATGACAGCAGCGTGCGCAGCTCCGCGGCGAAATGTTCGTCGTTGTCCCCGGACGTATCGCGCAGGCGGGCCGCGACCTCCTTCATCGGCATGCCATCGATCGCCGTTATGCAAGCGCCGGCCAGATCCCTGACCGGGTCCATGGCGCGCGTGATGCAATAGCCCTCGGCGAACCGCATTGCGAGAAAGGGCAGGCGCGGAAAAGGTTTGCCGTCCGCGTTCATACCTCGGATCAGGCGCGAGTGTCCGTTGCGCGCCAAAGCGACAACGCGCATCAATGCCAGTTGGAATTCCGCCGGCGAAAGCGTGCCACCCCGGGCGGCGATGGCGTCGAGGCCGCGGGCGGCTTCGGCGCGCGCCGCTGGCGCATATGCCAGTTCCAGGTCCAGATATTGCCGGAAGAAGGCGAGGTCCTGGAGTTGGGCCTGCTCGGGCGTTTGCCCTGCCACTGGCTCCGCCACCGGTGCGGCGGGGTAAAAGGCGTCCCGGTCGTAAGCCGACGCCGGTACGGAAACCGCGAGAATCAGGAGGAGGGCGGCGGCAATCGCGCGTGGCATATGAATTCCCCGTGTAAGTGACCCATGGCCACTATTGCAGGATGCGTGCCAACGCTATCTGATTGATTATGCTATATTTTAACCGCCGGGAGGGGTGGTGTATTCCGCTAACATATCGCGAAAAACGGCTAGCTCGCCTGGGTCTCGCCGCCGATCCAGACCACGCGGACCATGTTGGTGGAGCCGACCTTGCCGAAGGGCATGCCGGCGGTGATCACCAGGGACTGGCCGTCCTTGCCGATGCCGCTGTCCACGGCGGCCTTCACGGCCACGTCGCCGATGTCGTCCACCGAGTGAATGAAGTCCCCGACCACGGCATGAACGCCCCATACCAGGCCCAGGCGCCGGCCGGCGTGCATGCTGGGCGTGATGCACAGGATCGGCGCTTCGGGCCGTTCCTGGGCGGCGCGCAGGGTGGTGGAGCCCGACGAGGTGAAGGTGACGATGGCGGCGGCCTTCAGGGTATGGGCGATCTGCCCGGCGGCAGCCGTGATGGCGGCCGGAGAGGAGTGTTCGGTTTCCTGGTGCCCGGCCTTCATGAGGTCGGTGTGCAAGGGATCGCTTTCCACCTGGCCGATGATCTTGTGCATGGTGGTGACCGCGCGCACCGGGAACATGCCGGACGCGGTTTCCGCCGACAGCATCACCGCATCCACGCCGTCGTAGATGGCGGTGGCGACATCGGACGCCTCGGCGCGGGTCGGCACCGGCGACTTTATCATGCTTTCCAGCATCTGGGTGGCGACGACCACGGGTTTGCCGTGCTTGCGGCAGGCGCGGACGATGCGCTTTTGCAGCACCGGCACCTGTTCCATGGGCATTTCCACGCCCAGGTCGCCGCGCGCCACCATGATGGCGTCCGAAAGTTCGACGATGGCGTCCAGGTGATCGAGGGCCGAGGGCTTCTCCAGCTTTGACAGGACGCCGGCGCGTCCGGCCACGGCCGCGCGCACTTCCGCCACGTCCTCGGGCCGCTGCACGAAGCTGAGCGCCACCCAGTCCACGCCTTGGCTGAGTCCGAACTGCAGATCGGCCTTGTCCTTTTCGGTCAGCGCCGGGATCGGCAGGGTCACGTCCGGGACATTGACGCCTTTGCGGTCGGAGATCACGCCGCCGATAATTACCTCGGTTTCGGCGAAATCCTTGCCGCAGGTTTTAACCTTCAGCCGCAGGTGGCCGTCGTCCACCAGCAGCGCCGCGCCGGGTTTGAGAGCCGCGAAGATTTCGGGGTGCAACAGGCTCGCGCGTTTTTCGTCGCCGATG
>CANJOI010000205.1 GCA_947475365.1 Fidelibacterota bacterium | reverse complement strand
TACTTGAGACTGTTCACCGCCGCCGGCGCGGCGGCCGCGGCCGTCGATCTCCGCGGCCATGGCGGCCTCGCGCAGGACCCGGTGTTCATCCATCAGGGCGTTCGCGACATGGCCGCGGACGTCGTGGAGGCGGCCATGGCTTTGGGCGGTGACGTCGTCCTCGCGGGTCACAGCCTCGGCGCGCTCGTGGCCATGGCGGCCTCGTGTACCGTGAAACCGCGCGCGCTGGTGATGCTGGCGCCCGCACCGCCGGGCAATGTGCCCAAAATGCACAACCTGCCGCCGTTCCCAGCGGACACAGCGGTCGCGCCGCCGCCGGAGGCGCGCGCGCGGCGCTGGCTGCTGCAAGGCCTGGCGCGCGACGCAGACGTCGCGCCCTATCTCGCGCGGTGTTGTCCGGAAAGCCCGGCGCTGCTCAACGACCGGTAGGGCGGCCGCGTCATGGTTGATCCCGCATGGGTCAACGGCCCGCGCCTCTGCATGAGCGGAGACTTGGACGTGAGCCCCATGGCGGCGGCTGGGGAGTCCGACGCCGCGGCCGCGCTGTACCGTGCCGACACGCTCAAGCTGCACGGCGGCCATTGCTTCATGCTTGCGCCGACCGCGCAGGACGACAGCGCCCGGCAATTGCTGGCTTGGCTCGCACACCACCGCCTTACAAACTAAAGCGTCGTGTTCGGCGGGAAGAATAATCCCGGTTCTCCTGGTCCTGTGTTGTGTTTTTACAAGGTGCTCCGGGGCGCTCTGATATATTCCCCCAGCTGCGTTCCCTGGGGGATTTCGTGTTTCGCTATTCCGTCCTTGCATTGCCCGCTCTCTTATTCGCGGGCGCGCCTTCGCCAGCGGAAGCCGCGTGTGTGCGCGACGGCGACGCGGTCAATTGCACCGACCAGGACTCCAACGGCTATGTTTCCCCGTCTTCCAACGGCCTGCGCCTGACGGTTAATCCGGGCGCTACACTCTACAACATCAACAATGGTGAGTACGACGGCGACTGTGACGAACTCGCCTTGCCCAGCGTCTGGCTGGGGGAGAACAGCGCCGTCGCCAATGGCGGCACCATCGTCACCCAGGGCGTGTGCGGTGTCGGCGTCGCCCTCGGCGGCCACGGCCGCGTGGTCAACCGCGGCCAGATCGTCAGTTTCGGCATCCTCGGCGTCGGGGTTTTGGGGAGCGATGGGCTGGCGCTCACCAACATCGGGGGCATCACCACCAGCGGCCAGGCAGCCTACGGCATCTTCGCCGGCGATCAGTCCACCGTCACCACCGAGGCCGGGAGTTTTCTGCTCACGCGCGGCGACGGCGCCAGCGGCGTCGTCCTGCTGGCGAACGGCGTCATCGACAACAACGGGCGCATCGAGACCATGGCCTCGGCGGCCGACGCCATCAACGCCGGCGCCGATCTGACCGTGCGCAATGCGGGCGCTATTATTGCCGGAGGATCCAGCGCCAGCGCCATCAAGACAACCGGCGGCAACACCGTCATCATCAACGCGGGCGAGATCAGCAGTGTGTTCGCAGGACAGACCAACGCACCGACGCATGCCATCGCGATCGCCACGGACACCGCCAATCTCTCCCTCACCAACTCCGGGACCATCACCGGCGCTTTCGCGGCCGCGCAGCTCGTCGCCACCGGCGGCGTCAACCTGGTCAATACCGGGGTGATGACCGTTACGGGCGAACGGCGGAACGACGGCAGCCTGGCCGCGGGCGGCGGCGTGATCCTGGTGAGCACCGCCGGTAGCGCCACCATCGTCAATGCCGGCCAGATCACAGCTATTGGAGGGCAGCCTGCGATCCGCATCACCGGCGCCAGCGCATCCGTGACCAACACCGGCACCATCACGGGCGACGTGGTTTTCGGCATCGGCGACGACACCCTCGCGCTCTCCACTGGAGGGCGCTTGGCCGGCAGATTCGACGGCGGCGCCGGCACCGACACTTTGCTCCTCACCGGCAGCGGTGACTTCGGCTCACCTCTGGTCAATGTCGAGATGCTGAGCAAAAGTGGCGGCGGCGGCTGGACCCTGCACAGCGCGCTCGCCTTCAGCCGGCAAGCCAATATTCTCGACGGCGTGCTCAAGATCGACCGCGACGGCACAGTCACAACGCCCGCACTCAACATCATCACCTCCGGCACCCTCGCCGGCGGCGGCGCGGTGGCGGGCACGGTCAGCAATGCGGGGACCCTGGCCCCGGGGTCGGGCTCTGTCGCGCCCGTCATGCTCTCGATCCTCGGCGCCTACATCCAGGATGCGGCGGGCACACTGGCGCTCAATGTCACCGCCGGCGGCGCCGATTCTCTCTCCATCGGCGGCACGGCGGCTCTGGCCGGCACGCTCAAGATCACGTACGACCCCGCGCTTGCCGCCAGCCATTTCGCCGGCGCGCGCGAGCGGCGCATCGTGTTCGCCGCGGACCGCGGGCTTGCCATTCAGGGCGACTTCGCGCGCATTGTCAGCAACGCGCCCTTCATCGACAGCAAGGTGCGCACCTCGGCCACGGGCGTGGACCTGATCTATAACCGCATTTCCTACGGGGCGGCGGCCGCCAATCCCAATCACCGCTCGGCCGGCGAGATGCTCGACCGCATGGCCGGCACGCCCGCTCTTGCCCGCGTCGTGGCGGCGCTGGACGCCGGCACGCCAGCGAGTGCCCCCGGCATTCTCGCGGCCTTGACGCCCGAGACGGCGCCCGCGTTGCAGAACCTCGGCCTGTTCACGCTGCAATCCTTGCGCGACGCGCCGCCCGCCCCTTCCGAGCAGCCCTACGCGGCCTGGGGCACATTTCTCAATCGCCACGGCAGCGCCGACCGTCCCGGCGCCAGCGCGTTCCGCTACGACCTGAATGGCGGCGCCGCCGGATTTTCGCTCAAAGCCGGCGAAGCGCTGCGTGTGCATGCCCTCTTCGCCCACAGCAGCGCGGACGCCAGGTTCACAGACTCCGCCACCGCAAAGCTCAGCGGCTACTTCGCGGGCCTGGGTGTCAACTACGGCTGGAACGCGCTGACCGCGACAGCCGGCGTCATCTACGGCACCGGGCATCCCGAAACGCGCCGCACGCAAGTCCTGCCCAGCGGCACATCCACCCTCTCCGCCCGCGGGTCGGAGGACATGTGGTCGGTCTACGGCACGGTCGCCACCGCCTTCGATTTCGGCGCCGTCACGCTCACCCCCAGCGGAACGCTGGCGCGCGAGTCCGTCTCTGTGAGCCGCCTCGACGAAACCGCCCCGCTGTCAGCGACGACGCTGCCGTCCGATACCACATCGCTGCGCGCGGAAATGGGTGTGCGCGCCGACGCGGCCGTGGGTGATGTGCGGCCGTATCTCGGCCTGAAACTCGCCAAGGAACTGCTGAGCGGACAACGCAAGGCCGTGCTCCAGATCACCGGCGTTCCGGGGAGCGACTTCACCATCGCCGGCCAGCGCACGCGCGGCCTCGCGCTGAGCTTCGATGGCGGCATCGCCGCCGATCTCGCGCCCGGCCTTGAAGCCCGCGCCGGCGCCCGCTTCACCGCCAACGACGTGTTCGCCGGCCGGGCCTTTACGGCGGGATTTACTTATCGCTGGTGAGGCCTATCGCCGGTGAGATGCGTGGTGGGTAGCGCCTTGGCGCCGCCGATCTCCTTCAGCACGAAGCTCGAGCGGATCTCCTTCACGCCCGGCAGCCCGATCAGTTTCGCCGTGGTGAATTCACCGTAGGCCTCCAGGTCGGTGGCGACCACGTCGAGCAGGTAGTCGAGCCCGCCGGTCATGAGATAACAGCAAGCCACCTCAGGCAGGTTCTGGATGCTGGCGAGAAACTTGTTGGTGACCTCTTCCGACTGGCGCTCGAGTTTCACCTCGACGAAGGCGCGCACGCCCAGCCCCAGCGCCTTGCGGTCCACCACCGCCCGGTAGCCCGCGATCAGGCCGCGGGCCTCCAGCATCTTCACCCGGCGCAGGCAAGGCGACGGCGACAGACCGATCTTGGCGGCGAGATCCACGTTGGAAAGCCCGCTGTTCTCCTGGAGGGCCGCCAGGATTTTGAGGTCCACCGCGTCCAAAGGCTCGCTTGGCATTTTATGCCTTAATAATTATAAATACGATATTTTATGCCAACAATATCCGATAAATTCCCACAAAACGCAAGCATATGCCCGAAGCTAAAGCGTAGGATTCTCGCCACTTACAGTCCCTCAGGAGCCTGCCCATGAACAGCATCGCCGCCGTCGCGCCCACGCGCATTACCCCCGCCAATCCCATGGGCACAGACGGCTTCGAGTTCGTGGAATACACCGCGGAAAACCCTGAAGAGCTGCGCGGGGTGTTCGAGGCGCTGGGCTTCGTCGCCATCGCCCGCCATCGCTCCAAGAACGTCACACTCTACCGGCAGGGCGACATCAACTTCATCGTCAACGGCGAGCCCAAGAGCCGCGCGCAGCGCTTCGCCCGCGAACACGGTCCGGGCGCCTGCGCCATGGCGTTCCGCGTCGCCGACGCGGCGGCGGCCCATCGCCGCGCCCTGGAACTCGGCGCCGCCGATGTGCCCTCAACCGCCGGCCCCATGGAACTCAACATCCCCGCCATCGAAGGCATCGGCGGTTCGGTGATTTACCTGGTGGACCGCTACGCCCAAAGCCCCAGCAATCCCGGATCGATCTATGACGTCGATTTCGTGTTCGACACCAAGGCCGAACGCAATCCGAAAGGCGCAGGCCTGACCGAGGTCGATCATCTCACCAACAATGTCTATCGCGGGCGTATGGATGTCTGGGCGGGGTTCTACGAGCGCCTCTTCAATATGCGCGAAATCCGCTACTTCGATATCGAAGGCAAACTGACCGGCCTGCGTTCGCGCGCCATGACCGCGCCCTGCGGCAAAATCCGCATCCCCATCAATGAATCCGTGGACGACAAGAGCCAGGTGGAGGAATACCTGCACCGCTATCGCGGCGAAGGCATCCAGCACATCGCGCTCGCCACCGGCGACATCTTCGCCACCTTCGACTCCCTCAAGGCGCGCGGTGTGAGGTTCATGGAGCCGCCGCCGGCGGCCTACTACGACAACCTCGATGCCCGCCTGCCCGGCCACGGCGAGTCCCTCGACGCACTTAAGTCGCGCGGCATCCTGCTCGACGGCGACACTGAGAACGGCAAGCGCCTATTGCTCCAGATCTTCACCGACACCATGATCGGTCCGATCTTCTTCGAGATCATCCAGCGCAAGGGCGATGAGGGCTTCGGCGAAGGCAACTTCAAGGCGCTGTTCGAATCCATCGAACAGGACCAGGTGCGCCGCGGCGTGCTCGAAGACAAAAAGAAATAGGCTTTAGGGGGAGGATATGAAGTCACGCATTCCCATGTCGCGGGGATCGGGCGTCCATTCGCGCCAGGCCCACGCCGACCTGCCGCCCGGCACCTATGAACGCGAGATCAGCAAGGACGGATTCTTCGGGCCGGCCGCGTTCTTTCATCATACCCATCCGCCCACGGGCTGGACGAATTTCACTGGCCCTCTGCGCCCGCGCGCCTTCGATCTCACCAAGACTAATCGCGCCGCAAATTCCCCCTGGGACGCCGCCAATGTGTTGCACAACGCCCATGTGAAAGTGCGGTTCTGGCGGCTTGAGTCCTCCATGGAAAGCCTCGCCCGCAACGCCGACGGCGACGACCTGCTGTTTGTACACACGGGCCACGGCGAACTTTACTGCGACTATGGCCACCTCGCCTTCACCGCCGGGGATTATCTTCTGCTGCCCCGCGGCACCATGTGGCGCATCGACTGCACAGCGCCCATCGACGCGCTGCTGATGGAGTGCACCAACGGCAGCTACGGCCTGCCGGACCGCGGCGCCTTGGGCCCCACCGCGATCTTCGACCCCGCGATCCTCGATGTGCCCGCCATCGACGAGGCCTTCAAGGCCCAACAGGGCGACACCGAATGGCAGGTGCGCGTGAAAAAGCGCGGCCAGGTGAGCGAGATCACTTATCCCTTCAATCCCCTGGATGCGGTGGGCTGGCACGGCGACCTCGCGCCGGTGCGGCTCAATGTGAAAGACATTCGCCCGATTATAAGCGCCCGCTACCACTTGCCGCCGTCGGTGCACACGACCTTCCTCGCCGACCGTTTCGTGGTGTGCACCTTCGCGCCGCGCCCCTTCGAGAGCGATCCCGGCGCCCTCAAGATCCCGTTCTTCCACAACAACGACGATTACGACGAGGTGCTGTTCTATCACGCCGGCGACTTCTTCAGCCGCGACGGCATCGCCCCCGGCATGATGACCTTTCATCCCGCCGGCTTCACCCATGGGCCGCACCCCAAAGCCCTCAAGAACATGCTGGTGCAGACCAAACCCGCCACCGACGAATACGCCGTGATGATCGACACACGCGATCCGCTGGAAGTGGGCGATGGCGCAGCAGCCGCGGAACGCGGCGAATATGTCGATAGCTGGAAGGCCAAACCGTGAAACTCGCGACCCTCAAGAACGGCACCCGCGACGGCGCGCTCGCCGTGGTGTCCAAAGACCTCACGCGTGCCGTGACCGTGCCGGAGATCGCCCCAACCCTGCAGGCCGCGCTGGACGATTGGTGGGATGCGGAGCCCAAGCTCAAGGCCGTCTATAAGCGCCTGAATGCCGGCGAAATCGCGGGCGAAGTCCCGTTCGCGCCGCAGGCGGCCACCGCGCCGCTGCCGCGCGCCTACCACTGGGTGGACGGCAGCGCCTACCTGGTGCATGTGGAACTGGTGCGTAAAGCCCGCGGCGCCGAAGTGCCCGAGAGCTTCTACAGCGACCCTCTGGTCTATCAGGGCGGCAGCGATGATTTCCTGGGCCCCATGGATCCGATCCCCCTGCCCGCCGCC
>CANJOI010000204.1 GCA_947475365.1 Fidelibacterota bacterium | reverse complement strand
TTTGCCCGCCAGCAGGTCCAGCACCGGCTTGTGGAGCTTGGCGTTGGCGGCCACGAGGTCGCCCTTGTAGATCTCTTCCTTGCGGCCATCAAAGTCGCTGATGAACCCGCCCGCTTCACGCACCAGGAGAATTCCGGCGGCGATATCCCAGGGCTGCAGGCCTTTTTCCCAATATCCGTCGTAGCGGCCGGCCGCCACATAGGCGAGGTCGAGTGAGGCGGTGCCGGCGCGGCGGACGCCGGCCACTTCCTTCATCACGCGCTCAAGCTGGGTGAGGAATGGCGCGTGGCCCGGCCGTCCCTTGAAGGGGATCCCGGTGGCGAGCACGGCGTCACCGAGGCTGTCGCGGGCCGATACGCGCAAGCGCCGGTCATTGAGAAAGGCGCCTTTGCCTTTCTCGGCGTAGAACATCTCATCGACCACCGGGTTGAACACCAGGCCGGCGATGATCTCGTTGTCCATTTCGAGGCCGATCGAGATCGCGAAATGGGGAATGCCGTGCAGAAAGTTGGTCGTGCCATCGATGGGATCGATGATCCAGCGGTGATGGCCGTCCTCGCCTTTGATCTCGCCGCCTTCTTCCATGAGAAAGCCGAAGCGGGGGCGGGCTTTGGTGAGTTCCTCTCTGAGGACTTTTTCCGCCTTGAGGTCGGCCGCCGAAACGAAATCGCTGGGGCCCTTGCGCGACACCTGCAGCTGTTCCACTTCGCCGAAATCGCGCTTCAACGCCCGCGCCGCCTTCTGCGCCGCGCCTGTCATCACCGTCCACAGGGCGGAACGAAGAGCCATGATAAGGTCCTAGCTGTGCGAACTACTTCGCTCTCTCAACGTAAGAGGTGTCTTCGGTGTTCACGACGATCTTGGTGCCGGCTTCGATGAACGGCGGAATAAGGATCTTCATGCCGTTTTCGAGAATGCCGGGTTTGTAGGACGACGCGGCGGTCTGGCCCTTCACAACCGGGTCGGCTTCCACCACCGTCAGCACCACCGAACCGGGCAGGTTCACCGACACCGGCTTGCCTTCGATGAAGTCCACGGTCACGTCCATGTTGTCCTGGAGGAAACCGGCTTTCTCGCCGATCAGTTCGCCGCTGAGGCTGAACTGTTCGTAGGAGCTGGTGTCCATGAAGGTGTACATGTCGCCGTCCTTGAACAGGTACTGGCAGTCCAGCTCCCGCACTTCCAAGCGTTCCACGGTGTCGGCCGTGCGCCACCGGGCCTGGCTCTTGTTGCCGCCGACGATGTCGCGCATTTCCACCTGCATGAAGGCGCCGCCCTTACCGGGCTGCACGACCTGGTTCTTGAGAACCATCCACTGCTTGCCTTCGTACTCGATAACCATGCCGCCGCGGATGGAGTTCGCCGAAATCTTCATGGGAGAAAGCCCGTGTGCCTGAGAAGTGGTGCTTGAATGCTGGGGCCCCGCAAAAGGGGCTATAAAACCGCGGGCGCTTGTATCAGGTTGAGGACAGCCCCGCCACGATTTTTGCTGGCGCCCGCAGGGTACAAGGCTCCCCTCCGCGCGCCAAGGCGCGCAAATTGAAGGACTCTTATGGCCCCATCCTGGTGGCATCCCGAAGAGATCGCCCGTAAAAGGCCGTATCTGGAAACGCGCCGGGCGGTGCATAGCGCCGTCCGTGCCTACTTTCAGGCCGAGGGTTTCACCGTCGTCGAGACCCCCGCCTTGCAGGCGTCCCCCGGCCTCGAGCGCCACATTCGTCCCTTGGCCACGCCGCTTCAGAACCGGCGAGGCGAGGCCGCCCCCCGCTATCTGCATACATCGCCCGAATTCGCCATGAAGAAGCTCCTGGCCGCAGGACTGCCCAAGATCGTGCAGCTCTGTAAGGTTTGGCGGGATGGCGAAGAGGGGCCGCTGCATCAGCCGGAGTTCACGATGCTGGAGTGGTATCGCGCCAACGCGGACTATGACGCGCTCATCGAGGACTGCGCCCGAATTCTCGCGGCGGCGGGGAAGGCCGCCCATCGCGCCCAGGACAGCGACGGCCTCCTGCGCTGGCAGGGACGCACCTGCGACCCCGCCAAGGCGCCGAAAGTCCTGACGGTCCAGAACGCATTTCGTGATTTCGCCGGAATCGATTTGCTGGCGACGATCTCCGATCCCGCCGCATTGGCCCCAGACCCGGCGCCGTTGCGGGAGAAGGCCGCCGCCACGGGTATTCGCGCGGGCGCGGACGATACCTGGGAAGACATCTTCTTCCACATCATGCTTGAGCGGGTGGAGCCGCAGCTCGGCATGGGTGTCGCAACGGTCTTGTGCGAATACCCCGCCAACCTGGCGGCGCTGGCCCGGCGCAAACCCGCGGACCCGCGCGTCGCCGAGCGCTTCGAGCTCTACGCCTGCGGTGTCGAACTGGCGAACGCGTATGCGGAGCTGACCGATCCGGCCGAGCAACGCGCGCGCTTCCTGCACGATCAGGCGCTGTTCGAAAGTCTCTATGGCAAAGCACCGCCGGTGGACGACGATCTCCTGGCCGCGCTAGGGCGAATGCCGCCAGCCTCCGGCATCGCGCTGGGGTTTGACCGTCTGGTGATGCTGGCGGCAAATGCGCGGCACATCACCGACGTTCTGTGGGCGCCGGTGGCGTAAGACGCGCGGTTGCGCATCCGCGCCGTATTCTCGGGCTGGAGCCGCCGGCGATCTTTACGCTTCAGACCGTGGCCCGAAGCGATCAAAGACGGCGTTGAAGGCGCGCACGGCCGCGGCGGGCCCTTCGGCATAGCCCCAGACTCCCGCCGATACCGCCACGAAGTCCGCGCCCGCCGCCACCAGCTCCTCGCAATTGTCCACGGTGATGCCGCCGATGGCGACGCACGGCACGTTGGTTGTTTCGCTCCAGATTTCCAGGAGTTCGGGATCGGCGCGGGTGGCCGCGTCCTTGGTGGACGACGGAAAGAACGCGCCGAAGGCCACGTAATCCGCGCCCTGCTCGGCCAGATCCATGGCGAGGTGACGGGAATCACGGCAGGTGACTCCGACGGTGGCGCCCGCGCCCATGATGCGGCGGGCTTCGGCATAAGGCGGGTCGTCAGGCCCCACATGGACGCCGTCGCAGCCGAGTTCGGCTGCGAGGTCGGGGCGGTCGTTGAGGATCACCGCCACATCATGCGCATGGCACACCGGCATGAGCATTTTGACCGCCGCCCGTAGGGCGTCGTCATCCGCGTCTTTCAGGCGAATCTGAAAGCAGGCCACGTCGCCGGCGCTCAACGCCTGCTCCAGCGCGGACGCAAAAGCGCCGAGGTCGGAGATGACCGGAGGCGTGATCAGGTACAGCCGGCAGGAAGGCTGGGGCATGTTTTTTGATCGCGTTTTCGACACCGAAGCGGTTTCCACTTCGGTGGAAACCGCTCTAGGCCTTGTAGATGTCGACCAGGCCCGAGAGCAGGGCGAGGGCTTTGTCGTGGGGACGCTGGAAGGAATTGCGGCCGATGATCGAGCCGTTGCCGCCGCCGTCGCGGATCGCCCTGGCGTCTTCGAACACGGAATCCTCGCCCTTGGTGCCGCCGCCGGAGAACACCACGATGCGCCGTCCGCCGAAGCAGGCCTGGACCACATGGGCCACGCGCTGCGCCATGGTGGCGCGGGGAATGTTCTGGGCTTCGTAGACCTTCTTGGCTTCGGGCAGGTCGAGCGGCGCGTCCGTCGGCAGCTTGACCTTGATGATATGGGCGCCGAGGAGCGCTGCCATATGGGCGGCATAAGCCACGATATCGAGCGCGGTTTCGCCGTCCTTGGACACGCCCTTGCCGCGCGGATAGGACCACACCACCGTGGCCAGGCCGGCCGCCTTGGCTTCGGCGATCAGTTCGCGCAGATCGTTCATCATGTCGAACTGGGCGTTGGAACCGGGATAGATGGTGTAGCCGATGGCGGCGCAACCGAGGCGCAGGGCGTCTTTCACCGACCCGGTGATGGCCTGGACAGGCGCGTCTTTTTCCGTCGACAGGGAGTTGGAGCTGTTGACCTTGAGAATGCTCGGAATCGCGCCGGCGAAGGACGCGGCGCCATCCTCGATCATGCCAAGCGGCGCGGCAAACGCCGACAGGCCCGCCGACACAGCCAATTGCCAGTGATAGTGCGGCTCATAGCCCGCCGGGTTGGGCGCGAAGCTGCGCGCGGGACCATGCTCGAAGCCCTGGTCCACCGGGAGGATCACCAGCTTGCCGGTGCCGCCCAGGCGGCCCTGCATAAGAATCCGGGCGAGGTTACCCTTGGTGCCGGGATTGTCGCTTTCGTAGTTGGCGAGGATGGCTTTAACCCGGGGGGTGACGGTCATGCGGTGATGATCCCATAAATCAAGCTGTGGGTGGTTCCGCGCGAAAACGGCGCGCGACGGCGACATATATAGGCCTCTTTCAATGTTGAATAGGTTGTTTTGATCCGCCCCATACCGCCCAAAACCCGAGCGTGTTGACGCCGCCCGAGGTCCTTTCTATGCTTCAAGCGATGATCGAGGTTGGGGCGCTATTTGTTTGAAAGATATCGGGAACTATAAGCTCTCTAAGGTGCGCGATGCGCTCGGACGTCTGGACCAGGCCTTGGGCCGTCTGGAAACCGCGGCGCAGTCGGCGTCCACGAGCGCGCCTCTCAAGGCGGAGCTTGACGCTCTCACCCAGAATCACGCCGCTCTGAAGAAGACCGCGGGGCAGGTGGCGGCGCGTCTCGATGCCGCCATCGACCGGTTGAGTACTCAGCTGAAGACGTCTTGAGCCGGAAGAATCCGGTGAATGTTTGGGACCGCCTGGGGAGGCGGTCTGGGGGAACGAGTTTTGGGGCAAGTATCCATCACCATCCGGGGGCGGTCGTATCAGATCGCCTGCGATGACGGCCAGGAGGCGCATCTCGCCCGCCTGGGGCGCTATCTCGACCAGCGCGCGGACCAGCTTGCGTCCGCCAGCGGCAGCATTAGCGACAGCCTACTCCTCGTGATGACCGCCCTGGTGATCGCCGACGAGCTATCGGATACGCTGGGCGAACTGGAAAGCGTACGCGGGAGCGGGGCCCAGAATGCCCGCGCCGAGGCCGAAAACGAGGTTGTGGCCGCCCTCGACCAGATCACCGATCGCATTGAACGTATTGCCGCGGGCCTCGCGGGCACCTAAGTTGAGTGCGGAGCTGCTGGGCAGGTTAGACCTTTGAACCCCCAGGGGCGATAAACTTCGCTCGGGTGCGGTCCCTCACCGGATCTTGGTCCGGTGATCACTGTGCCCACTTTTACCCGTGGCCCATTGGGAGGTCACGCATGGCCGACGGCTTCGGCGGCTCCACTTATTTCTAGATGCGGCGCTGCTGGGAGCGCTCTTGAGGGAAGCGCGGCGTGACCCTACCGCACGATCCGATCTTCGATCCCACGGTTCCGGATGCAAAAGCCGCGCTGCGGCGAGACGTGCTGGCGCGCCGGCGCTCCACCCACGCCGCCCACGGCGGTTCAGCCCCCTCCGAGCTGCGCGACCGCGTGCTCGTGGAAATCCACCCCCGAGGCAAAATAATAGCTGGCTATTGGCCGCTGGGCGACGAGATCGACCCGCGCCCGACCCTGATTGCTTTGGGCGAGGCCGGCGCCCAGATGGCCCTGCCGGCAGTCGCGGGGCAGGGAACGGTGCTGATCTTCCGGGGCTGGCGAAATGGCGATGCGCTGGAGTCAGGGCCGTTCGGCACCGCCCATCCGCCGCCGCGCGCGCCGCTGGTGGAACCCGACACCCTGCTTTTGCCATTGGTCGCCTTTGATTGCCGTGGCAACCGCCTGGGCTACGGCGCGGGCTACTACGACCGGACCGTCGCCACCCTGCGGCGGCGGCGCAAGATGCTGGTGGTCGGCATCGCCTACGACGAGCAGGAAGTGGCCGAAGTGCCGGCCGCCGCCCACGACCAGCGCCTCGACGGGGTCATCACCGATCGCCGGACATTGTGGTTCCGGACGTGATAGAACCCGCGCCCCGGCCAGCGGAGTTCTGAATGCGGCTTCTGTATCTTGGCGATATCATGGGAAAAACCGGGCGTGACGCGGTCGCGGAACGTGTGCCCGAACTGCGCCGTGAACTGGGCCTCGATTTCGTGGTGGCCTGCGGCGAGAACGCCGCCCACGGCTTCGGCATCACCGCGGCCATCTGCCAGTCGCTGTATGACGCCGGCGTCGATGTCATCACGCTCGGTAACCATGCCTGGGACCAGCGCGAGATCATCACCTTCATCCAGGCCGAGCCGCGCCTGCTTAGGCCGCTCAACTATCCGCCGGAAACGCCGGGGCAGGGGCTTGGTCTCTACCGCACGCAAAACGGCCGGCGTGTGATCGTGATACAGGTGATCTGCCGCTTGTTCATGGACGCCATGGATGACCCGTTCCGCGCGCTCAATGAGGCGCTGGAACGCCATCCTCTGCGCGACGCCGCCGACGCCATCATCGTCGATGTTCACGGCGAGGCCAGCAGCGAGAAGGCAGCGCTTGGCGTCATCGCCGACGGCCGGGCCTCGATGGTGGTCGGCAGCCATTCCCATGTGCCCACGGCCGATACCCGCATCCTGACAGCGGGCACCGCGTTCCAATCCGATGCCGGAATGTGCGGCAGCTATGATTCCGTGATCGGCATGAAGAAGCACACGGCCACCCAGCGCTTTGTCACCAAGATGCCCACCGAACGCCTGGAGCCGGCCGACGGCGAAGCCACGGTTTGCGGCGTCTACGTGGAGACCGATGACCGTACCGGCCTGGCCCTGCGGGCCGAACCGGTGCGGATCGGCGGCATGCTCAAACAAGCCCGCCCCTAACGCCCGCTCTTAACCAGTGCCACAAGTGCTGGTATAAAAAGCCCGCAATCGTGCCGCTTATTGTATAAGC
>CANJOI010000203.1 GCA_947475365.1 Fidelibacterota bacterium | reverse complement strand
CGGCGGAGAGGACATCTCCCTGGGCGTGGTGCGCGACGACATGGACGCACTGCGCGCGGCCATCGCCCAAGCCGGCCCGCTGGACCTGCTGGTCACCAGCGGCGGCGTCTCGGTGGGCGACCACGACCTCATGGGCAAGCTCATGGGGACGGCCGACCTCGCCTTCCACAAGATCGCCATGCGGCCCGGCAAGCCGCTGCTGTTCGGCCGGGTGGGCCAGCTCCCCATCCTGGGCCTGCCGGGCAACCCGGTCTCGGCCATGATCTGCGCCATCCTGTTCCTGGGTCCTGCCATGGCCCGCCTCACGGGCCTTTCGGGCGAAGCGCCCCGGACGGTCCAGGCCGTCCTGGGGGTCCCCATGCCCGCCAATGACGGGCGCGAGGACTACATCAGGGCGGCGCTCGCCTCCGACCCGGCGGGCGCCCTGGTCGCCACGCCGTTCCCCAAACAGGACAGCGGCATGATCTCCGCCCTGGCCCGGGCCGACGCCCTGATCGTCCGGCCACCCCATGCCCCGGCCGCCCCGGCGGGCACCCTCTGCCGGGTGCTGCCGCTCGATTTCTAAGAAATCATGAGTCTTTTCCGGGGCCCGCTGTCAGGGAGCGAAAAAATGACAGCCCCCAACCTGAGCGCCTGAAATCCTTGACCATCCATAAGAACCAAAGTAGAACATTAAGAGTTTCTGGTTTTGTTCTCAAAATCAGCCGCTAAGGTTCGTCGCCAATTCAGCGCCTCATCAGGCGCCGCCCGGAGGGTCCGACATGCTCACCAAGAAGCAACACCAGCTCCTCTTGTTCATCCGCGACCGCATGGCCCGGGACGGGGTGGCCCCGTCCTTCGACGAGATGAAGGAGGCCCTGGACCTCCAGTCCAAGTCGGGCATCCACCGGCTGATCATGGCCCTTGAGGAACGCGGCTTCCTGCGCCGCCTGCCCCACCGCGCGCGCGCGCTGGAGGTCATCAAGCTTCCGGACAATACCCCTGCCGCGGTTCACGGTGGCCGGTCTGCCCCGGATCGTGCCGGCTTCACGCCCAATGTCATCACCGGCAACTTCTCGGGCGCCATGCCCGGCGCCTCGGTGAAGGCCAGCCATGCCGCGGAGACCATCGAACTGCCGCTCTACGGCAAGATCGCCGCCGGCACCCCCATCGAGGCCCTGCGCAACCCCAGCGAACATGTGGGCGTGCCGGGCGGCATGCTGGGCAGCGGCGACCATTACGCGCTCACCATCGAGGGCGATTCCATGATCGACGCCGGCATCCACGAAGGCGACACAGTCATCATCAAGCGCTGCGATTCCGCTGACAACGGCGCCATCGTGGTGGCGCTGGTGGACAATGAGGAAGCCACCCTGAAACGCCTGCGCCGCAAGGGCGACACCATCGCCCTCGAGCCCGCCAACAATGCCTACGAAACCCGCATCTTCGGCCCGGACCGCGTGCGCGTGCAGGGCAAACTCGTCGGCCTGATGCGCCGGTACCAGTAAGCAAACATCCTTGGAATTTGATTGGGAGAATCGTGATGGCCGAAAGCTCAGTAGTCCACATTGGCGAAAATTCGCCCGAAGAAGTTGCATACAAACTTATGAAAGATATTTATGCAGCTGAGGACAAGTACAACAAAGGCCGCAGTCGAGATGAAATCCTCAATTTGTATGCGGAATGCCTTTTGGCAGTCCGCAGCCCGCAGACTCGATAACTGCTTGGTAGTCGGCCATACCTGTTCATGGCCACCGACCCCGTCCCCGCCCTGCTCGCCCTGATCAAGGACCGTCCCGACCCGCGCGCGGTGTCGAACTGGATCGTCGCCTACCTCGGCAAGCGCGACGCCAAGGAGCGGAAGAAGGCGCTCACCTTCCTGCAAAAGGAATTCGAGGCCCGCAAAGCCGCCGACCCGCGCGGCGCCGGCATGGTGCTGGGGATCGTCGCCAAGCTGTTGGCAGGGTAATGGCGGCTGAGTTGAACGGATAAGGCGCGGCGCAAAAGCTAACCGTCACCCTCGGGCTGGACCCGAGGGTCCAGGGTTGGATGGCCCGCACCCTCAACCACCGCCTCGTATGCCGCAGCCTGCGTTCGTTACGGCTCTGGATCCTCGGGTCAAGCCCGAGGATGACCAAAAACGGGTCGAAGCTCGCTGTCGGAATGTGAAAAGCGGAACGAATGTTTCACGTGAAACCAAATTCACGCTTTCCCCAGCGTTAGCCAGCGTCAGGTCACTTCCCGCCCTTCTTCAACCCCGCCGCATACTGCTCCGCCTTTTCCATCACGCGCAGCAGGTTTCCGCCCCAGATCTTGGCGATCTGGTCTTCGGTGTAGCCGCGCTTGAGCAGTTCCACGGTGACGTTGGTGGCCTCGCCTGAACTGTTAAATCCGTCGATGCCGCCGCCGCCATTGAAGTCGGAGGACACGCCGACGTTATCGATGCTCATGTGCTTGACCGCATAGTCGATGTGATCGACGTAGTTGGCGACATTGGCCTTGGGCCATTTCTTGTCGATCTCGGCCATTTTGTCGTCGTAGGCCTTCAAGGTTTCCGGCGGCAGCTTGTCCATGTCGCCCGGCTTGATATTCATGGCCTTGCGCAGCTCGGCGATCGCGGCGGTCTTTTCCGCCGGCACCGCCTTCACATAGCCGTCGAAGGCGACCAGCTGCACCACGCTGCCGGTGCGCTTGAATTCCGCCAAGGCCTCGTCCGACAGATTGCGCGGGTGATTGGACACACCCTTCACGCCCGAATGGCTGGCGATGATCGGCGTCGCCGACAGGCTGAGCGCGTCCATGGTCGACTTGTGCGACGAATGCGACACGTCCACCATCATCCCCAGCGCGTTGAGCCGCTTCACCACCTGTTTGCCCAGCGGCGACAGGCCGTGCCATTCCTCGTCGGGCTCGTTCTTGGTCTTGTTGGGCTGCGCCGAATCCGCGAGATCGTTGTGCCCGTTGTGCACCAGGCCGAAATAGCGCCCGCCGTAATCGTGGAACTGGTCCAACAGGCGGATGTCCTTGCCCATGGAGTAGCCGTTCTCCATGCCGATGATCACGATCTTCTTGCCGCTGGCCTTGATGCGGCGCACGTCGGCGGCGGTGAGCGCCAGTGCGATCTTGTCCGGGTACAACTGGTCGGTGAGCTTGTGGATCGCGGAGAACTTGGTGAACGCTTCCGCCAAAGCCTTGGCGTAGCCCACGGTGTTGCGCTCGCCCTGCCCCATGTAGACGATCAAGAATGGCGCATCGTAACCGCCGCTAATCATGGTGGGCAAATGCACCTGCTGCCCGCGCCCCCCCGGCTTCATCATGTCGTAGGCGTCGGTGGAGAAATCGAACGGGATATCGACATGGGTATCGATGGAGATGATCCTGGCCTGCAGCGCCTTGGCCTTGGCCAGCAAGGCGGCGTCCTGGGCAAAGGCGCTCGTGCTGAGAAGAAGCGCGGCGCAAAGCCCGGTGGCGAAATGACGCAGTTTCATGGTGATCCCCTTGGCTGATGGTCCCCGTTTCTCGCCTAGCGTACCCCAGATAGGGGCGTCGCCGCTATTTCCGGAACAGCCATAAGCCCGCCAGCGCCGTCAGCCCCAGGGTCGCCACCATATGGACAATGGGCGCCGCGCCGTCTGTGCGGAACATCGGCGTCATGGCGCCCAGGAACAGCGCGATCAGCGCGGTCGCCTTGAAGAATATCCACTGCGGCCGGGCGCCTTGCGCGCCGGAGGCCGTGGAGAAAAGCGGACGGCCCTGTCCTTGGCGTTTCCGCACCTTCCAGATAATCGCCATGATGGCGATGACGAGCGCCACCACGCCCAGATGCGACAGACTGGTGATACCCATGCCTCACGATTTTCCCGTCACTGATCGCCCTCAGACTCCGAGGCGCCGCCCACCCTACTCCAGATGCGCGCGCCGTCGGAATCCAGAACGGTTCTGATTTTGAGATTGCCCTCACTCAGCCACAGGGCATGGGCGCCGGCCTGCCTGAGGCGCGCGGCATCGATCACTGCCGTCTGCGGACAGGCGGCCTCCAGCCCCGTGACCACCATATCCGCCTGGGCGCAGAGCGCCAGAATCTTCTCCTGCGTCGTGGCGATCAGCACGGTCTTGCCGCTCCGGCTGAACAGGCAGCCGCCGGCGTCGCATTCCAGTCCCAAGGCATCGCTGCCGATGGTGACGGCGCCGTGCAGCGCACGGGGCCAGATGTGCTCCGACACACCGTAGCGCTCGCGCCAGACCTCGCGCACAAAACGTCCTGCGCGGCTGGGACGGATGGCGAGGTGGCCAGCCGCATCGCTCACCGCCACCACGCGGCCGGTGTCGTCCACCAACAGATCCGGCGGCGGGGTCAGGAATGGCTGCGCCAAAGCCACCACCACCGGCGCGAGCCCGGCCCAGCGCAGGCGGCCGCGCCATATACATAAGAAAATCATGCCGGCCGCCGCGCCCGCCATCAGCGCGGCGTTCATGGGCGGAATGTGCACCTGCGCGCCGGACCAGCCCGCCACCTCGCGCGCGAGGCCGTCGAGCAGCGCGACCCCCTTGCCCATGATTCGCACCGCCCAGGCGTCCAGGCCAAAGGGCATGAGAATGAGCGCGATCACCGCCGCTGGCATAATCCAGAAAGACGTCAACGGCGCGGCCACGAGATTGGTCAGCACCGAATAGGTCGGCAGCCGGTTGAAGTGATAAGCGGCGAAAATGGCGGTCGCCCCGCCCGCCACGAAATCCGCGACCACGAGACCGAAGATGTAGAACGCGATCGCGCGCGGCACATCCAGGCTGCCGTCGGTCCGGCGCAGGTTGGCCTTGGCCCAGCTTTGCTCGTACACCGCCACCAGGGCGAGCACCGCCAGGAACGACATCTGGAAGCTCGCACCAAAAATCGCATCGGGATAAATCGCCATGAGCGCCAGCGCCGCCCAACCGACATTGCGCAGCGAGATCGCCTGACGGTCCACCAGGATCGCCGCCAGCACGATCCCCACCATGAGGAACGAGCGGATCGCCGGCACGCTCATACCGGAGATGACGAGGTAGAAGCCGGTCGCCGCCAAGGCGGTCCACGCGGCGGCCTTCTTGGTGTCGATCCTGAGGGCGATGGCCGGAACCAGCGCGAAGCCCCGGCGCATCACGAAGAAGACAATCGCCGCCAATAAACTCAAATGCACACCGGAGACCGAAAGGATGTGAGCGATGCCGGAGACCCGGTACGCCTCCTGCAGGCTTTGCGGGATCGCGCTTTGCTCGCCGTTGATGAGCGCCGCCGCCACAGTGCCGTCTTCGCCGGGAACCAGCGTGGCGATGCGGTCGCCAATGGACCGCCGCAGGGATTCGGTCCAGGCGTGAACGCCGGCGGTCCAGGACACCGGATCGCTGGACGCCATGGGATACCAGCGTCCCACCGCGAACCCGCTGGCGCCGATCCCTTGGAAATAGAGAAACCGCTGAAACTGAAATGTATCGGGCGCCACCGGCCGGCCCACCGGCCCCACCATGGCGCGCACGCCCATGCGGCTCCCCACCCGCGGCAGTCCGTGGGCCGCGGGCAGCGTCACGCGGATGGCGCGCGGCGTATCCGCGGACGCCACGCCCGGCAGGATGACATCGGCCAGCACTACATGATTGCCTTCCGGGCGCTTGTCCGCATCCACCACACGCCCGCGCAATTGAAACGGCCCCACCTCGTGGTCGAGCAACGGCGCGTTCACGACCCAAGTCCTGAGTTCAGCGGCGGCGTGGCCAAGTCCGAACATCATGACTGCGAGCGCAATCCCGGTAACCGCGCGCCGCCGCAGCGCAACCCCGGCCGCGCCCAAGCCGGCTATCCCAAGACCGGTCGCCGCCGGCGGATCGAGCGGCCAGGTGAAGAACATTGTGATCCCCGCCGCGAACGCCACCACAAGCCACAGGAACATGCGGTCGGCCTGGGCGGCGATCTGCCCATGCACATTCGCGGCAGCACGCGTCAGCAGGGCGCCGGCGGACGCCTCCGGCCTGCTCCCCGCTTGCTCGCAAATATCGCCCAGGCGCTCGCTCATGGCGGGCAAATCCCCAGCCTGTACCCTTCTTGAAGATATGCTAAACCACCCTCGTCTTTTACCGGAAAAGCCGCAATTCCCATGACCGTCGTGACCCGCTTCGCCCCCTCGCCCACGGGGTTCCTGCACATCGGCGGCGCCCGCACGGCGCTGTTCAACTGGCTGTACGCCAAGCACACCGGCGGCAAGTACCTGCTGCGCATTGAGGATACCGACCGGGCGCGCTCCACCCAGCCTGCCATCGACGCCATCATCGAGGGGCTCAAGTGGATGGGCCTGCCCTGGGACGGTGACGTCGTGTTCCAGTTCGCCCGCGCCGACCGCCACCGCGCGGCGGTCGAGAAGCTGCTGGCGTCCGGCAACGCCTACCGCTGCTACACCTCGCCCGAAGAGCTCGCCGCCATGCGCGAGGAGCAAAAGGCCAAGGGGCTGCCGATCCGCTACGACGGCCGCTGGCGCGACCGCGATCCGAGCCTAGCGCCCGCCGGCGTGAAGCCCGCGATCCGCCTGCGCGCGCCCACCGAAGGCGAGACCGTCATCAACGACCTGGTGCAGGGCACGGTCACGGTGGCCAATGCGCAATTGGACGACATGGTGCTGCTGCGCGGCGACGGCACGCCCACCTACATGCTGTCGGTGGTGGTGGACGACCACGACATGCGGATCACCCATGTCATCCGCGGCATGGACCATCTGACCAACGCGGCGCGCCAAACCCAATTGTTCCTGGCCTGCGGCTTCCCGGTTCCCGAATTCGCCCATGTGCCGCTCATTCATGGGCCGGACGGGGCCAAGCTCTCCAAGCGCCACGGCGCGCTCGGCGTCGACGCCTACCGCGAGCTCG
>CANJOI010000202.1 GCA_947475365.1 Fidelibacterota bacterium | reverse complement strand
CGCGCTGCTGAACGCTTTGGCCGCCGCCTGCGCCGAAGCCGGCCAGCACGGCGCGGCGGCCGCGGTGCTCAACCGCCTCGCGACGGCGCTCGAAGCCAGGACCCATACATCTCCCGGCGATCCCCAGATCTGGACCATGCTCGGCAATGTCCGGACCCAGCTCAGGTCGTGGTCAGGGGCGAGGGCGGCCTTCCGCCAGGCGGCAAAGCTGACGCCGGCGGGCGCTGAGGTTCTCGTGAATCTCGCCCGGGCGGAAATGTCACTCGGACAACTGACGGCCGCGCGTGAGATTCTCGGCCGCGTGGTCGCGCGCGATCCTGGCCATCCGGTCGCGGGCGCGCTGCTCGCGGAGATCGGAGAACGCTATCAGCCCGATGTGGCGACACTGCTGGCGGAAGCGCTGGCCGCCGAGCAGGAAAAACTCTTTGGTCCCGCGAGAGAGAAATACAACGCCATATTGCGCAAAGCGCCTGGGCATGTCGTGGCCCTCAGCCGGCTGCTGACCCTCGATGGCGGGGAAGGGCGCCTAGAGGACGCCGATGCGCATCACCGCAGACTGACCGAAGCTCTGGAAAACAGCGATCTCGATGCCGTGGACTGGCGTCAGCTTGCGGGCATCGCCTATCAGACCGTCATGAGGCCGCAGCCTCATGGAATTTATCAGAACGTCGTCGCCGCGCTCGACCGGCAGCTGGCGGCCCTGGCGGGCCCGCCGCGCCGGAAGTCGGTCACCGCGGCCGGCGGGCGAAGGCTGAAGATCGGATATCTCTCCACGGCTTTCGGCGATCATCCGATCGGCCATGTGACGGCGGGATTGTTCGCCGCTCACGATCGCACGCGCTTCGAGGTCCATGTGTTTCACCGCGCCGCCGGCGGCCAGGATCGCTACACCGAGACGATTTCCAAAGGCGCCGAGCATTTCATCAAGCTACCCCAGGCGGAGACTCAGATCGCCGATGTGATCGCGGCGCGCGACCTCGATATTCTGATCTATCTCGACGGCTACATGGATATGACCCTGGTGCCGGTCGCGGCCCGGCCGGCGCCGATCCAGGTGTACTGGCTGGGTCACGCGGGCGGTTGCGACATTGCGGCCATCGACTACTTCTTCGCCGATACGACGGTCGTGCGGCCCGGGGAGGAATCTCTCTACGCGGCGAAAGTGATTCGTTTGCCGGAGTGCTACCATTGCGCTTCACCCCATGCGATCGCGCCGCCGCCCAGCCGCGCCGAAGCCGGCCTTCCGGAAAACGCCTTCGTCTTCTGCGCTTTCAACAACCCGGAGAAAATCGATTACGCGGTCTTCGAGAGCTGGATGCGGATACTCGCCCGCGTCGACAACAGCGTGCTCTGGCTGTCCCAGACCTCCAGCCCTCTGGCCGCCGATAACCTGAGAACCGCCGCGGCGGCGCTGGGCGTTGACGGCACGCGGCTGATTTTCGCCACCCGTGTGCCCGACAAGGCGCGGCATCTCGGCCGTCACATGCTGTGCGATCTGTTCCTCGACACCTTCAACCTCAATGCCTCGACAACCGCCCTGGACGCCCTCTGGGCGGGCCTGCCGCTGCTGACCCGCGAAGGCGCCCGGTTCGGCGGGCGGATCGCGGCAACCTTCCTGCGCACGCTCGGCCTCGAAGACATGATTGTCAGCACAGGCGAAGCCTATGAGGACCGCGCGGTCGCCCTGGCGATGGATCCGGAAGGCCTGGACGAGATTCGCGGGCGGCTCGCCGATGCACGCTACAGCAGCCCGCTATTCCAGGTGGACCGGTTCTGCCGCGGATTCGAGGCGGCGCTGGAGCGGATTTTCCGGGAACGGGCAGCGCGCGCTACCGGGGCGAAGCCGTAAATAAGTCTTAAGAATTTTTTTAATTCTTCGCCGTAGGCTGGGACCACAGGAATGCGCAGAGCTCAGAAGGGCTTATGCGCTGGTCACTTCTTGTGAGGATTTCGTGGCGCGCGTTAAAGAAGACTACCGGAGTCTCACCGGCCCGCAGAAGGCCGCCATCATGATGCTGTCGCTGGCCGCCATCTCAGGCCGTGCGATGCCTTCCGGCAGGTGTACGCCCAGGCTCTGAAGATAGGCGGCACGCTCGTCGCGGCTCAAAGCTTCGAGTTGGGATTTCAGCGCGGCGCGGTCCAGTCCGAGGGCTTCAATCTGTGCGCCGATGCCGGGACGGGAATCCTGCGCCCTGGAGACCGAGGCTGTCACCGCGGCGGCCACCAAAGCGGCGAGGGCACATTGGGCGAACAATGACTTCACGGGGCTTCTCCTGCCGGGGTTGTGATGTGTGTGTTAAATACACACGCGCAGCCACGGTAGGGATGACCACGCGGGCGGTCAAGAGAATTTTGTGGGGATTTTGCCCACAACGTGATAAGTCTAAGCTCTTCTTTGAACCCCTTGGCGAAAGCGCCCTTGTCCGACCTGCCTTCCGGTCCTCTTTCAGAACCCCCCCAGAGCCTGGTGCGGGCGATCCTGGCGCTGGCGCGGCCCTTGGTGCGCCTGCTGATCGCCAAGGGCATCACGTTGCCTTACCTCACGAATTTGCTGAAAGCGGTCTATGTCCAGGTGGCCGAAACCCAGTATCGGGTCGAGGAGGGCGCTCCCAGTGTGAGCCGGCTATCTGTGCTGACGGGCCTGCAGCGCCGCGACATCAAGCGCATTCAGGAAGCCCCGCCGCCGGACCGGAGCCCGCCGCAGGCATTGTCCCTCGGCTCCCGCCTGATGGCCATCTGGGCAGGCGACGACCGATACCGCGACGCCGCCGGCAAACCCATGCCTTTGCCGCGCACATCGGCGGATCCGGCCGCGCCCTCGTTCGACGGGTTGATGCGTGAAGTCTCCAAGGATGTGCGGCCCAAGGCGATCCTCGAGGAACTCCTGCGCCTTGGCCTGGCGACTCTCGACGGCGACCTGGTCACGCTCAATGGCGCGGGCTTCGTGCCGCGCGGGGGATTCGACGAGAAGGCCTATTTCCTGGGCCGCAATGTCGCCGACCACATCGGGGCGAGCGTGCATAACGTCCTGGAAGACGGTGCGCCCCTCATGGAGCGCGCCGTCTATTACGACAAGCTGACCGAGGAGAGCGTCAAACATCTCGCCGTGCGGGCGCGTGAGTTGGGCACGGAAGCGTTGCTCACCTTCAACCGCGAGGCGCTCGCCCGCGCGGACCGCGATGCCGGCAAGCCGGGCGCCGACTACCGCATGGCGCTGGGGCTCTACTATTACCAAGGTCCGGACGACACGCATAAGTCCGACACCACCAAGCCCGATGAGTCCTCCAAATGACTTTGCTGCTGCGCGCTTTGGCCGTGGCGACGGCGCTGGCCGCGCTGAGTGCGTGCGCGAGCGTCGATGAACGCCCCGCGGTCTGCCGTCTGGCGCGCGGCCCCGATGGCATGGGCGGAACCGGCGCTACAACCGATGTGCTGACGCGCCTGGTCGCCGCGGATCGCGGCATGGGCGGAACCGGTGTGTCCGGCGCCGACAACCGCGGCATGGGCGGCACCGGCGTGGTCGCGCGGAATGGCGACCGGGGCATGGGCGGCTCGGGAATCATCGGCGTGGTCACCGGCTTCGGATCCATCTGCGTGAACGGCTATGAGATCGCTTTGGCCGATACCACCAAGGTGACAATAGAGAATTTGCCCGCGGCCGCGGGCGACATCCGGCTCGGCCATGTGGTCGAGGTGGAGGCGTTTAAGGATAAAGGGCAACTCACGGCCCTCGCTGTGAATGTGCGCGTGGCGGTCGCGGGACCGGTGGAAAGTGTCACACCCGACGGCGTCACCGCCGTGATCGCCGGGCAAACCGTGCGCTCCACGGCGCTGGCGCCGCGCTGGGACTTCGCGCGTCTCAAGGCCGGCGATTGGGTCGCGGTGTCGGGCCTCCGGCGCGGCGACGATGTGGTTGTGGCGACCTCGCTCGCGGTATTGCCCGAGGCTGGGCCGCAGGCGGGCAGGGATGTGCTGGTGGCGGGGCCGGTGCGCATTGATGCCGAAGGCCGGCGCCGCATCGGCGGCATGGCGCTGGCGGACTCCAAACTGGCCGATACCAAACTGACCGAGGGCCAGAACGCCGTGGCGCGGGGCGCCGTCATGGGCGCGACGCTGGTGACCGGCACGGTCCTCGCCGAACTGCCCCCGGAATTCACGACCCGGGTGGCCAACTTGTCGGTGGCAGGCTTCGCCACCGCCCTGGACTCAAGCCAGATCCGCATCGGCACCATTACCGCCGGCATCGCCCAGAGCACGCTGGCCGGGGTGCTCCGTACCGACCTCGGCGGCCAGGTGGTCCAGTTGGAGGGAAGCTTTGGCGCGTTGGGTGTTACGGGGGGTGTTGCGGGGGGCGTGGCGGGCGGCTTGGCCGGCGTGCTGGCCCCCGAGCGGATATTTGTGCCCGACCGTCCCCAGGATGGCAGCGTATTCACCTTCACCCCTGGCGGTATCAACCAGGGGGGCTCGGTCATTACCATCGCTCCTGGCCGGGTTGATCCCACACCGGTGCGGCCCGATCTGGTGCCGGGCACCGTCGGCGGGACGCCCCAGAGCCCGCCGACCCGCCCGGATATGTCCGGGGCGACGTTGAGGCCCTGACAGGAATTCCGCCCGCAAATCCCGGCAGGCGCTTGCCAGCGCCAAAAAATCGCGCCCGGTCAAGGGCATTGCCGCCATCAGTGCGCTTGACTCGGACAAGTCGCGCCGTTTAGATCACGCGTGTTTTACCGGGTGGGAGCGGGGGCTTCGGAGCTGGTTGTAGTGATACATCCAGAAATCCTTTCAACCGCCTGTAAATAATAATAAAAATGGCTTTGGCGAATTGCCGCCGGGGCCGCCCTTGAACGTCCAGGCTAGGGTGCCGATGCAGAATATTTTGGTCGAATACCTGCCGATCCTGATTTTCCTCGGGATCGCTTTTGGCCTTGCGCTGGTGATCATCATTGCGTCGCTGATCGCCGGCCCCTCCCGTCCTGACCCTGAAAAGACCTCGGCCTACGAGTGCGGGTTCGAAGCCTTCGACGATGCGCGCTCCAAGTTCGACGTGCGCTTCTACCTGGTGTCGATCCTGTTCATCATCTTCGACCTGGAAGTGGCCTTCCTGTTCCCCTGGGCCGTCAGCCTGGGCCGGGTCGGGATTTTCGGCTTCTGGTCCATGATCGTGTTCCTGGGCGTGCTGACTATCGGTTTCATTTACGAGTGGAAGAAAGGAGCGTTGGAATGGGAATAACCGTTCCAGCCCAGGCCGCCACGGACCCGATCCGGGCGACCACCGCCGCCGATGCCCAAGTGATGCAGCGGGTGGCGGGCGAGCTCCAGGACAAGGGCTTCCTGCTCACGTCGGTTGACGCGCTCGCCAACTGGGGCCGCACCGGCTCCATGTGGCCCATGACCTTTGGGTTGGCATGTTGCGCGGTCGAGATGATGCACGTCGCCATGGCGCGCTATGACTTCGACCGTTTCGGCATGGTGTTCCGTCCCAGCCCGCGCCAGTCGGACCTGATGATCGTCGCCGGTACCCTCACCAACAAAATGGCGCCCGCGCTGCGCAAGGTTTACGACCAGATGCCCGAGCCCCGCTGGGTGATCTCCATGGGGTCCTGCGCCAACGGCGGCGGCTACTACCACTATTCCTATTCCGTGGTGCGCGGCTGCGACCGCATCGTGCCGGTGGATATCTACGTGCCGGGCTGCCCGCCGACCGCGGAAGCGCTGCTGTACGGCATCCTGCAGCTCCACAAGAAGATCCGCCGCGTCGGCACGATTGATCGATAATCGTCATGACAACATCCGTTGAAAAACTTCGTGAGATCGCCGGCGTCATCAGCGCGTCGCTGGGCGCCGATATCGTCTCGGCCGTGGTCGAGCGCGGCAACCTGATCGTCACCGCCACGCCGTCGTCGATCATCAAAGTGCTGACCTTCCTGCGCGACGACGCGCGGATGACCTTCAGCCAGCTCATCGACATCACCGCCGCCGACTATCCGGAGCGCGCCGAGCGCTTCGAGGTGGTGTATTTCCTGCTCAGCATGAAACAGAACCTGCGCCTGATGGTGAAGGTGGCGACGGCGGAAGAGGGGGTTATCCCGACCTCGTGCGATGTGTGGCCTTCGGCCAATTGGCTGGAGCGCGAAGTCTGGGACATGTACGGGGTGTACTTCTCCGACCATCCCGATCTGCGCCGCATCCTCACCGACTACGGCTTCGAGGGGTTCCCGCTGCGCAAGGACTTCCCGCTCACGGGCTACGTTGAAGTCCGCTACGACGAGGACCAGAAGCGCGTGATCTACGAACCCGTGAAACTGGCCCAGGACTTCCGCAGCTTCGACTTCCTGTCGCCGTGGGAAGGCATCCAGAAGGTGCTGCCGGGCGACGAGAAGGCAGTTCCGCCCGCGCCCGCCAAGCAGGGGGGCGCGTAAGATGTCCGAGATTCTGGTGAAGAATAAGAACGACACCGAAATTGAGAACTACACCCTCAATTTCGGTCCGCAGCATCCCGCCGCTCACGGCGTGCTCCGCCTGGTGCTGGAGATGGACGGCGAAGTCATCGACCGCTGCGATCCGCACATCGGGTTGCTCCATCGCGGCACCGAGAAGCTGATCGAGTACAAGACCTACCTGCAGGCGGTGCCGTACTTCGACCGCCTGGACTACGTCTCGCCCATGAACCAGGAGCAGACCTTCTCCATCGCGGTGGAACGTCTGCTCGGCATCACCCCGCCCAAGCGCGCGCAGTACATCCGCGTGCTGTTCGGCGAGATGACCCGCATCCTCAACCACATCATGAACATCGCGTCCTACGCCATGGACGTGGGCGCCATGACGCCGTTCCTGTGGACCTTCGAGGAACGCGAAAAGATCATGGGCTTCT
>CANJOI010000201.1 GCA_947475365.1 Fidelibacterota bacterium | reverse complement strand
GGTGGAAAGTTATTGGGGCAACGTCAATCCCATCGGCCCGCGCGCCTGTTACGACGAAGGCAAGCGCTGCGCCGAAACCCTGTTCTTCGATTACTACCGCCAGCACAAGTTGCGCATCCGCGTGGTGCGCATCTTTAACACCTACGGCCCGCGCATGCTGCCGGACGACGGCCGCGTGGTGTCCAACTTCGCGGTGCAGGCGCTTAAGAACGAACCCATCACGGTCTACGGCAAGGGCGACCAGACGCGGTCGTTCTGCTATGTCGACGACACGGTGGACGGCATCATTCGCCTTATGGACGCGCCGGACGACGTGACCGGCCCGGTCAACATTGGAAATCCCGTCGAGACCACGGTGTACGAACTGGCGGAAAAGATCATCAAACTCGCCAAGTCGTCCTCCAAGATCATCCACAAACCGCTGCCGCAGGATGACCCCGTGCGCCGCCGCCCCGACATCACGGTCGCCAAGGGCAAGCTGGCGTGGGAGCCCAAGGTCGCGCTCGACGATGGCCTGGGCCGCACCGTGCATTTCTTCCGCGAGCTTCTCGCGCAATAACGCAGGGCGGGCCCCATGACGTCAGGCCCCGAGATACCAGATCTCAGCGCGCTTGCCGGGCTGGTCGGTGATTTCGCCGGCCGGCGCATCCTGTGCGTCGGCGACGTGATGGTCGATCACTCGCTGTACGGCGAGGTCAAACGTCTGTCGCCGGAAGCACCGGTGCCGGTGGTGCGCGTGACCCGCGAAGCCAGTGAACTGGGCGGCGCCGGCAATGTCGCCCGCAACATCGCCGCCCTCGGTGCTTCCTGCGCTTTTGTCTCCATCATCGGCGACGATCGCGGCGGCCAGCAGGCCAGCGAACTGCTGGCGAAACTGCCCAACACAGATCCTTATCTGCGTGTGGCCCGGGGCCGGGAAACCACCATCAAGAACCGCTTTTTCAGCCTCGACGGCCATCAGCTGCTGCGCGCCGACCGCGAAACCGTGATGCCGCTGGCGCCGGCCGATCTCGACGACCTGCGGCGCGCCGCCGCGGCTGAAGTCGCGCGCTGCGACGCCGTGATCCTTTCCGACTACGCCAAGGGCATGTTGACCACGGGCCTGGCCGCGGCCGTGATCGCCGCGGCCCGGGCCGCCGGCAAACCGGTGATCGTCGATCCGAAAGGCGCGGGTTATGAGCGCTATCGCGGCGCCACCATCATCACGCCGAACCGCGCGGAACTCGCCGAAGCGACGGGCATGAAGGCCGACACCGACGCCGCCATTATCGCCGCGGCGCAGGCGTTGCGCGGCCACACCGCGGCGGACGCTATTTTGGTGACGCGCTCGGGCGAAGGCATGAGCCTGGTGACCAGCAGCGGCGTGTATCATTTACCGGCCGAGAACCGCGAAGTGGCCGATGTCACCGGCGCGGGCGACACGGTGATCGCGGTGTTCTCGCTGGCGGTGGCGAGCGGCGCACCGCTCGTGGCCGCCGCGCGGCTGGCCAATGTGGCCGCGGGGATTGTCGTGGGACGTCAGGGGACGGCGGTCGCCACGACCGGCGACCTCACGGCGGCGCTTTTGCACAGCGGCTTGACCGGCGCGGAAGGGAAGATCGTGGATCGCGCGACCGCGGCGGCCAAGGCGGCTGACTGGCGCCGGCAGGGGCTGAAGGTGGGCTTCACCAACGGCTGTTTCGACCTGCTCCACCCCGGGCATATCTCGCTGCTGCACCAGGCGCGCGCGGCTTGCGACCGCTTGGTGGTTGGCCTGAACAGCGACGCCTCGGTCAAACGCCTGAAAGGCGAAACCCGCCCGGTGCAAAACGAGTCCGCGCGGGCCACGGTCATGGCCTCCCTGGCTTCGGCGGACCTGGTGGTGATTTTCCCCGAGGATACGCCGCTGGATCTGATCAAACAGCTGCGGCCCGACGTCCTGGTGAAAGGCGCCGACTATACCCGGGACAAGGTGGTCGGCGGCGATTTGGTCGAGAGTTATGGCGGCCGGGTGCTGCTGGCGGACGTGGTTCCGTCATTTTCGACCACGGCGACCATTGCCTCCCTCAAGAAACCTGGGTGATGATGGTGCAGGGGATCGCATGACCAAGATAGCAACACATCTTCTGGCGTTGGCGGCGTGCACGGCTTTGGCCGGATGCGGCCATGAAGGCCGCCTGTTTGCCGATGTCAGGACGACGGAGATTTTCGGCACCCAGTATGGCGGCGGCACGCCGGCGCCGACCGTGCGCCAGCCCATCCTGCCCGAGATGCTGGTGCCCTGCCGGGGCCATGTACTGGTGCCGGCCATCGGCATGCTGCTGGTTGCGCGTGGCAAGGAGCCGCCGGCGGAAGGCCAGTACGTCAAGGAAGAGCGCATCACCGCGCCTTACCGCATCCTGCCGCCCGGCGCCCGCATCAGCCAGGAAATGAGCCCCCAGCGGCTCAATGTGGAACTCGACAACGACGGCCGCATCATCGGCCTGTATTGCGGCTGAGCTGACTTAATAATCCTGAATCCGCGGGTCGCTCATGGCGTTAAGCCGCTGGCCCGCCGCCAAAGCAAACCGCAACGTCAAAGCTTTGCGACGGCTGGCGTGCAGCGGATGGTGCGGCGCCTGGCGCACCACGGCGGCCGAGTAGTGATCCGCGATGATCACGCCGCAGGTCACGGGCAGGATCTGCCACGGAAAGTGCGGCGGAACGGCGAAGGAAAACGCGTCGCAGTAGGGCACGTACTCCAGCCACTTGGCGTCGCCCTTGAAGTCCTCCGGCGTACTTTTCACTTCCACCATCAGGATGGTCCCGGCGCCGTTGAGACCCACCACATCGGCGCGCCGGCCGTTGCCCAGCTTGAATTCCATCAGGCTCGCAAATCCCCGGTCGTCCATCCAGCGGCAGATGCCGCGCGTCACGGCGGCGGTCACCGCCGGCGGCGACATGGCGCGGCTGACACTGCTGTGGTGGTTGGCGCCCGGCGTGATCACGGGCGCATCGGCCGCCCCGAAATCGGCGGCTGAGGCGAGGTCAGAGAAGCCGGACAGTCCTTGCGTGCTCATGGGCCTGGGATGTTCGTCATATGTTCCCCTGGTCCGCACTCTACGGTGCGGCGCTCCCGCCTTCAATGGCGCTCGCAACAGCATGGCTGCCCTCGCGCCCTCGTGTGTTTTCTTCGGGCGCTAACTGCCTATGTTGGCGCCGCTTTTTCAGTATTTGGCGGAGAGAACAATGAAGGTGATCCGGGCGAAGCTGCATGGCATCCGGGTGACCGGCGCCGATCTGCATTATCACGGCTCCATCACCCTGGACCCTGAGCACGGCGCGGCCGCCGGGCTTTACCCCACCGAGTTCGTGGAAATCTGGAACAAGAATTCCGGCGCCCGGATCACCACTTATGTGATCTACGGCGAACCGGGCTCCCGCTGCTGCATCCTGAATGGCGCGGCGGCACGCACCTGCCAGAAGGGCGACGAGTTGATCATCGCGGCGTCGGAAGACGTGAAACCGCAAGACCTCTATGCGCTGAAGCCCAAGGTGCTGACCTTCACCCCCGACAACGACATCGACCAGGTGCTGCAGTACGAGGTCTACAAAGGACCCGAGCGGGAGTTTGATTTCCGTATCGTGGAGCTAACGCCGCGAAAATAAGCGGCTACTGGCCGGTGGTGATGCGTTCCACAAGCTGTTTGACGGTGGGCACGAAGCCGTTGCGGTACCACGGGTCCTGCCCGAAGCGGTACGCGTTATGGCCGGCGAACATCAGTTCGTTGTCGACGTTGCCGTCGTGGGCGATGTTCTGCAGGGTCTTCTGGATGCAGAAGCTGCGCGGGTCGGCTTTGCGGCCCGTCGAGCCTTCTTCGTTCTGCGACCAGTTGGAGAAGGCGCAGGCCGAGAGGCAGCCCATGCAGTCGATCTGGTCGACGCGGATCTCTTCCGCCTTGGATGCGGTCACGAAAATCAGGGTCGCGTCGGGAGTCTTCATGGTTTCGGTGAAGCCGGCCGCGATCCAGGCTTCGGCGCGGATCTTGTCGGCGGCGGTGACATAGACATCGCGCTTGCGCGCACCCACCGACAGCGCCGTGTCATGAGCGCCCACGGGCTCCGGCGTGAAGGGAATCTGCCGGTGGCTGCGCTGGTGCAACTCGTCCAGGAACGGATTGCGCACGGCGGAAGAATAGAAACCGGTCGGGCTGAAGCGCTGCAGATCCACATCGCCGGGACGCAGGTCGGCGAGGCGCTTTTTCCACTCCGGTGAAATCGGGCTTTCCTGCGTGAGCAGAGGCCGCGTGCCGAACTGGAACGCCACCGGGCCGATCTCGGGGTTATCCAGCCAGTGTTCCCATTCCGAAAGCCACCACACGCCGCCCGCCATGATGATCGGGGTCTGCTGCAGGCCGGCTTCATTCATCACCGCACGTAACGCGGCGACGCGGGGATACGGGTCCTCGGGGTGGCGCGGGTCTTCGGAATTGGACAGGCCGTTATGGCCGCCGGCGAGCCACGGATCTTCATAGACCACGCCGCCCATCAGCTCAGCGTACTTGTGATAGGCGCGCTTCCACAGCGCGCGGAAAGCGCGGCCGGAGGAAATGATCGGGTAATAGTGCAGGCCGTAATGCGCCGCGATCTCGGCCAGCTTGTAGGGCATGCCCGCGCCGCAGGTGACGCCTTGGATGAGACCTTTGCACTTCTCCATCACACCGTGGAGCACGCGCTCGGCGCCGCCCATTTCCCAGAGGATGTTGATGTGCAGGCGGCCTTGGCCGTTACGGGTTTCGTGGGCGATGCGCGCCTGGGTAATGCCGCCGTCGATGGCGTACTTCACCAGTTCCTCGTGGCGCTCCTTGCGGGTGCGGCCGTGGTAGACCTGCGGGATGTAGTTGCCGTTGGCGTCATAAGAGTCCGCGTTGACGCCGGAGAATGTGCCGATGCCGCCCGCCGCCGCCCAGGCGCCCGATGACAGTCCGTTGGAAACGGCCACGCCTTTACCGCCCTCAACGAGCGGCAGGACTTCCTGGCCGGCTATGACAATCGGATTCAGCGCCTTCACGATACTTCTTCGTCCCGGACAAAAGCGGACCTCGCAAAGTCCGCGCGCAATATAGTGCGCTCCAACCCTTCAACCAAGCTTGCTGCTGTCAGGGGATACACCAAGAAGCCCTTGAAACCTAAGGAAAACTCTTAAGCAGAACCCCGGGGACGTCGCTGAATAGCGCATCAACGCCCCAGGAAAACAGCAAGCTGGCCCGCGCCTCGTCGTTGACGGTATAGGCCGTAACCTTGCGTCCCGTCGCGTGCACCGCAGCAACCACCTCGCGACTCAGGTGCCGGTGGTTCGCGCCCACCGATACCACCTCAAGCTTGTCCGCTGCGTCCCGCCAGTCTTCCGCCACATGATCGAACAGAATTCCGCGCGGCCAGCCCGGCTGCACCTCTTTGGCGGTGGCGACGGCGATGCGGGAAAAACTCGAGATCAGCGGCACAGGGCCCTGCCAACAGTCGCGCGCGGTCGCCAGGGCCACCACGGCGGTTTCCTGCTCGCGCCCAGGGGCTGGCTTGATCTCCATGTTGAAGCCGAGGCCCAGTTCCGCGAACAGGTCCAGGGCTTCTTCTAAAGTTGGAATCATTTCGCCCGCGTAAGAGCGGGAGAACCATGACCCGGCGTCGAGATCGCGCAGGATGTCGAAGGGCGTGTCGCCGACCTGGCCTGCGCCATCGGTGGTGCGGTCGAGGGCGTCGTCGTGGAAGATCACGGGCCGCCCATCGGCCGACAGCACCACGTCGAACTCCACCCATGCGGCGCCATCGCGGGCCGCCTGGCGAAAGGACGCCAGTGTGTTCTCGGGCGCGAGCTTAGGGGAACCGCGGTGGGCGATGATGCGGGGAATCTGCATCAAGAAAAAGGCCCCCGCTCATACCCGAGCGGGGGCCTTCCCTTTTTAAGAAGCGGTGGCTTCGCCGGAGTCGAGATCGGCGCCGGTGGCCTGATCCACGCGCTTCATGGACAGCTTCACCTTGCCGCGGTCGTCGATGCCAAGGCACTTCACCTTCACAACATCGCCTTCCTTCACGACTTCGCCGACGGTCTGCACGCGCTTCGGAGCGAGCTCCGAGATGTGCACAAGGCCGTCGCGCTTGCCGAGGAAGTTCACGAACGCGCCGAAGTCCATGGTTTTAACAACGGTGCCGGTGTAGATGACGCCCACTTCCGGCTCCGCGACGATGTCCTTAATGCGGCGCACGGCTTCGTTCATCTTGTCGCCATCGGCAGAGGCCACGCGCACGGTGCCGTCGTCCTCGATGTCGATCTTGGTGCCGGTGCTTTCCTGCAGCTCGCGGATGACCTTGCCGCCGGTGCCGATGATTTCGCGGATCTTGTCTTTCGGAACCATCAGCGTGGTGATGCGTGGCGCGGTGGCGGCCACGGTTTCGCGGGCGCCGCTCATGGCCTTGGCCATTTCGCCCAGGATGTGAAGGCGGCCGTCTTTCGCCTGACGCAGGGCGATTTCCATGATCTCGCGGGTGATGGACGTGATCTTGATGTCCATCTGCAGCGCGGTCACGCCGGCGGTGGTGCCGGCGACCTTGAAGTCCATGTCGCCCAGGTGATCTTCATCGCCCAGGATGTCCGACAGGACGGCGAAGTCGTTGCCTTCCTTGATCAGGCCCATGGCGATGCCGGCCACCGGACGCGGCAGCGGAACGCCGCCGTCCATGAGGGCGAGCGAGGTGCCGCACACGGTCGCCATGGAGGACGAGCCGTTGGACTCGGTGATTTCCGAAACCACGCGCAGCGTGTAGGGGAACGCATCGCGCGCCGGCATCAGCGGGTGGATCGCGCGCCACGCCAGCTTGCCGTGGCCGATTTCGCGGCGGCCCGGGCTGCCCATGCGG
>CANJOI010000200.1 GCA_947475365.1 Fidelibacterota bacterium | reverse complement strand
TGTTGGAGGACCTTCACGAACGCCTGGCCGTCGCTGAGCTGGATGATGACGTTGTCGCCGGGTTTGGGCGCGCGGAAGGGGTCCACCAGCAAGACCGTGCCTGGCTCGTAGCGCGGGCTCATGGAATCGTCGTGCACTCTCACCGCATAGGCTTCGGCGACGCCGCGCAGGGTCTCGGGACGCATGGCAAACCCCCAGGTTTCGCCTTGGTCAATGAAGAACCCCTCTTTCCCGGCTTTTGTGTGCCCGCGGATTGGTAGGTCGCGGGCGAGGCCTGGGCGTCTGTCCTGCAGGAAACTTACAGCAGCGCCATTTCGAGCAGCAACCAACTGTCTCGTGTCCGCGTTGCTATGGATATCAACCGTTGCGACGCCTTCGGGCGCCGCGGCGGGATCCTCGGGGAAAATCGCCGCCACCGGCACCTTGGCCGCGCGGGCGAGGCGCTCGACCGTGTTCTGGGTGAGCGTGCGCGTGATGCCCTTGAGGAAATTGCGGATGGTGCCGTCGGACTTCAGGCCCGCGGCGATCGCCCACGGGCGCGCCTTGAGGCCTTGGCCGTCCATGAAGGCCTTGAGCTGCCGCCGGCGCTGGGCCGCGAGCTTGTCATCGATTTCCGCCATGCCGGCATCATCACGCATTTATCACTGCCCCGCAATTTCCGCATTTCTATACGTTTTTCGCGGTTGAGAAAAGCATTATAATGCTCATAATGCGCGTGAGGATGCGGCATGCATCCTTTTGCGCCGATCAGCCCCTATCCCCGTCGGCGCAGGCGGCGGAGGCCGCGCCTTTCCCCAGGCCGGCCTCCGCCCCACCCCATTCCGGTAGGCAAGATTTCGAGGAGGAGTCCGCTCATGACCGATGTTCCCACTTCCGTCCGCCTGGCGCCCGCGGCGGGCCAGGATTTGCCCAAGCGCGGCTACGCCATTCCGACCGTGCGGACGCGGGTGCCGGCGATCGCGGAGATCATCGCCGAGGTGGCGAAGGAGGCCGGCATGACGGTGGCCATGCTGGTGGGCGACCGGCGCTCGCGCCCGATCGTGGCGGCGCGGCACCTGGCCTACTGGCGCGTGGCGCGGGAGACGGGCGCGAGCCTCGCCGCCATCGGCCGCGCCTTCGGCGACAGGGATCACACCACCATCATTCACGGCATCCGCAAGCATGAGCAGCGCTGCGGGTTGAGGTCGCCCGAGGTCGCGTAAGCGACCGGCCGAAGCAAGTTGGTCGCGTAAGCGACCGGCTGAAGAAAGTTGGTCGCGTAAGCGACCGGCCGAAGAAAGTTGGTCGCGTAAGCGACCGGCCGAAGAAAGTTGGTCGCGTAAGCGACCGGCGAAACCGAGTCAGATCGCGTCAGCGACTTCCGGATTTCATGCATGCCACATCATCCGTGGTTCAAGTTCTACCCGTCGGATTGGCGGGCGGATCAGATGCTGCGCCTGTGTTCACCGGCGGCGCTGGGGTTGTGGCTGGAGTGCATGTGTCTGATGCACGAGGCCAAGCCCTACGGCCACCTGCTGGTGAACGGGCGGGCGGTGACCGAGGCGCAACTCAGCGTGCTGGCGGGGATTCCGTCCGATCAGACCGGTGCATTGCTGGCGGAGCTGGGCGCGGCGGGTGTGTTCTCGCGCAACGAGGACGGCGTGATCTATTCCCGGCGCATGACGCGCGATGCGGACAAGGCGGCGGCGGGCGCGGTGCATGGCAAACGCGGCGGCAATCCGGCGCTGCGGGCCGGGCGGGTTAACCCTGAGGTCAAGGGTGCGCTCAAGGGGGAGGGTTCATCCAGAAGCCAGAGTCCAGAACCAGAATCAGATTCAAGGATTCTTAAAGCGGTTGTCCGGTCCCTGAGGGGTGAGACGCCGTGGACGACGGAGCAGAAGAAGGCGGCGTGGCAATCGAAGATTTGCGCCGAGGCCGCGCGGATGATGACGGACGAGGACCATGCGCGGTTCCTGGCGGACTGGGCGGCGGGGGAGCCCGGCGCCCGGAAGACCGCGGAGCGCATCGACGCCACGTTGAAGGCGGCGAAGGCGCGCATACCGGTAGTTTAGGTTTCACGGGAAACATTGCGATGGCAAAAAGCAAGAAGAAACGCCGCGGCGGCAGGCCGAAATCCAACCGGCCGCTGATCGATACCGGGACGCCGGAGCTGATGGCGCGGCGGCTTGCGATCTCGCCGCGGGACGCGAGCCTGGCGACCGCGCCGCTGGATGCCCTGAAGGCGCGGGGGGCGGAGGCCATCAGCGATGAAGCCTATTCCGCCGCGTGCTACTTCGCGGCGCTGCGCAAACTGGTGTTCGGCAAGGCGCATCCGCAGGCGCTGGACCTGACGGCGGCGGGCCGTGGCGGGATGCCGGAGGAAATGGACACCGCCGGCGCCGAGCGCAAATACCGCGACGCCTGCAATTATGTGCGCGGGCAGAGCCGTCTCGCGTTCGAGGCGTTGGAGAATTTGGTGGTGCACGAGCAGTGGCCCCAGTGGATGTTCGCGGGACGCGGCAAGCGCGACCCGGCGCAGCGGAATTTCGAGGTGGGCGCGGCGGCGCTGCTGGCGTGGTACCGGGGCCGCGTATAGCGCGCGGCGGGCCGCGAGGTTGGCTGGCGTGTGAAGCGGAGATGGCGGGCGGCGCCGTCAGGACGACCGGCGTTGCGACCTCAGGGGCTGGCGGCCCGGGCGAAATCATTCTGTGGTGGGTGTACTAACATGGCCACTTATGCACGACCGGTAGTCGTGGGCTCACAGGTCCGCATGTATGACATCACGGACACTGAAGCTTATAACCCTCGGCCTTCATGGGGGCAAACCGATGAAGATTTATTGAGCGGAGTGTTTTCCCCGAACAAGGCGGCCTGGGTCGCGGCCGGTCAATGGTTCGCGGAGGTTCCGCCACGCGTTCAGGACGGAGCGGTCCATACTGGAGGCGATTACTCCGACAAGGCTAGCTACCTCAATCCTGACGGCACCACGGCGGAAGACCCCCCGCCGGAAGACGGCGGCTGATAAGGGTTTGGATCGAGCATGACCTACCAGCCTCTTCCGTCCAAAGCAGGCGTCAATAAAGACAACAGTCCGCTCGTGGATCAACTTAGCTGGACGGATGCCGACAAAATCAGATTTGTGAGTGGGGGCGGTCGTAGACCGACACTGACGGCGACACTTCGTCTGTTTAGGTCCGCTGGGTTATCAGGGAAAATACGCCGTCTGGCATTACTGGCTGCGGCAGGTCGCCGTCGGCGAAGGCGTATCCGTGCTCACTGATAATGGTGCGCGGGTCGTCGTCGGACTCGAATTTCGGTTCTATGGCAAACCGCGTAAGGGAAGTGAGAGGGTCTTCGCAGGCCAGGGCGAGAACGCCGTCTGGTGACAGGCGCTCGATCAAATGGCCGATGCGGTCCCAGGCCGCGCGCTTTGTCATGGGTATGCCGATGGCGATCCCTACGTCCTAGCTTTCGCTGCTGAATATCGTTTTCTTGCCGGACACCAGGTCGAGCACGCGGGTGGTTGCAGGCGAAAAGCCGAACTTTGCCAGAGCGTCCACGAGCGATTGATACGGGCCAAGGGCGAGCACTTTCAGCCCCGACTTATGAGACGCGACCTTATCTATGAGGCCCAATGGAACCAAAAGACTGGAAAGCACGTCCATAGCTAAATGACCCTGATCATCCTTACCCGCCAAACCGGGCGGCGATAAGGATAACAGCGGGGTCACCGATCAGCCAGGGCGGCCATTGGTGGTGGTGCGGGACAATCGAAGCGGGGGCGATCACCGGTGCGGCTAGAGTTTTTTGAAGGCGTCGTTGATGGCGGCATCGAAGTCTTTTGCGCTGCCATGCAGGCCGCTCACGGGCGGGGGGGCAGGTTTGCGGCTGTCTTCGACGGCCTTCAGGATCGCCTTTGCGAGGTCCTCGGCGCGGTCAGACTCCATGCCGAAGCCGTCGATGGGGGCGCCAAACTCGACCCGTACCAAATTCGGGGCTGCTCTTATAATAATCTGGAAATTGTGCTCGCTCATCGCGAGGTCGCGTCCACGGGTACTTCCGGATTGGCTCTTTTTCTTCACGATAGCTCCGCCAGAGTATGTTGAAACCGCTTCACCCCGCACCGGCGCTGAGAGGGAGGCCGGGCAGGTGAATGGGGTTGCTGAAGGCCGCATAGAAAATATACGAGACAGGGACGTCTTGTCACGCGACGCAGGTTCTTAAAACAACGACATTCTTCACCAAAGCAGCAGTGCGCGGCCTTTTGCTATGAGGATATTTGAAGCAGGAAATTCAGGATGACGGCGCGCCTAGGGCGTTGGGGCGATCAAGTAGACGCTCTCATCCAACTCGGAGACAGTGAAACCAGGCGCCGCGCCGGAAATTCCTGCGATCAAGCCGAGCCATGCGGTTATCTCGCTCTTATCGGTGGTGAAATTGTCCGTATCGGCATCGGACCTGTGGCATCTTTTGTAGCTGCCGCGTGGGGGTATTGGGTGTCCTCCGGCCGGAGCCGGAACAGCACCGCGTGCGGATAGCTCCTTGATCATGATGTTCGCGAAGGCGGCCGCGGTTTTGTCACGGGTTGCCGGCATGTACTTGTGAAGCGCACTTTCGGCTTTGCCCCGGAACTCCGGGATCGGACCGGAGCGGCTGGTAAAAAAGGCATAAATAGCCGCGATGGCGTCGGGTGCCGTGCGTACCGTGGGGTTTAAATGGGTGACGAGCAGGCCACGGCATGGATGATCTTGGGGAAGAAGATTCAAAACTGGCGTGTCGAGTAAAACGGCCTCAACGACCGCAGCGCTGCCGGTATGCACTACCAGCGCCGCATTTGCTATCCAGGGGTGAGGATCAGATCGCGAAACGACCGTGACGTTGGGAAGCCCAGCCATGGCATGCTCCCAGTGGTAGGGGCGTTCACCGGGATCGGGAAGGACGATAATGTTCAACCCTTTGACATGCCTCGCGGTCCACTTCGCCACATCGAGCAGCGCCTGATAATTCGTGCGCTCCCACGCAAGAGCCGCACTGAAATTCCGCATCTTAGATTCACGCTCTGGACCGTCGAATGCGCCAGAAAGTTGGGCTATTTCCATCGGGTCGCGTTCGCCCGCCCAGAGGCTGTTGATCGTGCCGTAGTTGGTGACGAACAGCAGGTAGGGGCGAAGTGCCTGCGTACGCGGGTCGCTCAGGACGTGGCGCAACTCTGGCAAGAAGAGCTCGAGGCGTGGATTGCCAACGACGTGAACCCTTCCCCGCAGCCCGGGAAACTTCCGTTCGACGATGTCGGCGTGGGTAGGGCTTTGAGAGAGAAAGAGGTCGCAATTCTCGGCGGCCAGATTGGTGACTTCACGGAGGAAGCCCTCCTCGTCTACTGCGCCCAGGGCCCCTTCGTCACTTGCGACGATGACATGGCCCGCCTTGCGCGCCGTGGCCATACTCCGGGCCTGAACAGCGTTCATCGATTTAAATAAAAAAAGTCCCTCGGCCAAGTTCTCGTGATTGGCGGAGAGAGACCATTGATTTCCGATCACCACCGCATAGCCGGCGTGCAGCAAATAATGGGCCATCAATAAACGCGATGGCAGCTCGCGGTGCTTAATTTCGATCGGGAGATACACGATGGAAAACATGTGCACGGGCTCTCTTAGATATCGCTTCCCTGGCGCCGCCGCCCGCGGGCGGGGAACAAGCCGTACATTGATCATCTCTCATGTCGCTCGGCGTCAATGAATATTTTCGGCAAGGGATTCTGAGCCATGAGTTATCGGCCACTCTCGGCGCGCGCAGGCGTTGATAAAGACAATAGCGCGCTCGTGGATCAGCTCGGCTGGACCGATGCGGATAAGATCCGGTTTGTCGGCGGGCTGCCGGAGACGATCTATGGGTGGGAGCGGGCGTCGGCCTCTCCGTTGCTGGGGATTTGCCGGGGCGCTTTTACTTATGCCGATAATGCGCGCAATCCGATTGCGGCGTTTGGGACGCATTTGCGCCTTTATGCCATGAATCTGGACGGCACGGTGTTTGACATCACGCCGGTGGTGGAGCGCGGGGTGCTGGTCAATCCGTTTTCGACCACGGCGGGGTCGGCGGTGGTGACGGTGGCGGATACCGCCCATGGGCGCGTGGCGCTGGACAAGGTGTCGTTCGCGGGGGCTGTGGCGGTGGGCGGGATCACCGTGAGCGGCGACTATGCGGTGACCGACGTGATCGACGCCAACAGCTATACCATCACCCATGCGTCGGCGGCGGCTTCGACCGCGGGGCCAGGCGGCGGGACGGTGCTGTATGACTACGCCTTGGGCGTGGGGCAGGCCGATGGTCTGGGCGGGTTGGGCTATGGCACCGGGGGATATGGCTCGGGCGGATATGGCGGCGGGTCGAGCGGGCTGACGCTGTTTCCGCGCACCTGGTCGTTCGCGCCGTGGGGGCAGAACCTGCTGGCCAGTCCGCGCGGCGGTGCGATCTATGAGTGGGCGCCGAACTTCACGGGCGCGGAGCTGGTGACCAATGGGGATTTCACCTCCTCGGTAGGCTGGTCGTCGGGCGCGGGGTGGAGCATCGCGGCGGGTGTTGCGACGGCCTCGGCCGGCACGGGGTCGGATCTGTCCACCAATGTCAGTTTGAGTCTGGCGGCGTGGCATCTGCTGCAGGTGACGGTGACGCGCTCGGCCGGCACGGTGCAGCCGAAGCATGGGGCGACGGCGATCGGGTCGGCCATCTCCGCGACCGGCACTTACCGGCTGCCGTTCTTCGCCCCGGGCGGGGCGGACACCATTGTGTTCAGCAAGGACGCGAGTTTCGCGGGCGCGGTGGACAACGTTTCGGTGCAGGTGATCACGGCGGCGCAAGCGGTGACGGGCGCGCCCACCCAGGTGGGCAGCATGTTCGTCACGGCGGAACGCATCCTGGTGGCCTGCGGATCGAACCTGGATGGGAATTTCGACGCGCTGCAGATCGACTGGTCGGAC
>CANJOI010000199.1 GCA_947475365.1 Fidelibacterota bacterium | reverse complement strand
CGCCAGAACGCGCCGGTAGTCCGTGGTTATGGCCAGGTCACCCTGGTCGAGCTGGCTTTCTTTCAGTCCCGGCCAGTCGCCGTACATCTTGCCGCCGTTGACGCCGGCGCCCTGCACCAGCATGACCGCGCCCGCGCCGTGATCGGTGCCGTTGTTGGCGTTCTCGCGCACCCGCCTGCCGAACTCGGTCATCATCACCACGGTGACCCGCTTGGCGTGTTGGCCGAGGTCATCGTTGAAAGCGAACAGGGCGTTGCCCAACTCCGCCGCCTGCAGCGGGAAGGCATTGGAGAGAAATTCGTGGTGATCCCAGCCCAGGAAGTCGGCGGTCGCCAATTCCACGCCCACATCCATCTTGATCACCTGCGCCAGGGGACGCAGTACGTTCGACAGCCCGCCGTAGGTGTAGTTGCCGTTGGGCGGTCCGGCCGGGATCGCGTTGGCCTTCTCCCGCACGGCCGCCGCCACGCGCACGGCTTTCTGCACCGATTGCTCCAGGGGGCTGTCGCCGGCGTGCATGGCGGAAATGGCGTCGGCGAAGCGGCCATACAGCGCGCCGCCCAGACCGGCGAGATTGCTGAACGACAGTGTGCCGCCCAGTCCGTCCAGAGAGGTGGTCATGCCGGCGCCGTCGGACACGGCCGAGAAATCGGAGCGCGCGGTGTTTTTCGCGAGCAGGTGGCGCGCGAGCCACCCCTGGCCTTTGGGCGCGGCTTCGGTGCGCCCCACGCCTTGGCCGACCATCACCTGCACTTCGAAGTGGCTGCGCAGCTCCGTGGGAACCCCCGCCGCATGGACCACCGCCAAGGTCTTGGCGTCGTACATGGCCTTGAGCTGGCGCGCGGCCGGGTTGATGAAGAACGGCACGCCTTGATAGGTGTCGAGGTAGGGCGCCGCGCCGGCGCCGCCGGTGGTCAGGGCGATGGTCGGCCGGTTGTCGCGATAGGCGCCGTCCTCGGCCGGCGCGATCAGCGACAGGCCGTCCATGCCGAAACGCAGGAACAGGAACACCAGCACCTGATTGCCCGATGCGATGTCGCGGGCGGTGTCGGCGAAAGCGACATTGAGGCCGGGCATGAGCGGGGTCAGGCCGCCGGCCGCGGCGGTCGCGAGGAAACTGCGGCGTGAGAAGGTCATGGTGCTACCTCATCACGAATTCGGGGGCGGCGGCGATGGTCGCGATGATCTTGCGGGCGAAGGCTTCGTTCCAGGCCTGGATCGCGCCCGGCTGCGGGGTCAGACCCACTTCGGAAACAATCGCCGCCAGCGCATCCATGGCTGCCGGCGACAGCGGATAGCCGATCATGCGGCGCACCCAGTAGTCCACCAAGGCCGCCGGCGATCTGAAGGCCTCGGCCGGCGTCTGTTCGGCAAAGGTGAGGGTCGGGCCGCCGGATTGGCCGAGCTCCTGCAAATACTGCCAGGTCACGACGTGGGCATAGGTGGTGAGCCAGAAGGCATTGTTGTCCGGCCGGCCATCGGGCGTCGGCCAGATGAACGGGCTGTCGCTGAGGTCCCAGAAGAAGTTGACGTAGTTCCAGCCGGCCTGCAGGACAACATCGGTGGTCCTGACCATGGCGATGAAGCGTTCGTAAGGGCGGCGGACCTTGAGGGCCGGGCCGGTGCCGATCTCGGGGCCATCCAGGAGGATCGCGCTCAGCACGCGTTTGATCTGGTCGGGCTGGTCGCGGTTGGCGTTCCAGGCGGCGACCGCGCGGTCGACGACGGCTTGCGGCGGCGTGTCGCCGAAGATCCGCCGCGCCAGTTTGCCGCAGACAAAGGGCGCGGTGGCCGGATGGTTGGCGACAAGGTCGAGGACCTTGCGTCCCTGCGCCTGGCCGCTGAGTGTCGAGAGATCGAACCCTAAGAATTTCCCGGCGGTATCGTTGTGCTGCCACTTGTTGAAAAAGAACGTGCCGTCCTCGCGGTCCGAGAAGGCCTGGCCGTATTGGATGGTCCAGCCGGAGAGGGCGCGCGAGGCCTGCAGGATGTCGTTGTCGGTGAAGCCCTTGGTGCTGACGTCCGCGCCGCTGGGGTTTTTTCCGAAATAGGCGCCGGCACCCATGGTGTGCAGTTCCATCAGCTCGCGCGCGTAGTTCTCGTTGGGTAACGCGGCGTTGCTGCCGGCGTTGTCCAGGTACCACATCATGGAGGCGGAACAGCACACCGCCTCCAGCAGCGTCCGGAAATTTCCAAACACATTGGGGCGGATCACATCGCGGTCGTAACTGACCAGGGGGTTGGAGACCTTGGAACTCTTACCCTTGCCGATGCTGAAATGGTTCAGCCAGAAGTCGGCCATGAACTCCCGCAGCTGGTATTTGCTATGGGCGTTACGGATGTAGATGGCGGAGCACAGCTCCAGCTCGAGACGGCCGGTCTCGGCGAAGGCAACGGTCCAGGGGGTGCGGCGGGTGAAGTCCCAGATCTGCGGCAGCGAGGCGTACAGGTAGCGCAGCGGCCGGTCCGGCTCGTTCACCGCCTTCCAGTGGTAGTTGAGCTGGTCGTCGTCGTAGGCGTCGTACTGTATGGGAAAGGTGAGGGAGCGGAGATAGCGGTCGAGATCAGCATCGTCGCCCGCGGGCGGCGTCAGCTGATCCGCGACCCAGCGCGCCCAGCCGTCGCGCTCCACCAGCGCCACGTCCACATCCCGCGCCCCGAAGGTGACGCGGTTCAGCGCAATGCGTTCGAAGCCAGCGCCCGCCATCATCCCCTCGCCCGCACGGGCTCAGCCGTCGCCGCGCTTTAACGCTAACACCACCACCTTTAAGCGAAAAGGTTAAAGGGCAGGGGTTTGTTACAACGCAGGAGCCAAAACCTAAAACATTGAATTAAATGGATTCTATTGTGATCACGGCGAGGGGCCAGCCACCGGTGCAACGCCCTGCGATTTAGTGCGTTCCTGTCGGGACTCGTGGGACTACCAAAAATCACAAGCACCCGAAGAGGGTGGGGACACGCCATGCCCATAAAGTATTTCGCCTATCTGGCCATCGTCTGCGCCGTCCTGCTTGACCTCTATAGCGCCAAGCCCGACGCCACGAGTTCCGTACGCCTCGGCCTCGACGGCGCCGCCCTGCTGTTGGTCGTTCTTGGCCTGGGCGGGCTCGCCCTTGGGCCCACCCGCCTCGGCCGCCGGCTATAAGCCTTTACGCCCGCCCGTGAGCGCGCCGGGCGTAATAAATATATAAATTACAATAGTTTATGAATGTTCCGCGGCCGGAAATCCCTGGCGAGGGTAGGCCGATTTTGATGTTTTCTTTATGCGGCGCGGCCGCAATCCATATCGAACCTTTACGCGAACCCAGGCGAACCTCCTCTCACTAAACGCCATGGAGAGTCGCAATGCAGAAGCAGCCCGCAGCCCAGGCTTTCACCTCCGAGATCCAAGTCCTGCTCCCGGACCTGGCCCGCTTCGCGCGGGTCCTCACGCGCAATGAAGATGACGCGCATGACCTGGTGCAGGATTGCGTCGAACGCGCGCTGGTCAAACAGTCGCTCTATCAGGAAGGCACCAGCCTCAAGTCCTGGCTGTTCACCCTGATGCGCAACCTGTTCGTGAGCCAGAAGCGCCGCCAGGCCCTCGACCAGCGCTACGTCGCCATGAACAGCGACGCCAGCCAGCACATCGAACGGCCGCGCCAGATCAACCGCGTGTTTCTGAAAGAAACCGTCAAGGCGCTGTGCGGCCTGTCCGCCGGCGAGCGCCAGGCGATCGTGGTGCTCGGCATCAACGAAGGCTCGCAGCACCGCATGGCCGAAATCCTGAAAGAGCCGGTGGGCACGGTGAAATCGCGCCTGTCGCGCGGCCGCGCCCATCTCCGTAACGCTCTTGGCCTCGACACGGCGATGGCCCTCGCTTGAGAAGCAGAGTTTTGAGTTTTTAGGAATCCCACTGGTCCGGCGTCTCCCATCCCCCCAACAGCCGCCAGTGGAAACTGAAGCCCCGCAGTGAAAGGAATTCACTGCGGGGTTTTTTTCATCCGACCTGAAGCCTGTATCCCACGCCGGGTTCGGTGATCAGGCGCTGCGGTTCGGCGGGATTGCGCTCCAGCTTCTGGCGCAACTGGCCGATATAGACCCGTAAATACTGGGTTTCCTCCACATAGGCCGGCCCCCAGACTTCCTGCAGTAATTGTTGATGGGTGATGACCTTGCCGGGGTGCGAGGCGAGGATGCGCAGGAGATCATATTCCTTGCGCGAGAGCTTGATGGGCTGGCCGGCGAAGGTGACAAGCCGCTTCGCGAGATCGATGGCGATGTCGCCCGCCACCACCAGCGGCCCGGCGTCGGCATCGCCGCGCCCCTGGCGCAAGGCGACACGCATGCGCGCCAGCAGCTCGCCCATGCTGAAGGGCTTGGTGACGTAGTCGTTGGCGCCGCGGTCCAGGGCGCCGATCTTGTCCTGGTCGTCGGAACGGATCGACAGCACGATCACGGGAACGGTCGACCATTCGCGCAGGGTCTGGAGAACATCCAGGCCGTCCATGTCGGGAAGGCCCAGGTCCAGGATCACCAAGTCCGGCTTCTGCACCGTGCAGGCCTTGATGGCTTCCTTGCCGTTTTCCGCCTCCAACACGTCGTAGTCGTGGGCCTGCAGGCTGGCGCGCAGGAAGCGGCGGATCTGCGGCTCGTCGTCGACGATCAGGACCTTGGGGCCGCTCACAGCTCAGACCTCCGCGATGGCGGCCACATCGGGCGCCTTTACCGGCAGACGGATGCGCAGGGTGGTGCCACGGCCCTGGCCCTCGCTCAAGGCCTCGATGGTGCCGCCGTGGGCCTCGATGATGCCCTTGCAGATGGCGAGGCCCAGGCCGGTCCCCGGCACGGTGCGGTCCCGCTGGCGCGTGCGGTAGAATTTGTCGAACACGGCGCCCAGGTCCTCGGCGGCGATGCCGCGGCCCTGGTCGGTGACTTCGATCGCCACCTCGTCGCCCAAACGTTTGGCGATCACATGGATGTCGGTCTCCGGCGGCGCGTATTTTGCGGCGTTGTCGAGCAGATTGACCAGCACGCTTTCCATCAGCACGAAATCGACGTTCACCAGCGGCAGCATGTCGGGCACGTCGGCGTAGATTTCGTGGCGCTGCAGGCGCCGGTGGGCGGCGTCCAAGGCGGTGGCGATCAGGTCGCCGACGTCGGCCCATTGCAGGCGCGGCACCAGGGCGCCGGATTCCAGGCGTGTCATCTGCAGCACGTTTTTCACGAACCGGTTGAGGCGCTCGGCCTCCTCCAGGATGGTGATCAGCAATTCCTGCACCACGTCGAAGGAATAAGTCTTGCCGTAGGAGATCAGGCTGGACGCCGAGCCGATGATCGACGCCAGCGGTGTGCCGAAGTCGTGTGAGATCGACGTCAGAAGGGCCGAGCGCAGGCCTTCGGTCTGCGAGACCACGCGCGCATTCTCGACCTCGCGCTTCCTCAACGTATGCTCCACGGCCAACGCCGCGAGCCGGCAGATGGAGCCGATCAGGCGGCGGAATCCCGGCGATGCCAGTGTTTCACGGGGCACATCCTTCAGCGCCAAGACCGCCACGGCGCCCTCGGTGGTTTCCAGGGGCTGCAGCATCATGCCCAGATCGGGCTTCACGCGCGTGCCGCGTCCGGCCGGCGCGGCATAGGCATAGGCCCAGCGCGCGGCTTCGATCTCCTCCTGGCTGAGGATGCTGTGGGGCGGATAGGCGGCCTGCAAGGTCGCGGCGCGCGCGCGCGCGGACGCCAGCGACAGCACTTCACCGCCGGCGCCGGAGGTCGGGGTCAGCAACACCGCCGAACAATCAAAGATATCGCTGCACTGCTGAATGATGGCCTTGAAGATCGCCGCCGTATCGGGCGCTACCGCGATGTCGCGGGTGAGCTGGAACAGCGCCCTGGCCTCGCGCGCCTGGCGCTGGGAGCGCGCCACTTGCCGGCGCAATCCGCTCGAAAGATTGCTGGTGATGGCGGCGATGGTCAGGAACGGCACGAGCAGCAGCACATCCTCCGGCGAGGCCGGGTGAATTTCATAGCGCGGGTTCTGGAAGAAGTAGTCGAACAAGCCGACGCTCAACACCGAGGTGAACAGCGCGGCGCCCATGCCGTAAGCGTTCGCGCTGTAAACCACCGCCGTCAGAAATAGGACCGCGAGGTTCTCCGACGGGACAATGCCGTCCAGCCACTTGACCACCACCGCCACCAGGCTGACCGCGACGGCGGACAGGATATAGGCGTGGTACCAGGGGCGGCTTTCGTTGATGCGCCACGCCAGCCCCAGGACCGGGCTGCCGGCATCCTGGGCGGGATCGGTGATGACCTCGATGCCGCGCGCGCGCGCGGCGCGGCGCAGGCGTCCCGCGACGGCCGCGGGAAGGCCGGCGCGCAGCAACCACTGCCGGCGCACCCCCAGCATGAGCGCCTTGGGCTGCCGCGCCGCCCAGCCATCGATGATTGCGTCCACATCGGCGCCCGTGCGCCACGGCACCAGGGTGATGTTCCAGCGCGCGGCGAAGGCTTCGAGATCGTCGGCCTGGTCGGAGCCGGTGGCGCGCGCCCACAGCTTGCCGACGTGGTGCACCGCCAGGGTGAGCGTGAGGTCGCGTTCTTGCGCCAGCCACAACGCCTCGCGGGCGAACTGCAGGAGGTCCGCCGTCGGGCTGGCGATGGCCAGAAGGTGCGGGCTATGGACCAGGCGCAAGAGAGGGGTTCCGGGGCGCGGGCTGTCGAAGGCGGCATTATGAAGGACCTCGGCGGCAGGCCCAAGGCCTCCAACGCGCCCACGGCCACAAGGGTTGCCGTCAGAGGACGCCCTGTCAGACGGAGCCCGGGCGTGCGTTGAGCCGCACGGTCAGGGCGCCGATGAACAGCACCACGGCGCTGGCGACAATCGCCGGTCCGGAGGGCAGGTCCCAGGCCAGCGAGGCCGCGAGGCCGCCGATCACCGCAAGGGCGCCGGCGAGGCTCGCGTACACCGCCATGGCCTCCGGGCTGCGGGCCAGCGGCCGCGCCGCCGCCGCCGG
>CANJOI010000198.1 GCA_947475365.1 Fidelibacterota bacterium | reverse complement strand
TCGCCGCGATAGCGCGTGCCGGCCAGCAACGCGCCCATGTCGAGCGAGAAGATGATGGCGTCGTGCAGGACTTCCGGGACTTCCTTGTTGACGATGCGCCGGGCCAGGCCTTCGGCGATGGCGGTTTTGCCGACGCCCGCGTCACCCACATAAAGCGGGTTATTCTTGGTGCGCCGGCACAGAATCTGGATGGTGCGCTCGACCTCTTTCTCGCGGCCGATCAACGGATCGATCTTACCGACCTTGGCTTTCTCGTTGAGATCGACACAGTAGGCGGCCAGCGCCTCGCGGCCCTTCTTCACCACCTCTTCGGATTTCGCTTCCTGCTCGGCGCCGTGCACCGTGCGCCGCTCGGCGGTGGCGTTCGGGCGCTTGGCGATGCCGTGGGAAATGTAATTGACCGCGTCCAGACGGGTCATGTCCTGCAGTTGCAGGAAGTAGACCGCGTGGCTCTCACGCTCGGAGAACAGCGCCACCAGCACATTGGCGCCGGTGACCTCCTCGCGGCCCGAGGACTGCACATGGATGGCGGCGCGCTGCACTACCCGCTGGAAGCCGGCGGTGGGCTTGGGGTCCTCGCCCATGGGCGAGATCAATTCGTTGAGTTCGTCGTTCAGGAAGTCGCGCACGGCGGTGCGCAGCTGCTCAACCTCGACATTGCAGGCGCGCATGACGGCGATGGCGTCCGCGTCGTCGCACAGCGCGAGCAACAAGTGCTCCAGCGTTGCGTATTCGTGGCGCCGCTCGGCGGCGGCGGCCAGCGCCTGGTGCAAGGTCTTTTCGAGATTTTGCGACAGCATCGACAAGTGATTTGTATCCTTTTCAACAAACCCGCCCTCGGAAAACTTGTCTCAGCGGGCGGGCCTTACTCTTTCTCTAACGTGCACTGCAGCGGGTGCTGATTCTTTCGGGCCAGTTCCATGGTCTGGTTGACCTTGGTCTCGGCCACCTCGAAGGTGAACACCCCGCACACCCCGACGCCTTTTTGGTGGACATGAAGCATGATGCGAGTGGCTTCCTCGGTGCTTTTGGCGAAGTACCGCTCGAGGACATGCACGACGAATTCCATCGGCGTGTAGTCGTCGTTCAGCATCAGCACCTTGTACATCGACGGCTTTTTGACCTTGGCGCGCGGCTTCACCACCACGCCGGTATTGGTGCGGCCGTCATTGCCGCCGCCGATACGGTCGTCGCCCGGACCAGTCATGTTGGTATCAAGCGGGCCTGCCGCGCTGCGAAATGAGTCTGCGGTCTGCAACGCGGCTGAGATCGGAGAGAAGGAGGTCTTTGCGCTCATCTGGACGTCTGATCCGCCGCTGCTCAACTCTTCAAGGTTCAACATACCAAAGTTCAGGTCGGCACGCGGTGAAATCCACCACCGGTACCGGACGCCCGGTTGGTACCTCTGCATATAGGTACGGCTCCTGCGAAACGCGATACCTGTCTGCATGGGTGCCCTCACCGGCGACCTGCCAACGGCGGGTCCACCGCACAGGGGAGAAATCGCCATCAGGCGATACTACCGCCGGAAGTTCTTAAGATAGTTGAAAGATGATATGATTCAATCACATCGCCGCCATCTTACCGCCGGTGTTATGGACAGCCCGAGTCGAAACGCGTATGTTTCGGTTCTGCCGGGTTAACCGGCGCGCCCCAACGAGGGCACCCCTCGCGGGGAAACAGGAACAAGGACCACGGGACGGGAACGGCCAGGAGGCCGGCCGCAGGATATCTGCGCCCCTTCGCGGCAAAACCGCCCGGCAACTGAAGAGTGACAAAAGAAATTGGGAGTTGAGGGGATGAAAATCCGAGGGTTGGCCCGTTTGGCGGTGGTTGCCGCATGCCTGGTGGCGACCGCCCTGCCCGCGCCTTCGGCCTGGTCCGCTGAACAGAAGGCCGCCCCCGCCAAGAAAACCGCCGTCAAAAAAGCCCCTGCCAAGGCGGCCAAGGCCCCCGCAAAGACCATGGTTATGAGCCGTCCGGGCGGCCCGCAGTATGAATCCATCGTGGTGGATGCCGAGACCGGCAAGGTGCTGCACGAGGCCAACGCCGATGTCGCGAGCCCGCCGGCGTCCCTCACCAAGATGATGACCCTTTATCTGCTGTTCGACGCCCTGAAGAAGGGCGAAGTGCGCATGAATACGCCCATGAAGGTGTCCGCCCGCGCCGCCTCCCAGGCGCCCACCAAGATCGGTGTGCCGCGCGGCAAGACCATTACCGTCGACCAGGCCATCGACGCCGAGGTCACAAAATCCGCCAACGATGTTGCCGTGATCATCGCCGAGCATCTCAGCGGCACCGAAGACGCCTTTGCCGAGAAGATGACCGCGACCGCCCGCGCCATGGGCATGATGCAGACCACCTTCAAGAACGCCTCGGGCCTGCCCGACCCCGGCCAGTTCTCCTCGGCCCGCGACATGGCGATCCTCGCCAAGCACCTGATCGAGGATCACCCGAACTATTATCCGCTGTTCTCGCGCATGGAGTTCGCCTACGGCGCCCAGGTCATCCGCACGCACAATCATCTGCTGGAAACCTATGAAGGCGCCGACGGCATCAAGACCGGCTATACGGTGGCCTCGGGTTACAACCTCGTCAGTTCCGCCAAACGCGGCAAGCAACGCATCATCGGCGTCGTGTTCGGAGGGGCCACCGCGGCCGCCCGCGACCGCCACATGGTCGACCTGCTGGACGACGGCTTCGCCGCCCTGAACGGCAAGCCGGAGACCCTGGTGGCGGCCAAGCGCATCGAGGAATTCCAGAAGATCAATCTCGCCGCCGCCGCGGCGCAGAAACCCGAGGACGTCCCGCAGTCCGCCGGCGACCGCGACGAGCAATATGTGCCGTCCAAATCCATCACTTCCCTGATCCAGTCGAGCGAACTGCCACCCGTGCGGGTGACCCACGTCGATCCCGTGCCCGCGCCCAAGCTCGCCGCCCTGCCAGCCCAAAACCCCAAACCCGTGCCCACCAACCTTGCGAGCCCGGATGACGGCGGCGGCCAAGTGGCCAGCAAGCCGGTGGCGGGCAACCCGCCGCCGGGCACCTGGGGTATCCAGATCGGCGCCTTCAGCAACGAAGATAAAGCCACCGCTGAAGCCTCCGAGGCCGCCACGTCGCTGGCCAGCCAGTTCCCGGGCGCGACCGCGATCGTGGAACCCGCCGTGATCGCGGGAAAGAAGCTGTTCCGCGCCCAGATCCACGGCCTGGACCAGAAGGACCTGGTCAAGGCCTGCGCCCTGATCTCGGTCCAGCCCATGAGCGCCTGCAAGGCGCTGCCGCCGGTGGCGGCGAAGATGGCCGCGGGCTGACCTCTCCGGACTACTTCTTTTTCTCGGGTACCAGCGCCGCGCCCTTGGCAATCTTGTCCTGAATCTCCGTTTCCTCGGTCTGCAGGCGCAGGAAGCGCTCGGGGTTCGAGGGGTGGGTCGCGCCATAAGCGGCATTCAAACTTGAACCCGTCTCGATCGTCAGTAACCGGAAGGCCTCCCGCGCCTTGCCGAGCGGCTTGCCGGCGCGCGCCATGTAGTACAGCCCGACGTAATCGGCCTCACGTTCGAAATCCTGAGAAAAGGCCCTCGCGCCGGCACTGGCGAAAGCACCTCCGGTGTCGCCGCCCGCCGCCGCCACCAAGCCATCGGCCAGCGCGCCGATCAGCCTGTTGGTCTTCTGTGATTCAATATGCCGCTGACAATTGTGGGCGAGTTCATGGGCCAGCACCATAAGGAGGGCATCGTCGGAGGAAAACGCGCGCACCAATCCGCGATTGATAATGAGAGCCTCGCCATCAGCGAACGCGTTGATGTCGGAATTGAAGGCGTCGTATTTCAACAAGAGTTTGGGTTGGATCACCAGCATCACGGTGACCGAGCCGGTCACACCCGCATGCGACACGGTCATATCCACCGGCGCCATGGCCTTGAGGGCCGTATATTGAGAGATGAATTGCCGGTACCCCTTGCGGCCCGGTGGAAGGACTTTTCCGCCAACGGCAATCAGGGTGTCGCCCGGCATCACGCCGGCTTTGGCGAGCGGTGAGTCCGGAGCAAGGAACGTCACCACGAGCCCATCCGTCACGCCAAGTTCCGTAGCCGCGGCGGCGCGATAATCTTTGCCATACATTTCCGCCGTGCTCACGTCGAACAGACCGAACGTCGGGCCGACTTTGTCGGCGGCGCAAATATCGCTGGCCGCTGCGAACAACGGCGATACCAGGTCATAGAGGCGCTTGGTATCGGTCTTGTACTGCGCCAGCATCAGGCGCGCCTGTTCGTTCTTCTCCTGCTGAATCGCGGCGGCGCCGCCGGTGGCAGCGATGTTAGCCTGTGGCGTGGCACAGGCCGCGAGCCCCAAGGCCGCGATGACCGCGAACAAAACTCTAGACATTTCCCCCCTCCCTCAATCCAGGACTGCGATCCAGGATTGTAAACCGGAGGGTTTCCCCTGTCGATTCGGGGAATGTGAAAATAGACCCGGTTAGTGCCCTACGGATTCCGTCGGCAGTTCCAGGCCGCTGGCCTGCAGCTGCGCGGCGAGTTCGTGTTTCAGGCCTTCGAGGTTGGCGTCGGTGTCGGCCTCGGCGCGGGCCACCAGCACGGCCTGGGTGTTTGACGCCCGCAGCAGCCACCAGCCGCCCTTGCCCGTCACACGCACGCCGTCGGTGTCCGAGAGCTGCGCGCCGGATTTCGCCAGGCGCGCCTTCACTTCGTCGATCACCGCGAACTTGCGGTCGTCAGCGCACGGGAAGCGCAGTTCCGGCGTGTTGATCATCTTGGGCATGCGGTCGTAGCGCGCCAAGAGGTCGAAGCCGGGGTCGCGCGCCATGATCGACAGGAACCGGATGCAGGCGTAAATCGCGTCGTCGAAGCCGTAGTACGTGTCGGCGAAGAAGATGTGCCCGCTCATCTCGCCGGCCAGCGGCGCCTTGGTCTCGGCCATCTTGTTCTTGATCAGCGAGTGGCCGGTCTTCCACATGATCGGCTGGCCGCCCATGCGCTTCACTTCGTCGAACAGCGCCTGGCTCGCCTTCACATCGGCGATGATCGGCGCGCCCGGATGGCTCTTGAGCACGTCCTCGGCCAGGATCTGCATGATCTGGTCGCCCCAGAGGATGCGGCCCTTGCCGTCCACCACGCCGATGCGATCGGCGTCGCCGTCGAGCGCAAATCCCACATGGGCTTTCTGTTTGGCGACCTCGGCGATCAGCTGCTCGAGGTTCTTGGGCACCGTGGGATCGGGGTGGTGCGCGGGGAACGTGCCGTCGATGGTGCCGTTCAGCACCACGTGATGTCCTGGCAGGCTCGGCACCAGCCTGGTGACCACTTCGGCGCCGGCGCCGTTGCCCGGGTCCCAAACCACCGAGAGCTTGCGGTCGCCCGCGAAATCCTTGAGCAGACGCTTGATGTAGTCCTCGATCACCGGCACATCGGTGACGCTGCCTGCCCCATCGTCCACATCGCCCGCGGCGGCCATGGCGCCCAGTTTCTTGATGTCCTCGCCGAAGAACGGCTTCCTGCCCATCATCATCTTGAAGCCGTTGTGCGTGGGCGGGTTGTGCGAGCCGGTGACCATGATGCCGCCGTCGGCCTTACGCTCGGTGGCGGCGAAGTACAGCATCGGCGTGGGGCCGCGGCCGGTGCGTTCGACGCTGATCCCGGACGCCACCAGCCCTTTCACCAGCGCCGCTTCCATCTCGGGCGACGACAAGCGACCGTCATAGCCCACACACACGCGGGTGCCGCCCTGGCGTTTGATCAAGGTCCCGAACACGCGGCCGACGGCCATTGCGTCGGCGGCGGACAGGGTTTCGCCGACGATGCCGCGGATGTCGTATTCGCGCAGCACGCTGGTGTGGAATGTGTGGCTGAAGCTCATGGCGAGAGTCCGAACAGTTATGCGGCGGGGCGGCCGACGCAGGTGTAGGTGAAGCCGGCAGCCTTCATGTCTTCCGGCGTATAGACATTGCGCAAATCGACGATCACAGGGGACTTGAGCAGTTCCTTGGTGCGCTTGAGGTCGAGCGTACGGAACACGTTCCACTCGGTCAGCACCACCAGGGCGTCGGCGCCCTTCATGGTGTCATAGGCGTCCTTGCAGTACTGGATGTTAGGCAGAAGCTTCTCGGCTTCGTGCATGCCCTCCGGATCATAGGCCCGGATCACGGCGCCGTTCTTCTCCAGCTCCGGCACGATGGCGAGGCTGGGGGAATCACGCATGTCGTCCGTGTTGGGCTTGAAGGTCAGGCCAAGCACGGCAATGGTCTTGCCCTGAACGCTGCCGCCGCAGGCCGCGATGATCTTGTTCGCCATCTGGCGCTTGCGCTTCTCGTTGACGTCCACGACCGTCTCGATGATGCGCAGGGGCGAGCCATAATCCTGCGCGGTCTTGACCAGCGCCAGCGTGTCCTTGGGGAAGCACGAGCCGCCGTAGCCGGGTCCGGGGTGCAGGAACTTCTTGCCGATGCGGCCGTCAAGGCCGATGCCGCGCGCGACATCATGCACGTCCGCGCCCACCTTCTCACACAGGTCGGCGATCTCGTTGATGAAGGTGATCTTGGCGGCAAGGAAGGTGTTGGCCGCGTATTTGATCAGTTCGGAGGTCTCGAGCTTGGTGAACAGGATCGGCGTCTCGATCAGGTAAAGCACGCGGTAGAGCTGGCGCATGACCTTCTGGGCGCGTTCGCTCTCGGTGCCAATGACCACGCGGTCGGGGCGCATGAAGTCGTTGATGGCGGAGCCTTCGCGCAGGAACTCCGGGTTGGAGGCCACGTCGAATTCCAGGTCCGGGCGCGCCTTCTTGATGATGCGCTCCACCTGGCGGCCGGTGCCCACGGGCACGGTCGACTTGGTGACGATGACCGCATAGCCGGTGAGCGCGCCGGCGATGTCCTCGGCCGCGCCGTAGACATACGAGAGATCCGCGTGCCCGTCACCGCGGCGCGACGGTGTGCCCACGGCGATGAACACCGCGTCGGCGCCGGCGACGGCGCTGGCGAGATCGGTGGTGAAGGTCAGGCGGCCGGCCTCGGCGTTGTTCTTCACCAGCTCGTCGAGACCCGGTTCAAAGATCGGGATCTCGCCGCGCTTGAGGCGGGCGATTTTGTCGGCGTCGCGGTCGACGCAGACCACATCGATGCCGAATTCGGAGAAGCAGGCGCCGGAGACCAGTCCAACGTATCCCGTGCCGATCATT
>CANJOI010000197.1 GCA_947475365.1 Fidelibacterota bacterium | reverse complement strand
GGCGCGGCTTTGCGCGGCGGTGACCGCGCCCGGCGGGTTCTTGTTCGTGGCGTCCTGCAGTCACAACGCGCCGGTGGATGAGTTTATCGCCGCTGTCACCCGCGGCGCCACGGACGCCGGCCGCCAGGCGCGGATCCTGAGGGTGTCCGGCGCCAGCGCCGATCACCCGGTGCACCCCGCGCTTCCGGAAAGCGCCTATCTGAAAGCGGTCACGCTGGCGCTCGACTGAGAACCGCCAGCAGCCCAGGCACGTCCGCGCCCTTCTCCTGCCGCGTCACGGTCTCCTCGAGCGTCAGAACGGTGAAGCCCGTCGCGACGGCCAAACCCAGGATGTAAGCGCGGCTGTGGTTGAAGCGTTGCTCGGGGCCGAGATTGAAGGTGCCGCTGTCCGCACGTTGCACCGTGAAGGCGAAGAGCCCCGCGCATGTCCGCGCCACCGCTTGAAACAGGGGCGCGAGATCGCCGCAATACACCAGCACATCAGCCGCCAGCATGAGATCGCAGGGTTGGGGTAAGGCGGTGACGGCCTTCAGCATGTCGCCGCTTTCGAGCACATCGTAAATCCGTTTCTCGTCCGCGACCCGCACCATGGCGGGTGAAAGGTCGACACCGCCGAGCCACGCCGTCAGATCGCGCACCGCGGCGCCCGCGAGCCCGGTGCCGCAGCCGAGATCGAAAGTGCGGGCGAACCGCCGTCCGGGCGCGGCGGCGACGATGGCCGCGCGCAACAATTCTGGCGCCTTGTAGTGCAGCTTTTCCACCAGCGCGGAGTCAAAGCGCGGCGCGTATTGATCGAACAGCCGCTGCACATAGGCGTCCGGCAACGATGTCGCCGTGGCGTCCCCCAGCAACGCGAGACGTGCGCCGGCGCCCATGGAGTCCACCGGTTCGATCTCCAGATATGCGCGATAGGCGGCAATCGCGCCGCTGTGATCGCCGGCTGTCGCCAGCAATTCCGCCAGAGCGAACCGGCCCTCGGCCCAGCGCGGCGCTTCTTCCAGCGCTTGCGCCATGACCTCGGCGGCGGCGGCGAAATCGCCGTCGTCCTTCAGGCTCTGGGCGTAGGCGAAGCGGCGGTCGGCTGTTAGGCTGCCCGAAGACATTCATGCTCCTGTTTCAGTGTTCTCTTTATCCATGACTTCTGCTGCCGTCACCTCCATAGCGCTCGCTGTCTTTGTTTTTACGTATATCGGCATGGGGCTGGGGCGGATGCCGGGCCTGGCGGTCGATCGCACCGGTATCGCGGTCATGGCGGTGGCGATCCTGCTGGCCTCCGGCGCCATGCCGTTCGGCGCGGCGGGGGCCGCCATCGACGCGCCGACCATCGTTTTGATGTTCGCCCTCATGATCCTGTCGGCGCAGTTTTCCGTGGCCGGAGCCTACGACGCCTGTGCCGGCCGCATCGCCGCCGCTGAACTGGAGCCGAAACATCTGCTGGCTTTGGTGATCGCGGTCGCGGGCGGGCTGTCGGCGCTGCTGGTGAACGACATCGTGGTCTTCGCCATGGCGCCGATCCTGTGCCTGGGCCTGCGGGCGCGGGGGCTCGATCCCAAGCCCTACTTGATGGCGCTCGCGGGCGCGGGCAATGCCGGTTCCGCCGCCACGCTCATCGGCAATCCGCAGAACATCCTCATCGGCCAGGCCGCGCATCTCGATTTCTGGCCCTTCGTGGCGGTGTGCGGCCCGCCGGCGCTGGCGGCGCTGGGCTGCGTGTATGGCGCGGTCTGGATCATGTGGCGGAGAGAACTCTCGCAACCGGCTTTACCGCCGCTGCCCCAAGTTCACACCGTGAGCCGGCCGCAGATGATCAAGGGCCTGATCGCGACGGCGGCGCTGCTGGGCCTGTTCGCCACCCCTTCGCCGCGCGAGATCATGGCGCTGGCGGTGGCCGCCGCGCTCATGATCAGCCGCAAGATCCAGAGCCGCGCCATGATCGCTACCGTGGACTGGCAGCTCCTGCTGCTGATCGCCTGCCTATTTGTCGTGACCGGGTCTTTCGCCGCCACGGGAATCGCCACCGATCTCCTGCAATTGGCCAACGCGCTCGGTGTCAGCCCCGACAGCCTCACTGCCCTGGTTCCCGGCGCGCTTCTGGTCAGCAACACCATCGGCAACGTGCCGGCGACCATTCTGATCCTGTCGCTGTGGCCGTCCCTGCCGGCGGGCGCGCTCTATGGTCTCGCCGTGCTTACCACCCTGGCCGGCAACCTGCTGCTCACCGGCAGCCTGTGCAACCTGATCGTCGCCGAGCGGGCCGCGGCCACGGGTGTGACGCTGACATTTGGTGATTTTGCCCGCGCGGGCGTGCCCATGGCCTTGACGTCCATGCTCATCGCGGCCATTTGGCTGTGGGCCGGCGGCTGGCTGCCGCTTTAGTCACATGACGGCGATTGAAAAGCCGGCCTAACGCCTTTAGGAACGCCCTATGAGCAAACCTTCTTTTCTCCAGCCGGCGGAATGGGCCCGGCACAGCGCGGTGTGGTCGGCGTGGCCCAGCCATGCGGATTTGTGGCTGGAAGACCTGGAGCCGGCGCGCGCCGAAGTGGCGGCGCTGTTCTCGGCGATCGCCGACGTGGACCCTAAGACCGGCAATCCCCGCGGCGAGCGTCTGCGCATCCTGGCGTGCGGCGACGAAGCCGTGGCGTCCGCGACGGCCGCATTGCAGGGCAAAGGCGCGGAGATCATTCCGGCGACCTTCGGCGATATCTGGTTCCGCGACACCGCGCCGATCTTTGTGCACGGCGCGCAGGGGCTCGCGGCCGCCTGTTTCCGCTTCAACGGCTGGGGCGGCAAGTACGTCCTCGACGGCGACGATCAGGTTGCGGCCCAGGTAGCCGCCAAAGCCGGCGTGCCGGCGCTGCGCAACGACTGGGTGCTGGAAGGCGGCTCGCTCGATGTGGACGGCGAGGGCTGTGCGCTCACCACGCGCCAGTGCCTGCTCAACCCCAACCGCAACCCGGACCTGACCCAGGGCGACATCGAACGTAATCTGCGCGACTCGCTCGGTATCGAGTCCCTGGTGTGGATCAACGAAGGCCTGCTCAACGACCACACCGACGGTCATGTGGACAATATCGCGCGCTTCGTGGCGCCGGGCGTGGTCGCCTGTATGGAGCCGGCCGGCAGCGACGATCCCAATGCCCAGGCGCTGAAAGACATCATCGCCACCTTGAAGACCGCCCGTGACGCCAAGGGCCGCAAGCTCGAGATCATGACCATCCCCTCGCCGGGCGCGGTCACCGATGAGGACGGCGAGATCATTCCCGCCAATCCCATGAACTTCTACATCGGCAATTCGACCGTGGTGGTGCCGCTCTATGACAGCGCCAGCGATGACGCGGCGGTGGAAGCTATCGGCAAACTGTTTCCCGGCCGGCGCACGGTGGGCCTGTCCGCCCGCGCGGTGATCACCGGCGGCGGCTCGTTCCACTGCATCACCCAGCAGCAGCCGGAGGTCTAGTCATGACCAAGATCACCGTGGCGGCGATCCAGACGTCCTTCAGCGACGATATGGCCGAGAACATCGACAAGACCGTGAGCTTCATCGAGCAGGCGGCCAAGGGCGGCGCCCAGGTGGTGCTGCCGTCCGAACTGCTGCAGGGCTATTACTTCTGCCGCGAGGAGACCGAGAAGAACTTCGACCGCGCCTATCCCGCCGCGATCCATCCGGCGGTGGTGAAACTCGCGCCGTTGGCGGCCAAGCTGAAAGTGGCGATCCCGGTGTCGATCTTCGAGCGCGACGGGCAGCACTTCTACAACAGCCTGGTGATGGTGGACGCCGACGGCGAGATCATGGGCGTCTACCGTAAAAGCCATATCCCCGACGGTCCCGGCTACGAGGAAAAGTTCTACTTCCGCCCCGGCAACACCGGCTTCAAGGTGTGGGACACCAAGTACGGCAAGGTCGGCGTGGGCATCTGTTGGGACCAGTGGTTCCCGGAGTGCGCGCGCGCCATGATGCTGATGGGCGCCGATATCCTGTTCTATCCCACCGCCATCGGCTCCGAGCCCGACAATCCGGGCCTTGACACCAAGGACCTGTGGCAGCGCGCCATGATCGGCCATGCCGTGTCCAACGTGGTGCCAGTGGTGGCCGCCAACCGCATCGGCACCGAACAGGGCCAGACCTTCTACGGCTCATCCTTCATCGCCAACCATCGCGGCGACAAGGTGCAGGAGTTTGGCCGCGACGAAGAAGGCGTGCTCCAGGCCACGTTCGATATCGATGAAGTGCGCCGCAACCGCGCCGCCTTCGGTTTCTTCCGCGACCGCCGGCCGGAGCTCTACGGGATTCTGGCCCAGGACAACTAAGTCCCGTCCTCGACCTCTTTGAGGAACGCCGTCATGTCGCGGTGGCAGGCGGTTTTCACCGCGCCCTCCGGGAAATTGAAATAGCCGTGGGTGGCCTTGGCGTAGGTCTTTGACTTCACGCTGTGGCCATCTCGTGTGAGGCGCTTGGCGTAGAGGTCGTGGGACGCGGTCAGGGGGTCCCATTCGCCGCAGGTCAGGAAACACGGCGGATGTTTGGCGAATTTCAGGTCCATGGGCGTGATGGCGTGCGCGGGGCCGACGTCTTGAGCCAGCGCCTCGCGCCCGCCATAGGCCTCGATCATGGTCGGGCCGACGATGGTGTTGGGGTTCAGGCAGGTCAGCCGGTCCATGACGCCATACAGCGACGTGACGCTGAGAATCTCCGGCAGCGGCCCGTCGTCCGGCTCGATGGCTGCGAGCAATTCGGGGTTCTGGGACAGGATGCCGGCCATCACGGCCAGATTGCCGCCGGCGGAATCTCCGGCGAGATGCACCGCGTCGCCGTCCGGGAAATGCTGGCGGATGAAGGTCAGCGCGCGGAACACCGAGCGCAAGATCCACGGGTGCGGGTGGTCGGGGGCCTTCGGGTATTCGATGTTGAACACCGGATGCCCGGCCAGGGCCAGGAACAAGAGATCGTGGCTGTAGAAATCCTTGGTGCCCATCATCCAGCCGCCGCCGTGAAAGAACACCACCGGACGCCGCCGCTTCACCCGCGCGTTGGGCTCCATATGATCGAGCACCTCGTCCCGGTGCAGGCCGTAACGCAGCGTGCGCCACCCTTCGGGGTGGCTGCCGCGCACCAGGCGGATGGCGCCGGTGAGGGCGCCGAAAAACATCTGCGTGCCGGCGATGGCGACGTGCTGGCCGAATTTCAGGGGCCGCGCCCGGGCGCGCTTGCCACGGGTCATGCGCCGATCCCAAACGCCTTGAGGATACGCTCCGCCGCGAGGCTCGGCGTGGTGGCCCCTTCGGCGACGGCGCGTTCCAGTTCCGCGACCGCGTCTTTTACCTTGGGGTCGGCCTTCAAGGTTGTCATCAAACGGTCTTCAACCATCGCCCACATCCAGCGGATGTCCTGGGTGCGGCGGCGCTGCAGCCAGGCGCCAGCCGCGTCCGCCGTCTTATGATGCAATTGAATCTTCTGCCACAGGCTGTCAAGGCCGCGCAGCTCGACGGAGCTAATTGTCACAACCGGCGGCTGCCACAGCGCACCCATGGGCGTGATGATGCGCAGCGCATGCTGGTAGTCGGCGGCGGTGGCCGCCGCGCGCGTGGCGTTGTCACCATCGGCCTTGGTGACCGCGATCATGTCGGCGATCTCCAGCACGCCCTTCTTGATGCCCTGTAGTTCGTCGCCGCCGCCAGCGATCATCAGCACCAGGAAGAAGTCCACCATCTCGGAGACCGTGATCTCGCTCTGGCCGACACCGACGGTCTCCACCAGGATCACGTCAAAGCCCGCGGCCTCGCACACCAAAATCGCTTCACGCGTGGCGCGGGCGACGCCGCCCAGCGCGCCGCCGGTGGGCGAAGGCCGGATGAAAGCATGGGGGTCTTGCGACAGCTTGGCCATGCGGGTCTTGTCGCCCAGGATGCTGCCGCCGCTGCGTGACGAGGTCGGGTCCACCGCCAGCACCGCGACCTTGTGGCCCAAGCCGGTCAACATGGTGCCGAAGGCGTCGATGAACGTGCTCTTGCCCGCGCCCGGCAGGCCGCTCACGCCGATGCGCAGGGATTTTCCGGTGCGCGGCAGCAGCTCCACCAGCATTGCCTGGGCAATCTGGCGGTGTTCGGGGTTGCGCGATTCGATCAGGGTAATGGCGCGCGCGAGTATGGCCCGGTCGCCGGCCACGACGCCCGCCACATAGTCGGAGGCTTGCGAGGGCGCTTTAGTGGCCAAGCGCGGTGCTGAGTTTTTCCAGCAGGCCGATGGCGGCCTCGCCGATGACGGTGCCTGGCGGGAAGATGGCGGCGGCGCCGGCCTTGTACAGGGCGTCGAAGTCCTGGGGCGGAATCACGCCGCCCACCACCACCATGATGTCCTCGCGCCCGAGTTTCTTGAGTTCGGCCTTCAGCGCCGGCACCAGGGTCAGGTGCCCCGCCGCCAGCGATGACGCGCCGATCACATGCACGTCGTTCTCGACCGCCTGTTTGGCGGCTTCGCCCGGCGTCTGGAATAAGGGGCCGATATCCACATCGAAGCCGAGGTCGGCGAAGGCCGATGCGATCACCTTCTGGCCGCGGTCGTGGCCGTCCTGGCCCATCTTGGCCACCAGGATGCGCGGACGGCGGCCTTCCTTCTCGGCGAAGGCTTCCACGAGTTTCAGGACTTTTTCCACGGTGGCCGACCCGGCTCCCACTTCCTTGCGATAGACCCCGGAGATCGAGCGGATCTCCGCCACGTGACGCCCGAACACCTTTTCCAACGCGGCGGTCATTTCCCCCACCGTGGCCTTGGCGCGGGCGGCGTTCACCGACAACTCCAGCAGATTGCCGTCGCCGCCGGCCGCCTTGGTCAAAGCTTCCAGCGCGGTCTGCAGAGCCGCCTCGTCGCGCCCGGCCTTGAGCTTGGCCAGCTTGGCGAGCTGCGCCTCGCGCACGGCGCTATTATCGACCTTGAGAACGTCGATGTCCTCCTTTTCGTCGAGCCGGTATTTGTTCACGCCCACCACGGTCTGGCGGCCGGCGTCGATGCGGGCCTGGGTGCGGGCGGCGGCTTCCTCGATGCGCAGCTTGGGGATGCCGGCCTCGATGGCCTTGGCCATGCCGCCCAGCTTTTCCACTTCTTGAATATGGGCCCAGGCGCGCGCCGCCAGGTCGTGGGTCAGGCGTTCGACATAGTAGCTGCCGCCCCAGGGATCGACGCTGCGGGTGGTGCCGGTTTCCTGCTG
>CANJOI010000196.1 GCA_947475365.1 Fidelibacterota bacterium | reverse complement strand
TGTACCCGTATTGGCGCGGCCGCGGACGCGGCGGCGGGGGCGCGGCTTCCACCACATCCACCACGGTGCCGTTGGCGGCCACCAGCAGGTAGTCGCCATCGATAAATGCCCAGTGGGCGCCCCGCGGGGGGCGGCGCAGGTTCATGTCGCGCCAGTCGTCGAAGGTATAGCGGCTGCCGCGCAGTTCACGCGGCAGGCGGTCGCCGACGTCAAAGGCGAGGGCGGATCCGGCCATCATGAGGGTCATCAGGCCCACGCCGAGGGCGCGCTTATTCATGGAATTCTCCTGTTCGTCACGCTTATGCGCGGGTCTGCCCGTCTATGAGGGGATGTGCAGGTTGCGCCTTCTTTAGCGAAACGCGCGTGGCGCCAATTACGTTCCTATCTGGGTAACTGAACCCTGCATCCGGGAGGCTCCATGGCACGCGAAAAAGCCGCGACGATTATCGTGTTCCTGGAAGACGGGTCGCCGGAAAGCCATGATTTGGCGTCCGATACGGACTGGTCGGTGATTTTCGAGGACGTCCTGGAGGTCAAGGGCACGGACACCACGACCTATTACCCGCTGGATGCGGTGCGAAAATGGACCGTTCATGCCCACGCCCGCATGGCTTCGCCGGCTGGTAAAACGCCGACGCCCGGCATTGGCCTCGTGCGCCGGGGGGCGAAGGATGAAACCAAGGCGCGCTCCTGAGTCCGCGCGCCCCGCGCGATGTGCAACCGCCATCGGCGATCGTTCGTTGCTCAAGCGATCAGTGCATATTTGCCCGCAACCACTGCTGGAAACCGATTGGTCACAAGACTGGCATGAGGCGGGGCTGCCGGTGCGTGGTAGACTGCGCCGCGCCAGGGTGAGCCAAACCAGACGGGGATATTAAAGACGGGGGTATTAAAGACGTGGATCTTAAAAAAGGACCCGACCATGAGTTCCATGCAGACCGAGGCCACGCATAAGCTTCAGCGTCTCCGCTGTGCTACCTGCCTCACCATCGGCGCTGTCACCTGGGAAGACGTGACCTGGGACGACACCCGCCCCGCCGCGCCCCATGGGCGGGCGCGCAACCGCCTTCGTAAGCTGGTGGGCCTGACGGCAGGCTTCAAAAGCATAGATCGCGGCGACCGCGCCGGGCCGGTGATCGCCTGCAGCGGGTGCGGCGCGCCGATTGCCCCTCTCTAACATCTCGATTTCTTTATAAAAGCGTCGACGAACATTTGCAGTGGTTGGGCATTATTGTCGCCGCCCGCGCCCCTCTTCCCGCATCTTGTTTGGCGCCGGCAGGAGAGTTCATGTCCCTGGCCGCCCAACGCTCCGCTTCGACCGCCGATGAGTCGTCTCCCGCGCTGGCGCCCAATGTGCCGTGGCTCACGCTCACCCAGATCATGGCCTTGGTGGAGAAGCGCCTGCGCTGGTATGGGTTCGATAGCTGGCGCATCCGCGATGCGGTGTGCAATGCAGGTTCCACGGTGACGGTGATGCTGCGCGGCGAGGGCCGCGCCACGCTGGCGATCACGCTCGGCCGTGACGGCGCGGTGCATCACGTGGGCCTGACGCAAGACCCGCCGGCCCCGCCCGCGCCCAGGCCGGTGGCGGCTCACCGTGCGCGCGCGCTGTGCACCCGCGCCATCGCGGCGCTGACACCGGCGTCTTTGACGCCAAAACCGGCGCCGGCATTCGGCACTGTCTAGGGGGGGCAGAACCCGGGTCCCTCCGCGACCTTCGCCTGGGGATCGCATTGACGGGGCGGAGCCGCGGAGGAACCCGAGAACGGGCGCCAAGGCGGATGACCGCTGGGGCGCAGGAAGGCTAATGGCCCGTCCCGTAAAAGGTTCCTGGGTGTGGGGCGCCCGCCCCTGGCTTTGCCGGCCTTTGCCATACGTCTTTGCAATCCCGGTCTTTTCGGGCGTTTCCAATGCTATCCCCGGCCGGGTCCGGACGTTAAAATGGGTCAACTGACCCGTTCCGGACGTTAAGGACCTCCCATGCGACCTCTCCTCGCTGCCGCGGTGTTTCTCGCCGCCGGCGCGGCCATAGCGCCCCCGGCGCGGGCCGCCGCACCCAACGACATTATTTGGGATACACCCGCCCCCAAAAGCGCGCCCCAGGACACCACGCCCGCTCCCGGCGCGGGCCAGCCCGACAAGAACGGAATCATCTGGGATACGCCCGCGTCGGCGAACCCGGCGCCGGCCGGGCAGGCGGCGAAGCCCGACACCAGCGGCATCATTTGGAATGCGCCGCCGGTGAAACCCGCGGGCGCCCCGGCCGCGCCAGTGCCCGCGCCGAAAGGCCAACTGCTGACCCCGCCGGGCGGAGGCCGCGCCCCGCCGCCCACGGCCGATGGCCCCTGCCGCGAGTTCCAGACCACCATCGTCATCGACGGCAAGAGCGAGCCCGCCCATGGCACCGCCTGCCAGCAAGCCGACGGCACCTGGCGCGTGGTCAACAAGTAGCCGGGACTGAAACCCTTGATCCGCGCTTTCTCCGCGCTCGTGCTTGTGCTCGCCGCGCTCGTGCTTCCCTCTCAGGCGCGCGCCTGGGGGCCGGACGGCCACCGCATCGTCTGCGTCATTGCCTGGGATGAACTGACCCAGCGCGCCAAGGATAGCGTCAAGGCCACCATCGACGTGGATGGCCGCGATCAGTTCGCGGACGCCTGCGCCTGGGGCGATGAGTACAAGCTCGGCCATCCCGAGACCGCCGGCTGGCACATGATGGCGGTGCCCGACGAAGCCACCGCGGTGGATTTGGCGCGCGACTGTCCGAACCGCAATTGCGTGCTGGCCCAGGTGATCGCGCAGAACGACGCGCTCGATCACGGCGGCCCCGGCGCAGACGTGGCCCTGAAGCTGCTCGCGCATCTGGTGGGCGATCTGCACCAGCCGCTCAATGTGGCGCGCGCGTCGGACCGCAATGGCCGTGATATCCGGGGGCACTTCTATGGCCGCGAGATGACCCTGCACGCGGTGTGGGAAAGCGGCCTGATCGCGCGCGATGGCCGGCCGTGGCGCACCATCGTCACCGACCTTGAGGACGACATCGAGGCCGCCGACCGCGCCGCCTGGACCGCCACCGGCCCGCAGGAATGGGCCAATGAGTCGCTCACCGCCGCGCTCTCGCCCATCAGCTATTACGGCATGCAGTTCGCGCCGTTCACCTACGGCCCCAACTACCTGCATGTGGAACAGCCGGTGGTGATGGCCCGTCTGTCGCGGGCAGGCATACGTTTGGGCGCCATGCTCAACAAGGCCCTGAGCGACACGCCATAACGTCGCGGCCCCGTCAAAGCCCCTTGCGTTTCGGTCCTTGACCCCAAGGGCAGGCCCCATCACCCTGCGGGCCTAGCGTATTGGAATCCCGGGCGTGATCCAGCATCACGCCCGCGGGGGGAAGGGGAGCTTTCGCCCATGATGCCCAGGTTTTTCGCGGCCCTCACGGCCGCCGCGGTGTTTGCCGGTCCGGCCTTTGGCGCGGCCGCGCCAGAGGAGATCGCGCGCGGCGAATATGTCGCGCGCGCCGGCGACTGCATCGTCTGCCACACGGCGCCCGGGGGTGAGTCCTTCGCCGGCGGCCTGAAGATGGCGACACCCTTGGGCAACATCACCACCACCAACATCACCCCCGACAAGGACACCGGCATCGGCGGCTACACCCTGGCCGAGTTCGACCGCGCCATGCGCAAGGGCGTGGCCAAGGACGGCCACTATCTGTTCCCGGCCATGCCTTATCCGTCCTACGCCAACATGACTGACCACGACATGCAGGCGCTGTACGCGTTCTTCATGGAGGGCGTGAAACCGGTAAAGCAGGCCAACGCCAAGAAGGAACTGCCGGAGTGGATGAACAAGCCCTGGGTGCTCAACACCGGGCTGAAGATGTGGAACGCGCTGTTCGCGCCGGCGCCGGGCTACACCGCCAAGACCGAAAAGGGCATGAGCTGGAACAAGGGCGCCTACCTGGTGGAAGGCCTCGGCCATTGCGGCAGCTGCCATACGCCGCGCGGCATGTTCTTCCAGGAAAAGGCCATGACCGGCGACGATGGCGCCTTCATGTCGGGGGCCGAGCTGGACAACTGGTCCGCCCCCAACCTGCGCGGCGACGAGGGCGACGGTTTGGCCGCATGGACCGAGGCCGACGTGTTCGCCTTCCTCAAGACCGGCCACGGCCCGGGCACCGCCGCCTTCGGCACCATGATCGATGTCATCAACAACTCGACCCAGTATCTTTCCGACGAAGACCTCATGGGCATGGCGGCCTATATCAAAAGCCTGTCACCCGGCGCGCGCCCCGGCGTGAAGGCCCCGGTCTATGACGCCAAGACCACCGAGCGCCTGATCGGCGCCGACGACAAGACGCCGGGCGAGAAGGTCTATGCAGTGCAATGCGCCGGATGCCACGGCACCGACGGCAAGGGCAAAGGCGAATTCGTGCCGCCCATCGCCGGCAACCCCGCCGTGCTCGACCGGAACCCCGCGTCGCTGGTGAACGTGACGCTCAACGGCTCCCAGCGCCTGGTGGTGGGCGGCCAGCCCGACCCCTACCGCATGGTCCAGTTCCGCGTGATCCTGACCGATCAGCAGGTGGCCGACGTGGTGAACTTCATCCGCACCGGCTGGGGCAACAACGCGCCCGGCAAGGTGAAGGTGGAAGACGTCGCCAAGATGCGGAAAGAGACCGATCCCGCCAGCGATCAGGCGGTGATTTTGCGGATGCGTTAAAAAGGCAGCCGCTCAGCGCAAGTGGCGACAGATTGTAGCAAGTCTCTAAATTCCACCGTCGCTATTCAAGCGCCAATTCCTGCCTCGGGTAGACCGTAACAACCTCCACCATCGGCGCGCCTTTAGCGTCGAGCCGTTCCACCCCTCGGGCCTATCTCTTGCCTTCGTAACGGCATCTCTCACGACAGATTCGAGTGGATCTAGCACTCGAATTAACGCCACCATCTTATCGAAGGTCTGCCGAAGAATTTCCATGTCCTGAAAAAGGGGCTTTGGAAACTCATTGGCCTTAAATGCCTTGGGGCCAGCGCCTGGTATCTGCCAACGCCCCCTAGTCCAACGAATAGAAAGTCTGCCGTCTTTGTGAGCTGACCAAATGCCGTGCGCGTAAAGATTTCGTTGGCGCTCCAGGCCAACCAGGTCAGCGAAGGCATTTCGCAAGTCGAGACCCACAACCCAATTCTGTGCCAATTCACTTTCGAAAATCGCAAGGAAGGTGTGGCAGGTATAATGCGGCGCGCTCAACCGACCCTGTTTATGGTCCACACCCATGGCCGCATAGATCAACTTGTCCAGACAGTACTCGACCTGACTCCAGGCGCTGACAATTGCGCCTATGGCGGTAAGGTATTCGTGTGGCGGTATGATAAACGGTGCCACTTTTGCTCTCACCTCTACCATTGTCTTCTCGTTGCCGGAGGATAAAAGGTTGTTTAGGTGCCGGACCGCGCCGCTGTGGCGATCTCCCCGGCGCTCGCCAGCTTCTCCACATTCCAGCACGCGTCCATGGCCTTCTTGGCCTGCGCGGCGGGCAGGATGCCGTCGGCGAGGTCGGTGAACTTGGCCGCCAGGTCGGCGTCGCTCAATGGCGCCTCGACGCTGCCCACGGCGTGTTCGATGAACTGGTGGAACTTGGTCCCGTCCTTCATGACGATGGTCATGTCCACCTGGGCCTCATGAATCCCCGGCGTTACCACCGGCTTTACCTTGTCGCGCAGGGCCAGCACGGCGGGGTCCTTGGCGGCGCGGTCGCTGAACTGCTTGAGGCCCCCGGCGCCTTCGATGATCGCCACGGCCACCGCGTGATAGACGCTGAATTTGCTCTCCAGGCCGTCGGCGGGGGCCTGTTTGCCGGTGAGTTCCAGCACCAGCGGGTGGACTTTCAGTTCCACGCGGTCGATGGCGGCGGGGTCGATCTTGTTGGCCTTGCGCAGTTTGAGTGCCGCGTCGATCGGCGGGTGCAGGACGATGCCGCAGGGGAACGGCTTGTAGGTGTTGAGCGCGGCCTCGAAGCGCGTGCCCAGGCCCTCGGTGATCTCGCGGTAGTCCTGTTTGGTAGAAACAGTGTTGGCCCAGCCGCGCTTGGCCTCGATCATGCCCGGTGAACTGTCAAAACCGTTGGCGGCGAGGAGGGCCGCGAGGATGCCGGCGCTGGCGGCGGCGCCGGGGTTGAACGACTTGTTCATGGAGCCGAAGGACTCGCGCAGGCCCACCGGCTGCGACGCGGCGAGGCCGAGGGCGAACACCATCTGCTGTTCAGTCAGTTTCAAGATGCGCCCCACCGCGGCGGCCGCGCCGAACACCCCGGCGGTGCCGGTGATATGCCAGCCCACGTCATAGTGGTTGGGATAGACCGCGTTGCCGATGCGTAAGGCCGCCTCGGTTCCGGCGATCTGGGCGGCCAGGAAATCCGCGCCCGTCACCGGTTTCCACTCCGCCACCGCCAGCAGCGCGGGGCAGATCACCACCGAGGGATGGATCACGGTTTTCAGATGGGTGTCGTCGTAATCCAGCACATGGCTGGCGATGCCGTTGATGAAGGCGGCGGTGCGCGCGTCGAAGCGCTCCTTGCGGCCGATCAGGCTGGATTGCGCCGGGCCGGAGAGCGGGGCGAGGGCCGCCACCGCATGGGCCACCGCCTCATGGCTGCTGCCGCCCAGGGCCGCGCCCAGCCAGTTCACCAGCGTGCGCACGCCTTCCTTGCGCACCGGCGCGGGCAAGCCGGCGTAACGGGTTTTCACCAGCCAGCGCGCGAGGGCGAGGGTGGGGCCGGGCGGGGCCGCATCGGCGGCCCGCGCGCCCGCCGTGGCCCCCAGAAAACCGGCGGACAGCGTGGTGGCGAAAGCGCCCGTCAACAGGGCGCGGCGGCGAATGGCTGGCATGCGGAAGTCCTCCCCCGGGGCGCGTCGCATGGATGGTAGCGCCTCGGGCGGCCGCATGTCATGGGCGGTGCGGGTGCGCGAATGTTTCACGTGAAACCGAATTCACGCTAACGCAGGCCACCCTTAACCCAGGGGTTAACCCCGGCCCCGGGGGTTCACCCGGGAGAGAAGGGAGGCCCGCGTCCTTTGAAAGGCGCGAATGCGCCGCGGGATCGCCTATAATCCGGCGGCGATGCATGCTTCCGCTCTCTGACCGGCTGTGGGAATTTTAAAAACGTGACGCCTTTCATCATCATCGGCACGCCGTGTTTCGGCGGCCTTGTCACCCACGGCTATATGAATTCCGTGG
>CANJOI010000195.1 GCA_947475365.1 Fidelibacterota bacterium | reverse complement strand
TCACGCCGCCGACCACGTTGCGCCGCGGCCCGGCGTAGATCGACCCGGTGGCGGCGCGCACCGTGGTGGCCGGATTCAGCAAACCGGTGGTCGCGTTCAGCGCGTTCGAAACGTTATTCGCGGAGGCCACGTAGGTCCGGTCCATGAGGTTCTGCGCCTCCACGAACAGCCGCCAGCCGCGCACGACGCCGCCGCCGTCCAGGTCGTAGTGAAGATTGAGGTTGAACAGCGTGTAGTCTGGTGCCTGCACCGAATTGGCGTTGTCGATGAAGAAGCGGTCACGGAAGTTCATCTCGATGAACCCTCCCAATCCCTTAAGCGGACCCGCCGGTACATCGTAGGCGAGGCGCGTGCTGAGGTTGTGGGGTTCCACGCCGGGGATCTTGTTGCGCGCGCGGTCGAAGGTGGCCGTGCGCGTGCCGGCGCTGAGCTGTTCAAGATAGCGGGTATAGACCTGATCGTTGAAAGTGTAGGAGAGCGTCGCGGCAAGGCCCTCCACGGGCTTCCAGGACGCCACCACCTCGATGCCGCGGTGTTCGGAGCGCGGGGCGTTGAAGGTGTAGCTGAGCAGGCCGGCGCCAGGCGACTGGGTGACAAACTCGTTGCGAAACAGCTCGTAGAAACCCGACACGCCGATCATCAGGCTGTCGAGTGGCATCCAATCGGCGCCGAGATCGAAACCGATGTTGGATTGCGGTTTAAGCGCTGTGTTGTTGCCGCTGACCCCGGCGGGCGTCACGAACAGGTTGCCGGGCTGGGGGATGCCGTAGCCCATGCCGACGCGCGCCTTCACGCTCCACGCGTCATCGGGTTCGAACATCAGCGCCAATTCGGGCGCGGCGTTGAAGAACGAGCGGCGTGCGTCAAGGATCGTGGTGGCGGGCGTCGTGCCGGCGTAGGCGTATGTGGTGTTGCGCGAGTCCAGCGCGGAGGCCTCGGCGCCCACGCCCGCGATCAGCCGCCAGGCGGGCGCCAGCGCGATCTCCTCGCGCAAACGGCCGCCATAGTTGACGATACTGCCGGCATTGGCGGCGGTAAGCCCCCCTAAGGTGGCGCCGCCGCCGGGCATAACGTTGAAGGTGGAGCCGTTGATATCGAGGTAGTTGAGGAACACTCCGGCGAAATGCGTGGCCTCAAGACCGAACGCCTGGCCGGTGACGGTCACGTCGCTGGAGGCATTGAACGACGGGGTCGCCCCCTGGGCGCTGGTCGCGCCTGTGGGCTGCTTGATGTCCTTCACATCCCAGACGAACTGGCTGCGCCAGGTGATGTCGTCACTGAAGCCATGCTCCCAGCGCGCGCCCACGACAGTGCGCCGATCGTTGCGTCCCAGGCCTGCTTCGGCCGAGGTTTGCGCCAGGGTCGCGCCCGAGAAACCGTTGCGGAGCAGATTGACGGTGCCGCAGCCGATGGCCGCCGCCGCGGCGGTTTCACACCCTTCCTGGAACGGATTCTGGTGGTATTGGTTGAGCGAAAGGCGGGTTGAGAGATGCGCCGACAGGTCATTGTTGACGAACTTGACGGTGATCTTGTCCTCGGGCGTCGGGCTGTATGACGCCAGAATATTGATGGTGGTGGTGTTGAAATCGCTGGTGCTGATCTGGCCTTCGCCGCGCACATGGCTGGCGAACAGGCTGTATTCGAAGGCGCCGGACTTCCGGCCGACGGTTACGTATTCATTGAAGTAGCCGTTCGCGCCCGCGTCGCTGCCCACCTCGACGCCGTCAATCGCGCCGCCGGCGCGGGTGTGGAAATTGACCGCGCCGCCCGTGGCGTAGTTGCCGTACAGGGCCGACGACGGGCCGCGTGTGACATCGATTCCGGCGTAGGCGTGGGGATCGGTCAGGTCGGTGCGTGACAGGCCGTCCGGCTGGGTGACCGGAAACCCATCCTCGAACACCTGGATATTCCGCACCCCAAAGCCATTGCGCGCGTTCGAACCCCGGATCGAGATGCCGACATCGCGCGGCCCGTTGCCCTGTTTGATCGTGACGCCCGGGCTGTATTGCAGCACCTGGCCGATGGAGAAGGCGGGGGAGTTATCGAACACGGACCTGTCGATGGTGGTGACGGCCTGGCTCGCCGGGCGCTCGGACGGTGCGGTGACGATGATTTCCTCGCGCACTTCGGCGGCGGCGGATTGCGGCGCCGCGGCCTGGGCGGGAACGGCAGTGACGGAAATGGCGCAGGCGCACAGAAGGCGCGCCCGCAAACGGGGAAGGCGAATCATAAAAGTAAGTCCGTGAAAGGTCTGACGAACGCCATGCGTCGATGCACAGGCGCCCCTCCGGGCAGCCGGAGAGCGTGAAGCGGGTTAGGTCGCTGTGGTCAGACGATGCAGGGCGGTGCGCGCGAGGCGTAGGCCGGATGCGCGTAGGCCAGGGAAGGCCGGGCAACGTGAAAACCCGCGTGGCCGCGCGGGATCGACGGCGGCGGGGCGATCTGCGGCAGGACAGGCGCCGTGAACGCCGCCATGGCGGCGATGACGGCGCAGGCGCCGCAGTCCTCGGGTACGTCGTGAGATCCGCCGGAGGTGTCCGCATCCGGCGCGGCGCCATGCATGGCGCCTGCCATCAACTGGCCGTCCGGCATCATGTGATAGCCGCGTGGAACCGCGAAAGCGGAAGGCGCCGAAATGCCGGCAGCCGTCAGCGTCGTCAGGCCGAACTGACGTTGCTCAAATGCGCCAGAGGCCAGGGCCACAAGGCCCAGCCACAGCGCCAACCAGAAAGTCTTTGAGGCCCGAAGCGTCACGGCGCTATTTCTAATCTCAACTTGGCCGCCTGCCAACTGCTTCCGCGCTTCCAAGAAAAACGCCCCGCGGACACGACTGCGGGGCGTTTGACCTGGGTTCTAGCGGGTCAATCCCCGCCTAACGCATGTTTTACCTAACCCTCTGAACGAGAGGGAAATTTATAAGCCGTATCCGTGCAGAGAGCCGCTTCAAGCAGCGCTACTCGCGGTGTTCGCATGCTGATGGCGCTACGCGCCGAGGGTCTTTCGGAAAAACGCCAACACTTGCGCGTCGAAGTCCTTGTGAAAGCTGTCCCGGTCGAAACCGGCGGGATCTGTGCAGAGGTCAGGCACGGCTTTGGCGAGGGCCGGCGGGCAGGGAGTCAAAAACGACATGTGCGTTGAATTGGCCACGGCGTGAAACGCGGGCTTCACGGGCAAGTTATCCGCTAACGCGGCAACTTTATCTGGCGCCACCCCCTGGCCGCCCTCATGTGACGCCCACAACTGAATTGGCGCGTTGACGTTCTTCAGGTTTTCCGGCGCCGGAAAGACGGTCACGGGATCGGCTATCACGAAGGCCTTGATGCGCGCATCGGTCGCGGGCTGAACCGGCGCAGGTCCCCATACCGCCGAGGCGTGAAAGAGCAGCCAGAGCGGCGGCCAGAACGGATAGTCCGGGACCGCCCCCGCGAGCATCAGGCCGGTATATCCGCCGCGCGAAAACCCAAAAAAGCCGATACGGCCGGGGTCCAGTTTCGCGGCCACCGGCGATGGCCCAAGCATGTAGTCGATGAGTCGTTTGACATCTTGGGGCCGCGCCGTTAGGGCGGCGGCCGCATTGGAATATCTAATATTCGTGTCGGAATCGAACGGATGATTCAGGGCGACCACGGCAAAGCCCGCGTCGGCGAGCACCTCGGCCGTGTCGTGATGGCCAACCGCCGAGCCACCGAAGCCGTGCGAGATGACAATAAGCGGCAGCGCTTCACCGTCAATCGGGCAATCCTTGACGCCGGATAGCACCAGCGCGCCGCCGAGCCTGACCTCGCCGGGCGCTGCCGTACAGGGCGTCCACATCACTGCTTTGATCGGAGGGCCATCCGCGCCGCCCGGAACTTCAAAGGTGGCAATCCCAGCCGCGTATGCTGACGCTGGCAGCAGCAAAATCAGAATGAGGGGCAATACGATGCGCTTCACAGGGCTCCTCCCGCGAGATGGCTTTTAGGGCCAGAAACGAAAGGCTACATGAAGCCTAAGGGGGTCCATAGTAGACGAGACCCGGTTTGTTGCCGTGGGCAATGTCGCGAAGCTATAGGCGCCGTAGCTTGTGTGCAGATATTCGATGCGCGCAGTCAGATATCGGTTCCATGCATATTCGACCCCGGCGCCGGCAGTCCAGCCCGCCATGGTCTTTGAGGCCTGGGACGCACGTATCCTTTCCTCAATCGTCATCCGCGCGAGGGATACGCCGCCGCTTCCATACACCATGAAGCGTCCGTGCACATAGCCGAGGCGTGCTCTCAATGATCCCATGTCAGGCACCCTGGACTTGTAAGGGGCCACCATGTTTCCCGCGCCTTCGCCATCCATCCAGGCATGGAAAAGTTCGCCAAGAACACCGATAACGAGGGCTTGCGTTTGGTGGTCGTAGCCGAGTGCGAGGCCGGCTCTAAAACCAGACGGATTTTGCAGCAACGTGCTTCCTGGACCACCCAGGTGGAGGGTGTTGTCGCTGATTTCGGGAGCCAGCGTGAAGCCGGTCCAGGACACCGACCCCATCTCGGCATCCGGTGCTCGCCAAATCTTATGCTCTTCGGCGGCCATCGCGGCGTGAGGCATGAACACGGCGAGAGAAAATAGTGTGAGTGCGCACTTCGTAATCTTAGGCATCTTCGCAATCCTTCAATGTGCTGTTGCTTCGCGGCGCCGGATGCTGACAGCACCAGCCGCAAGGGTGAGGATGGCGCCCAGCGCAAGCGCGATGCGCGGGGCCGTGGTGGGGGCGGCCAAGGTGAAAAGCAGCGTCATCGTCACTGCGCCCGCGGTTTGGCCGAGAAGCCGCGCGCTTCCCTGCATTCCGCCGGCGGCACCGCTACGTGCTAGAGGCGCCTGCAGGAAGATGGTGCGGTTGTTCGGTACATTGAACAGGCCAAATCCCACGCCGCAGCACATCGTAAACAGCAGCAACGGCGCTGGATTGTGCTGGAGGGGCCATACCGCCGCGGCCCCCAGGCCGATTGCAAGTAAGACGCCGCCGGCCGCGCAAAGCCAATTTGCCGCGATGTGATTCGCTAAGCGGCCCACAACAGGCGCAACGAAGGCCACCGCCAACGGCCAGGCGGTCAGATAAAGGCCGGTCGCCAACACGCCTTGTCCGAGTTCGTGCTGTAAATAAAAGGGCAGCGCCACGAGTCCCGCGGTCTGACCGGCGAAGCATAGGACCGACGCAACGACAGCAAGGCGAAGCTGACGCATCCGCAGCAGATCCAGGGGGATGAGCGGCGCGGGCTTTGGGCTCTCGCGCCGGATAAGCCGCGCAACACCGATGCCGGAGGCGAGAAGCAATCCCATGGCCACGACCGGATGCGACGGCGCGAGGCCGATTGCCATTACAAATGCGGCCAGAGCGCCTGCGTTCAGGAAAACGCTGACCAGATCCAGTGGACGTCGCGTGCCGTGGGGCGCGGGCAAAGCGCGGCTGGCAAACAGCACGGCGATGCCAAGCGGAATCTTGAACGCAAACAGGCAGTGCCAAGTGCCCACGGCGAGGATCGCCGCGCCCAGCGCCGGCCCCGCCGCGGAGGACAGCGCCACAACGAGCGCATTCCACCCGATTGCCGCCCCGAGCTTCTGGTGCGGAACGATAAACCGGAAAAGAGCGACGCCGAGCGCCATGACCGCGGCGGCGCCGAGGCCCTGGATGAATCGGGCAGCGACAAGCCACTCCAGGCTCGGCGACCATGCGCATAAGGCCGACGCGAGCGTGAATATGGCAACGCCGCCTGTAAAAACACGCCGGTATCCGATGCTCTCGCCAAGAGCCGCGCACGGCAGAAGCGCCATCACCAGGGCCAGCTGGTAAGAGGTTACGATCCAAACAGAGGCGGCAGCCGTCGCATCCAAGGCTTTAGCAAGGGCAGGAAGGGCGACATTGGCGATGGCCGCATCCAAAACGGCCAACGCCATAGCGCCTAGAACCGCGGCGATGGCCATTTTTTGGCGTCGGGGCGGTATGTAACCCTCGTGCCCGCCCATGACGGTCTCAGTCAAATTGCTCACGGCGCCACCCACACGCCATTGCGCTCAACGAAGCGTGTGAGTTTGTGCGCGCGATCTTCTTTTTTCAGATCGCGCTCGGTAAACCGGAAGAGCAACGCGGGACCGGCAATGCAGCGCGTGTCATGGATATCTCCCGGCAGGTACACCTGGACCTGACCGGCGCGAACCCGCGTGCTCCCGCGCTTCACCAGCCGCACGGTGCCGTCGGCGTTGACGACGCGGCCATAGGTACCCATTTCGCTTTCGCCCTCTCGTACGGCGTAAATAACCCAGCTCCGCCCATGGTCGTGGGGCGATCTATAAAGGCCCGTGGGTTCCGTATGCGCCTGTAAAACGAAACCGTGTCGAGGATCGCGGAGCAGTTCGCTGTTTGAAGGCGCGCCGCGGTGAAGGCATTGCAACCACTCTTCCGCCGGTGCCTGAAGCAGCATTTCCATGTGGCCTCGAACGGCCGAGATCACCTCGGCCGACGGCGGCCCCCAATCCTTGCTGACATTCTGGGCAAAGGCGTTCAGTGAGTTCTGGATCATAGCTTCAACCTCATGCTTGGCCGGATGGCCGGTGGAACATGCGGCGAAAGCTATGGCGGCGTCGGATGTGGCGGAAGGCGCAGCATTTGCACTATATACGTGCGTCTGACGCCGCATATGGGTTAGCTTGTCGTCATGCAACCTGATCTCAACCTTCTCATTGCCCTCGACGTGCTTTTGAAGGAGGGCAGCGTCGCCCGGGCCGCGAAGCGCCTTCACCTCAGCCCTTCGGCGATGAGCCGCGCCCTGACAAGGTTGCGGGAGACCACAGGCGATCCCCTCCTTGTTCGCGCCGGCCGCGGCCTCGTGCCAACACCGCGGGCGTTGGAACTGCGCGACCACGTGGGTCGGGTCGTACAGGACGCGCAAGGTATTCTGCGTCCGCAGGAAAAACTCGACCTTAGGCGTGCTGTCCGCACTTTTACGCTGCGGACCAGTGAGGGTTTTGTCGAAAGCTTTGGACCGCGCCTTCTCGCGGTCGCGCGCAAAGAAGCGCCGGGCGTGACATTGCGCTTTGTCCAGAAGATTGATCGCGAAGGCCACGGTCTCCGCGACGGCTCAATCGACCTTGAGACGGGCGTCATTGCCGCCACGACCGGTCCCGAAATTCGGACCCAGGCGTTATTCCGCGACAAAATCGTCGGCGTGGTTCGCAAAGGTCACGAATTAGCAAAAGGCAAAGTCACGGCAAC
>CANJOI010000194.1 GCA_947475365.1 Fidelibacterota bacterium | reverse complement strand
TGGCCATCAGCTTTGTTCCCAGGCCCGTCTCCCGATACTCCGGGAGCACGCTCATCCCGAATTTTGCATTGTGGCTGAGCGAAGGCATGTCAAAGCGGTACACCGCCGCCCACCCGACAACGCGCGCTCCATCCACGGCGACCAAAAAGGGGTTTTTCTTGCGCAAATCGCCGCGCACCTGCGCCCGAACCTCCGAGAGCGGCGGGGCCTTATCCTCAGTTATGTACAGACGCTCCTTCGCGACAACGTCCCAGCATCGTCTGTAGCTCGCGACGTCCTTCAGGGCGATGGGTCGGATTTTTACGGCCATTTCTCTCCCCTCACGACCACCTCGCTGCAATTGCCGCCCAGAGCGCGCTCACGCGCCTTTCGAGAGCCGGGCCTCACGGAAAAGGATGTACAGCGTCGCGGCGACAATCATCGCCGCGCCCACGATTGTCCAGATCGTGGGGATCTCCTCGAACAGGAAATACCCGAGGACCGCGCTGAAGATCAGCCGGACGTAATCGACCGGGTTCACCACCGTCGCCTCGGCGTGCCGGAAGGCCTTGATGATGCGGAATTGTACGGCGGTGAGGGTCAGCCCGATGAAAACAAGGTAGAGCCACTGCACCCCGTGCGGCGTCTTCCAGAACATGATCGCGAGCGGCGCCGAAAGGACCAGCAATCCCGCGGTAAACCAGGCGAGGATCGTGAGCGCGCCGTCCTCGGCGCTGCGGTGGCGGATCACGCCGTAGGCAACCGCCTGGGAGGCGGCGGCACCCAGCCCGGCCAAGGCGGCCAGGTTGAGCGCGAGCCCGCTCGGTCCCAGCATCACGACCACGCCGAAAAATCCCGCCACCGTGGCGAGGCCGCGACGCCAGCGCACCACCTCCCCCAGGACAAATGCCGCCAGCAGGATCATGAACAGCGGCTGGGTGAACGAGAGCGCCGTCGCGGTGGCGAGCGGCGCATGCGAAAGGGCGTAGAACCCGAGCGTCAGATTGCCGAAACTGCCGCAGACGCGCAGCATGTGCAGGCCGGGCCGGCTGGTGCGGAAAATCCCAAAGCCCCGCACCAGTAACACGGGAAGCAGCGCGATCACCCCGAAGGCCGCCCGCGCAAAAGTAATCACCACCGGCGGCAGATCGCCGCCAAGTTCCTTGACCGTGGCGTTGACGGCGGCATAGCCGACCGACGCGGCCAGCATCCAGGCCGCTCCACGAAGATTGTCAGCGCGGGAGTGGTTCACTGTGTCAGGCGATCAGCGGGGAGGGCCGCAACTGCTTCTGCGATCATCTGATCGTCGATCCGGCTGGTAAAGGGCGTGCGGCAAGGGCGGAAAAGAGAACCCCTGGCGGATGAGGTTCTGGCGAGATTAACATGCACGGCTTGGTCGTGGTGCACTCTTTGGCCCGCGCTACGTTCGTTTGCGGGCACCGGACATTCAAAATGCAAAAGAGCGGAATCGTTGGGATAGCGGCGTTGGTTGCCCTGGGTTGCGGGGCGGCGGCCGCCCAATCAAGCCGCCCGCCATTTCAGATCGGCTACATGGGCAACGCGGATGGCAGCCCGGTGCGGGGGCACCTGCCGACGGGCGATCATACCGGCGGCCTCGGATTTGACGTGCGCCCGATCCGCAAGGATGAACAGATGCTCGGGGTGCGCTGGCAAGACCCGGCCTATGACCGGGCATTGACGCAGCGTCTCGTCGATACGCTTCTGAATACCGGAGGCGTGAAGAGAATCATTTTCGGCGATCCGCAGATACGCGGGGTCGTTCACTACCGCGGGTTCGACGACCACTTGCATGTAACGGTGGAGCCGAATTTTAAGCGCCCGCCTGGGCGCTAGGCGCAGGTTTCCGTCAGCCGGATACTTTCAAGTTCGCCGCTTCGCAGGTTCACGACCTTCCCGCGAACAATCTCGAACAGAAGGCCGTGCCGCTTGTCCGAAGCCGGCAGCAAGAGATACCGGCCTTCTTCGCCTAAGTGCGGGTGCCCGGATATCTCCAGGGCCTTTCCGTGAGCGTCCATAACAGCGCTCTCCGTAGCGCCAATGCGAAGCCCCGCTCTCGAGCGGATGTCCGCCGGGTGGCCGTCCTCTTCCCACACATCGATGCGCGATATTTTCCCGTTCCGCACCATATACGTCAGCGCATGCTGGGTTCCATCGGCGCGCTCGGTCAGCCAGCAGGCTTCGGTCGAGACAAGATCGCTGGTGTCCAGCGGCTTGAGTTTATATCCGAGCGCGGCTTCCGCCTCGGCTACGGACATGCCGATTTTAACCGGCTGCAGTCCTGTGAAGGTCAGCACCTGATCCGCCGCGACCGCCGCCGTCGCCGCGCAGAGCCAAACCAGGACGGTCCAGACTATCGGCCTCATCGCGACGTCTCCCTGCATAGATCAGGTACGCATGGACATCTGGAGTGGTGTCCCCGGCGCGATTTGAACGCACGACCCCCAGATTAGGAATCTGGTGCTCTATCCAGCTGAGCTACGGGGACTTGCCCAGACATAAAGTGCAGGCGGCGGATTTATACCACAGGCGCCCGGCGCACAGCAAAACGCCTCCGATGCTCGCGCACCGGAGGCGTCGTCAGTTTAAAGCCTTGCTGCGTTTTTAATGCACGCGCATGGGGCGGAGGTCGTGCTGCTGCACGGCGACCCAGGCCTGGTCGAAGCTGGGCGCGGCGCCCAGCGGGTCGCCGGCGGCGCTGAAGATGCCCCACATGGGCATGTCGTTCACCACCGTCTCGCGGATATAGGCCATCTGGGTGATGCCGACACGGGCGAAGTCGACGGGCGTGGACGCGACGGCGTTGGTCAGCGCGGTCTGCACATCCGGGCCGTCGCCCGCGTCATCGCCAAAGTCATCTTCCGCGCCGGTATCGTCCGACGCGAGCTCTTCGAATTCCTCGAATTCGGTGCGGTTCTTTCTGTCGATCATTTTGATCCTCCTATGAGCGATCGTATCGGACAGTCCCAATATGGCGGCTGCCCAGGGCTTTCTTGTGTCTTTTTCAGGGTCTTTCGGCCGCCACAATTGCCGGGGGTTGAGCGCGAGGGCGTTAGCGGTGCGGGTCCACGTCGATGGTGCGCAACGCCGGCTTTTTCTTGGCGGCGGTCTTGATCTCGATCTGCGTCACTTTGGGTTGGGGAACCGGCCGTTCAAGGTCCACATGCAGCAGACCGTTCACAATTTCGGCACCGCGCACCTCGATGCCCTCGGCGAGCACGAAGCTGCGGGTGAATTGGCGCGCGGCGATACCGCGGTGCAGATAGATGCGGTTGGCGCTGTCGTCCTGCTGCTTGCCGCGGATGACGAGCTGGTTGTCCTCGACGCTGACGCCGAGATCTTCGTCCGAGAATCCGGCGACAGCCAAAGTAATGCGTAAGCGGTGCTCACCGGTCTGTTCAATGTTGTACGGCGGATAGCCTTCGGCGGCGGTTTTATTGACGCGGTCGAGCACGCGCTCGATATGGTCGAAGCCCAGCAGCAGCGGGCTTGAGAAAACGGATACCCTGGTCACCTCGTGTCTCCTCTCAAGAGCGAGAACATCCACCATGCCCGTGCGCGGCGCATGACGGTCAGCCCCTCTTATTTCGGGTGTACGCCGCCCGCCGTCAAGCCCCTAGGACGGCGGGTCTGTGTGGTTAACGCCCTGTAATTACTTGGGGAATTTGTGCCTGGCCGCGGCGGCCAGCAATCCCGCGGCGGGAATCGCCAGGGAGGCCGCAAGCAGGAACGGCTCGGACCGGCCAAGCCCGGTATAGACCGCGCCCGCCACGGCGGGTCCGGCGAAGCGCGCCAAGGCGGTCGCGCTTTGATAGGCGCCCAACACGGCGCCCTGATCGGTCGCGCTCGCGCGTTTGGAGATCAGGCTTGAGAGCGTCGGCGTGAACAGCGCCGTGCCGATGGCCAGGAGACTTCCCGCCACAACCAGAAGGAACAGGCGGTCGGTGGCGGCCAGCGTGAGATAGCCGGCGGCGAGCAACAGCAGGCTTACGCCCGCGATGCTTGCTTCCGGGAATCGGCGGGTCAGCGGGCCGATCAGTCCCGCCTGGATGATGGCGCTGATCACCCCCATGAAGGTCAGCACAAAACCCACGCGGCGCGGCCCGTAGTCGAGCACGGCGTTGGCCCACAGGCCGAAGATGGTCTCGAACTGCGCCCAGCCCGCGATCACCAGGAACCCGCTGGCGATGAGCATCACCAGCGGCGCGGTCATCAGGTCCAGGCGCAAGTAGCCGCGCGGCACGGGAAGGCCGCGCCGTTCTGGCGCCAGGCTTTCCTTGAGAAACACCATGGCGCCCAAGGCGGCGACTGTCGTCAACGCGGCGGCGGCGAGCGCGGGCGCGGCGTAATTGGCGGTGGCGGGATCGTCGCCGCCGAGGATGCCGCCGATGGCAGGCCCGAACACAAAGCCGAGCCCGAAGGCCGCGCCGATCAGGCCCATGCCTTTGGCGCGGGTCTCTGGCGTGGTGACGTCGCTGACATAAGCTTGCGCGGCGGCAAGGTTGCCCGCCATCAGTCCGCCGAACACGCGGCTGGCGATCAGAAGCGGCAGGGTGTCGGCGACGGCCAGCAGCAGGAACGAACCGGCATAGCCGAAGCTGGTCACCACCAGGATCGGTTTGCGCCCATATCGGTCGCTCAGGCGCCCCCACATGGGCGCCGCCGCGAATTGGGCGAGGGAGTAGAGGCCGAGAACCGCGGTGATGACCTCCGGCCCTTCGCCCACCCGCTGCACATAAAAGGGCAGCAGCGGGATCACGAGACCGAACCCCACCAGGTCCAGGAACACGATCAGGAAGAGAATTGCCATTGAGTCCGTGTGCGGCCGGGAGGCCACCGTCAAAAATATATGCGGGCGCAGCCATTTTCGCTGTCTCGCCCTAAAAAGCGCGGGGCACCTTAAGAGCGGCGTTCGCAAAAGTCATTAGAGGGAAGCGCCAGATTCAAGTCGATATCGGGGGCCCGGCCACGGTAAATTCGGCGCCCGATTTCGCAGGAGCCAGTCCCATCGCAGCCTTGGAACACCCCGGAAGCGTGAGCCGGCCGCACACACGGGGCGACGATCACCCGTTGTTCGCGCCGCTCGACGCCTATGCGACGGGGATGCTCGACGTCGGCGCGCCGCACCGGATCTATTGGGAGCAGTCGGGCAATCCCAAGGGGGTGCCGGTGGTGTTCCTGCACGGCGGACCCGGCGCCGGTACCGCGCCGGCCTACCGGCGGTTCTTCGACCCCGCGCGCTATCGCATCATCCTGTTCGATCAGCGCGGCGCTGGCCGCTCGACGCCCGAAGCCTGCGTTACCGCCAACACCACCCAAGACCTGATCGACGACATGGAGGCCTTGCGCAACCACCTCAAGATCGAGCGCTGGACCGTGTTCGGCGGCTCCTGGGGTTCGACGCTGGCGCTGGCCTATGGCCAGGCGTACCCGGAGCGCTGCACCGGCTTCATCCTGCGCGGCATATTTCTGTTCAGCGACGAGGAAGTCGATTGGTTCATCGGCGCGCCGGGACAGGGCATGGGCCGGTTTTTCCCCGAAGCCCAACGGGCTTTCGCCGCCGCGATTCCCGCCGCCGAACACGGCGAGATGTTGCAGGCATATTATCGCCGCCTGATCGACGACAACCCCGCGGTTCACAAACCCGCCGCCGCCGCATGGTGTGCTTACGAGAACGCCTGTTCGCGGCTGATACCCACGGGCCGCGCGCGCGGCGAAGGCCCCGATCCGTTCTACAGCGGCGCCTTGGCCATGGCGCGCATCGAGGCCCATTACATGGTCAACCGCGGCTTCCTGGCGCCCGGTGCGTTGCTCGCGGGCATGCACCGGCTGGTGAAACATCCCGCCGTGATCGTGCAAGGGCGCTACGACATGGTGTGTCCGATCGCCGCGGCGGATCTGCTGGAGCGCGCCTGGCCCGGCGCCCACTACCGCGTCGTGCCTGACGCCGGACACTCGTCCATGGAGCCAGGCATACGCGCGGCCTTAGTGAAGGCCACCCAGGACTTCAAACACCTCGTGTGAGGTTTAACAGCGCCGCCCTGTCTGAATTGACAGGGCGTTTCAGCCCCGACCTGTCAATTCTCGCAGGTCGCAGGCCGGACGCGGCGTGGCACAAACATCGCGTGCCGTACGTTGCGACGGGCGGTACGACAAGTTCCATTACCCACAACTCATACCCCGCGGCTCCCGCGGGGTATTTTTTTGCGTGGCGTCGCCTCGGCGCAGCCAGCGCGGGGGAAGTTTCGTGCAAGCTTCTGCAACACCCTCGCTCCGGCTTGCCAAGCCGGCGGGCCGGGAGTGCCGGCCGTGACAAAAAATCCGAAAAATCCAAGCTTTCCGATGACTTACCAGCGTTCGTCCCGGGAATGCCCAGGCCGCGAAAGGTTCGCCCGCGAAGATGCGGCGCAATATCGGGCGAGCAAAGCCCCCAGCGGCGGGGGTTTGCCGTGGCGTGAAAGCCAAAGTGCCGAAGTGTTGCAGAAGGTTACACGGATGCTGGTGGCTTCATATTTTGGCCATGTGTATAACGCCGGTGCCGAGACATGCCTTGCGCTGCAACCATCGGGATGCAACGTAAATCCTACCTAACTGTCGGCGCGGAAAGGCTTTTGGCCGGATCGAGATGAAGACCTCTCAACTCAAGCTTGTGATTGCCGGGATCGCGGTGCTTGCCGTCGCGTTCGGAGGCTGGCGTTTGCTTGGCTCCAAGCCTGCTGGCGCCCCGCAGTCTCAAGCCGGCGGCCAGATGCGCGGACCTGGTGGCCCGGGCGGGCCCGGCGGCCGTGGCGGCATGGCGCGCACCGTCGTCGCCGAAAAGGTCTATCGCGAATCCATCGGCGACCGTATCGAGGCCATCGGCACGATCCTCGCCAATGAATCGGTGACCGTCACCGCCAAGACCCAAGGCATCATCCGCACGATCGCTTTTGACGACGGGCAGACCGTCAAGAAGGGTGAGGAAATCGCCGCCATCGATTCCGGCGTCGAGGACTCCGCGCTCAATGTGGAACTCGCCAATCTGGAACAGCAGAAAAAAGAACTGGCGCGCATCCAGTCGCTGGCCACCAGCAACAACATCGCGCTGTCGAAGCTCGACGATCAGACCGCGGCGGTCAAAAAAGCCGAGGCCAATGTCGCCGCCGCGCGCGTGCGGTCCGGCGACCGCCGCATTATCGCGCCGTTCTCCGGCATCGTTGGCACGCGCCGCATTTCTGTCGGCGCTCTGGTTACGCCCGGCACCGCGGTCGCCACGCTCGACGATAT
>CANJOI010000193.1 GCA_947475365.1 Fidelibacterota bacterium | reverse complement strand
TCCCTGCCCCCACAAAAGGAAAAGGGCGGTTTCACACCGCCCCTTTCGCCGGACTATCGCTCAGCCGCCTCACGGGTGAGCGGCCACCCAATACATGGTCATGGGACCGTAGTAGGGCGTGCCGATATCCACCACGCTCTTGGCGTCATGACTTATATAATACTCATATTCGTCGTTGCCGTAGACATCACCAGGCTTCTCGTCGCCGGTGAAGGTCCACATGGCGTAATCCTGATAGGCCCACTGCTTCTTGCCGTCGGGGCGAACGTAGACATTCCAGTTGCCGTTGGCCTGGGCGTCGTCGGGCGCCAGGAACGGCTTCCACTTGGACAAGCAATCGTCCTGGCACTTGGGATCGGTCTTGAGGTCGCGGCCGACCGCGGGGCGGATCGGCGCGCCGTGCCGCAACGAGTGGCCGCTGCCCGACTGGTAGATAAATGAATCGCGCCAGTAGAGCGTCATGCCCTTGTCGTTGGTGAACACCTTGCCCAGCTTCGGCGTGGTCTTGAGCGAGACGTTGGCGGGCGTGAAGTACTTCACCATGCGCACGGGCTCCCAGCCCGGCTCGGCGCCATCGCCTTCGGCGTAGCCCGGCAGCAGATCGCCGGCATAGGAGTAGAGCGCGTTGCCCTTATAGGTCCACTGATAGACGCCGCCCTGGCCCCACTCCGGCTTGAACGCACCGATGGCTTCGGCCATTTGCGGCGCACGCGCGGGCAGCCACTTGCAGGGATTGACGCGGCAGGCCTCGGCCTTGCGGCCGTCGGTGCGCGCATACAGCGTGTGCTGCCGGTCATCCACCAGCACGAGGCCCAGCGCGTCCTCGGCTTCCTTGATTTCGAAACCGGGCGGCACGTTGTCGCTCTTCACCGGATAGAAATACGCCACGCTCCAGCCGCCGGGCATGGGCTTGTCCTTGGGGATTGACGCGCTCTTCTGGCCACGGGGTCCGATCAAGGGACCACGGCCGAACCGCGACGGCGCATTGCCGCCGACCGAGCCCGGTTCCTTGTCCTCGACGAAAGTGTAGAGCGCCTTGCCTTTATAGGCCCACTGCTTGACGCCGTCGGCGCGCGCGATCACCGACCAGTTCTCCACCGCCGTCGTGACCTTCGCCGGGGCCTTCGCAGGCAGCCAGCTCTTTGCGCAATCAGCGTCGCAAGCCGAAGCGCCCATGGGGTCGGAGTCACGCGTATATAATGTGAGGCCTTCCGCCATCGCGAACACGATCTTGTCGCGCGGCACGCCCGACGCCGTGGTCTTGTCCAGGCCGTAGCCCTGGGCGAGGCCCAGCGGCTGCACGGTGATGCCGAACGGCGTAGCCAAGGGCACAACGTTCTTACCCGCACCTTTGCTGGCGGATTGGGCAGCGCCCGCGGCGAACATCGCCGCGGCGCACGCGATCACAAACGACGCTTTCATGGCTGTCACTCCAGTTTTACGCCAGCATCTCTGTGATGGTCTTCGAGGTCTGGTTCGAACGATCACCCCAGGTGCTGATGGGAACGCCCATGGCCTGCTGCACGGTGAGCGACACGCGGGCATACGGATCGCCCGGCAGGCTGAGATGCATGCCGGTCTTGAAGCGGCCGCCCGCGGAACCGACGGTCAACAACGGCACGTTCTCGAGCGAATGGTTGCGCGCGTCGCCGTGGTCGGTCTGCCACAGCACAATAGTGCGATCGAGCACGCTGCCGGGCCCCTCCTTCATGCTGTCCAGCGAGCGCAGGAACGCGGCGAAAATCTTGTTGGCGCCGGTGACGAAGGCATAAACCTCTTTCTGGTAACCCAGCTTCTCGTCGGTAGCTTCTTCGTGGGTGGCTGTGTGCCAGGTGAAGGTGCTGCCGGCGTGGCGCAGGCCCTGGCTGCCGACTTCCGCATTGAACACGCGGGTCTGGTCGCAGGCCATGGCATAGGCGAGCAACTTACCGAAGACGATGGTGTTGGTTTCCACATCGTCGATGACGGTGCCGGGCTTGGCTTCCTTGACCTGACCGGGAACGCTGCACGACGGCATCGGCGCCGGCTTCTCCAGGCTCTGGGCCAGCTTCTGTTCCATCTCGCGCAGACCGGTGAAGTATTCATCGAGCAGGCGCTTGTCGGACGCGCTCACCTTCTTCTCAAGATCCTGGCGCCGGTCGGCGATGGGCGACAACACGCTCTGTCGCGCCATGACCATGGGATCGGGTTTGAAGTCGGCGGCGTTGGGGTCCTGAAACTCCTGGCCGAAGATGCGGGTGTAAAGCGCCACGGGTGAGGGTTCGGCGGGGTTGATGGAGGTTGCGCTCCGGCGCGAGAGCGAGCGGCGGCTACCGTACAGCGACACTTCCAGCGACCGGAAGCGGTTACGCTGACCGATGACGTCAGCGATGGAACTGTCGAGGCTAGGACCGCCGCCGCCATAAATGCCGGTGGTGGCGATCTGTACGCTCGACGTGTGGGTTTCGTGCGGGCGGCCGTCGAGAGAAAACTTGAGGCCGCTGAACAGATTGGTGCGGTCGCGGAATTCGTCCAGCACCTTGAGCTGGGTGTTGTGCTGGTAGCCGGCGCCGATCTTGTCGGGCACCCACATGCCGGGGTTCAGGCCAAGGTGCTGGAACCAGCTGCCGAAGCGCACCGGAAGCGCGGCCCCCGTGGCGGCAAGCGCCGTGCCGTTGCTGTTGAGGAAGCACTCCAGCATCGGCAAGCCGACCGAGACCACCCCGCCGGCCAAGGTGCCCCGTAGAACCATACGACGATCCAATTTCGTGCTCATGGTCATGTCTCCGCTTTCAGGTATTCCAGTGGCCGGATGTTCTAGTGCGCGCTTGTGGTATTCTCCGCCGCACCGACCGCCCGGTAGAATTCGGGGCTGGTGGCCAGGCGACGCATCAGGGCGGGGATGTTGTGCCCGTCCTTGGCAAAGGATTCTTTCAGCCGGGCCACCCACTCGCCTTGCTCCTTGGCGGGCGTCTGGCCGAGGCCGTAAGCCGACAGCCGCTGCACCAGGCAATTGCTGACGGCGGGATTGTCGTGCAGCGCCTTGCCGAGCTCGGCGCCGTTGGTGAACTTGACGCGGTCGAGTTCACCGGTGGTGTCCAGCGCCGCGCCGTTCTCGTTGGTGCGATAGGCGCCGCCGCCATCGAAATTCTCGAGTGCCAGGCCCATGGGGTCGATGATCTTGTGGCACCCGGCGCAAGCGGGGCTCTGGCTGTGCGCCGTCAGGCGTGCACGCGCGGTCTTGTAGTTCGGGTTGGATGTGTCCTGGACGATCTTGAATTCCACGTTGGCCGGCGGCGGCGGCACGATCTGGCACATCATCACTTCCCGGAGCGCCTTGCCGCGCAAGGTGGCCGAGGTGCGCCCCGGATGCGAGTTCATGGTCAGGAACGCGGTCTGCATCAGGATGCCGGCGCGCGGATCATTGGCGGCGAATTCGTAAGGCTGCCAGCTATCGGGGGCGCCGATTGGCACATCGTTCGAGAACGGGACCTTGTAGATCGACGCCAGCTTCGGCGTCATGAAGGTCTTCTTGGTGGAAAAAATGTCGCGGTAGTCGCCCTTGGGCGCCAGGACAACGCTCATGATGGTGCGCAGCGTCTGCTCGCGGGCTTCGGTGGCGATCTGGGCGTCGAACTTCGGGAAAATCGTCGCGTCCTTGACCACGCTGTCCATACCGTCGAGGCGCAGCATGTCGTCGAAGAAAGCGCGCACGCCCTCCTCCAGCCGCGGGCTGGCCAACATGCGGTCGACCTGTTTGGCGAGGCCTTTGGCCGTGTTCAGCTCGCCCTTTTGCGCGGCGACGATCAGCTCGCGGTCAGGCACGGCGTTCCACAGGAAGAACGACAGGCGCTGGGCCTTGCTCATGGCGTTGAGACGGAAACCGCCCGGCACCGCCGGATCGGGCTCGACCTCTTCCACGCGGAACAGGAACTCGGGCGCCACCATCAGTGACGACAGCGATAACGCGAGACCGGCGTAGAAATCGCCGGCCGTCACGCCGGCGGCGTTCGCGGCCAGAACCTGGGCCTTCAACTCCGCCTCGGTCAGCGGACGGCGAAACAGGGCGGCGCCGGTCTTGGCGAGGAACTTGGCGGCGCAGGCGTCATCCGGCGACTTGTCGGACGCGGGCGCGCAGGGCATTACGGCCTTGCGGTTTTCAGGGGCAAGCACCTGGCTCGCGATCGACCGCGCCATGGAGTCATACTGGTCGAGGCCCGCGGACGAGACGCTTACCTGCCCTGAGCCCACCGCGATCAGACCATCGACGCGCTGGTCTGGTTCAAAACGTCCGCCGATGTTGATGTTGGCGCCGAACAGGTCGGCGATCACCGCGGCATACTGGGTGCTGGTGAGCCGATGCACCTTGCCGCGCGGGGCATCGGCGGACGAAGTCACCGCCGGCGCGGCCATGCTGCTAGCGCTGAGGCCCATCACGGCGGCGGCGCCGAGGACCCACCAGACAGGGCGCAAACGACGCAACGTTTTCATCGAGCGATCCTTCACTTGATCCAATGCCTCACCGCGAACCGGCCGTCGGCGTCACGCCACCCACCGCCCTCGCCCGCGCCTCGACCATTTCCTTGGCTGGAACCATGAACGCCGGCACCGCCTTCAGGTGATAGGTCGCGGAGATGGACAGGCGCAAGCCGGTCTTAGGGTCCGGTTCACCGTCCGCCATCCTCCGCATAGCGTGGTAGATGCCAGGTAGTTCCGGGGCTAGGCCGGTGCCTTCGCGCACCTGGCCCGACTGGCCGATGGCGAAATAGGTCTGGTCGATGGGCTGGTAGCCGCCAATGAGGCCGTTGAGGCTGCCGTCGGCATTAAGCGTCCAGCGCACATGGAACTTGCCGAGGTCGAACTCGGGATAGGTCAGCTGGTCCTGCATCAGGTGCAGATGCGCGCTATCTTCGGCGATGGTGACCACGCCGTTCTTGATCTGGCCCTTGAAGACATTGCCGCGGGTGCGCGGGTCGGAATCTTCGCGGAAGGTCATGTCGGCGCGCGGATCGCCGCCGCCGTTGTAGCGCGGGGGTTCGAGCGCGCGGGTCATGGAGATGGTGACCGGGCCGTCCTTGGAAAGATCCTCGCCCTCGAGCGTGATCAGCCACGCCGGCGTCACGTCCTTCTGCGACATCCACATGAACGACCAGTAGGTATTGTCGTTCTCGAGGGTGCCGCGATAAGCCTCGACGCAGCCCAGCGCACGGAACAGCTGGTTATCGACGCCCTTCTCATGGGTCTGCGGATCCTCGAACGCGGTCGCGTCGTCGGCGCCTTTGCCGTCGAGATTGAAACCATAGGCATACTTGCCCACCACGGTCTTGAGCATCGGATCGATCACCGCGGCCGGATGCATGAAGGCGTTGACCGGCTTGCCCTCGACACGGGCGCGGGTCTCCATGATCTGGCGCAGCTTCTGGGTTTCCCAGCCGCCGGGGCCGCCATCGTCGTCATCGCCGCGCCCGCCGCTCTTCATGATCTCTTCGATCTGCTGGCCGGTGTAGCCCAGGCGTTTCAGGTTCGGGACGAACTGGTCGACCATCTTAGGATTGATGCCGCCGGGACCGCAGTCGCCGTCCTGCGAATAGGCCGCCTGTGCGAACCACCACATGACATAGGTGCGTGACTCCAGAGCCGAGGCCGGCGCGGCTGTGAAGGCCAAACCCGTGATACCGAGACCGGCGTAGGCCAAGGCCGCCCATTTTCCGGGGAAGTTTCCTGCCTTCATCAAAGTCCTCCCGTCATTCCACCGCCGTCTCTCGCGACGACCGGAATTGCACGAACGATTATGTCCCGCCTGCGGCTTTCATAAAGCTATTTGAACTGATTGGCCGATGAATTCTGCGTATGTTGCGCTGCAAAAACACCAGGCGTCACAAGGCGTTACAAATTTGTCCAAAGACACGCCCGTCGGATCTGGCGAGGGCCGGTGCTAAGGTCGAGGCGGATTAGTTTTTCGGGGGAGGAACCCATGACCGCATCAGTGGCCGCCGGCCCGGCGCCGGCAGGTATCGCCGCGCGCATACGTTTCATCGTCGGCGGTTCCATCGGCAACCTGGTGGAATGGTACGACTGGTACACCTACCCTGCCTTCGCCCTGTATTTCTCCAAGTCGTTTTTTCCGCAAGGGGATCAAACCGCGCAGTTGCTCAATGCCGCGGCCATCTACGCCATCGGGTTCCTGATCCGGCCGCTGGGAAGCTGGCTGATGGGGGTCTACGCCGACCGCAAGGGCCGCCGCCCCGCCCTGATTGTTTCGATGCTGATCATGGGGTTCGGCTCACTCGGTGTGGCGCTGATCCCTTCCTATGAAACCATCGGCTTCATGGCCCCGGTGCTGCTGGTGGCGTGCCGCCTGGTCCAGGGCTTGAGCCTGGGGGGCCAATACGCCGCCAGCGCTACCTATGTCAGCGAAATGTCCCTGCGCGCGCACCGCGGGTTCTGGTCCAGCATACTGTTCGTGACGCTGCTCATGGGCCTGCTCTTATCGATGCTGGTGCTACTGGTGCTTCAGGCCACGCTTTCGGCCGCGGAGCTGACGGCCTGGGGCTGGCGCATCCCGTTTGTGATCGGCGCGGCGCTCGCGGTGGTGGCGCTGGTGATCATCCTCAAGCTCTCCGAAACCCGCTCGTTCGAAGCGGTGAAGACGACCGCGGCCACAGCGCGCACTTGGCCTTTGATGCGGGCGCATTGGCGCGAGCTTTGGATCGTCTTCATTATCACCGCGGCCGGCACCACCGCCTACCAGAACTACACGACCTACATGCCGAAATTCCTGGTGAACACATCGGGCCTCACGCCCGAAGCCGCGGCGCGGGTCTCCGCCCTGTCGATCATCATCTTCATGTGCATGCACCCCGTGATGGGTTGGCTTTCCGACAAGGTTGGCCGCAAACCCCTGCTGATCGCGTTCAGTGTCCTGGGAACACTCTTCACGGTGCCTCTGATGAGCGGCCTCGCGCATGCCGGAGATCCGATCACCGCGCTGGCAATTCTGGTGACCGCGCTGGCGTTCCTGTGCCCCTACACCGCCACCAGCCCGCTGTTCAAAGCCGAACTGTTCCCGACTGAAATCCGCGCCCTGGGCGTCGGTTTACCGTTCGCGCTGGCTAACGCAGTGTTCGCGGGCGCCGCGGAATTCACCGCGCTTTCCTTCAAGCGCGCCGGCCATGAGAACTATTATTTTTGGTACCTGACAGCGCTCATGGCGATCGGCCTCGTCACCGCCGTCCGCATGCGCGATCCCGCGCGCACCAGTCGCATCGAAGAGGATTAGACCGGAAGGCGACAAAAAAAGGGCCCCGTTTCCGGGGCCCTTTTTCTTGGTGCGTGCTGTGGTGCGGCCCTAGGGAACCG
>CANJOI010000192.1 GCA_947475365.1 Fidelibacterota bacterium | reverse complement strand
GGAAGAAAAAACCGGAAGTGTCCTGCGTGGCGCTGGTGATCGATTACCGCAAGGTTACCGATTCCGGCGGGCGCTGCGAGGAACGCTATGTGATCCGCACCACGCTCAAGATCGGCAAGAGCTGCTGGCCGGTGGAGCTCACCCTCACCAACCGCGACCAGATGGGCTTTCGCATGCTCATCGGCCGCCAGGCCTTGCGCCGGCGTTACATGGTCGATCCCAGCCGCTCGTTCGTGGCGGGACGGCTGACACAGAAAAAGCGTTCCCGGAAAGCCCTATAGGGAAAAGCACAAGGATCTGGAGGCCTTTGCAGCCGGTTGAAGGCGCGCCCGCGCCATACCCGCCCGGCGTATCTCTCACAGCGTATCTCTAAGTCATTGTGACTGTTTGGCTTCCAGCAGAAACAGGGTTTGCTTCGACTCCAACCCACCCGGTAAAATAGGCCCATTAAAATTTAGACGTTCAGCGGACCTCAAAAGCCGCCTTGTCCATTTCCCTCATCCCGTTCTTTTTCAGTCAGGTCAGGCGGCGGTCATGAAGCTCGCGATGTTGGCGCGCAATGCCGGTCTTTATTCCCACAAGCGCATTGTCGCCGCCGCCAAGGCGCGCGGCCACGACATCGACGTTATCGACACCCTGCGCTGTTATATGAACATCGCCGCCCACCGGCCCGAGGTGCGCTACAAGGGCCGCAGCCTGGAAGGCTACGACGCGGTCATCCCGCGTATCGGCGCCTCCATCACGTTCTACGGCTCGGCGGTGCTGCGCCAGTTTGAGATGATGGGCGTCTATCCGCTCAATGAATCGGTGGCCATCAGCCGCTCGCGCGACAAGCTGCGCTGCCTGCAGCTGTTGTCGCGCAAAGGCATCGGACTGCCGGTAACCGCCTTCGCCCACGCCACCAGCCAGGCCGATGACCTGATCGACATGGTCGGCGGCACGCCGGTGGTGATCAAGCTTCTGGAAGGCACCCAAGGCATCGGCGTGGTGCTGGCGGAAACCCGCTCCTCGGCCAAGTCGATGATCGAAGCCTTCGGCGGCGTGGAAGCCAATATCCTGGTCCAGGAATTCATCAAGGAGGCGGAAGGCAGCGACATCCGCGCCTTCGTCATCGGCGGGCGGGTGGTGGCGGCCATGCAGCGCACCGGCGCGCCCGACGATTTCCGCTCCAACCTGCACCGGGGCGGCAAGGCGCTGGCGGTCAAAGTTACCCCCGAGGAACGCTCCACGGCGGTGCGCGCCGCCAAGATCATGGGGCTTAATGTCTGCGGCGTGGACATGCTGCGCTCCAACCACGGCCCGGTGGTGATGGAGGTCAACTCGACCCCCGGCCTGGAAGGGATCGAAAAAGCCACCGGTGTGGATATCGCCGGGCAGATCATCGAATTCCTGGAAAAGAACGCCGCGCCCGGCAAGACCAAGACCAAGGGCGAAGGCTGAGACGAAAGGTCGAGTCGCCAATCCGGGAAAGGCGCGGAAAAATTCCCGTCACAACCCTGTAACTGGCGGTGGGGCCTTGGCTTTTTTACAACAATTCAGGGCCGAAACGAGCCGATGTGTGAGGTTAATGTCACAATTGGTTTGATTCCAGGAACGCCGTGGTCCGGCTTATTGATTCCCCCAACCCGGGGTGCAATTTAGCAAAGATACGTACCTTACAGAGGCTCACTTTTCCTCAGTCATGCGCTTCGCCGTTAAACACCTTAGCTCGATTTTCGGGCGCTCCAGCCTCCAGGCCATTGCCGCCGTCACGGCCATGTTTGCCTGCGGCACGGTGTTTGCGTCCGAAGCGCCGGCGGTCAATGCCACGCCCGCCGCACCTACCACCTCGCTGTTCGTAAGCTCCATGGATGCGCTGACCGTCGGCATCACGCCGGCCTACAGCGTGTTGGGCACGTCCCAGTTCGCCAATGCGCGCAGCGGCGGCCTCGGCATCACCGACGCCATTAACGTCAGCAGCGAGTTCAATACCGCGATCCGCGGCGGCACCATCGGCGTGTTCGGCGACGTGTCCGAACGTCCGTCGTTGTTCGCCCTGGCCCCGGCCCCCGCCTGGAACATGGGCGGCTCGTTGGGCTACGCCGGCTTCTACCTGCGCGCCGGCGTCTCCGGGACCCCGCAGCTTGGTCCGTTCCAGCGGACCCAGGGCTGGCAAGCCGGCCTGGGTTTCGCCAGCGGCGGCTTCGACGTGCGCCTGATGTTCCTCACGGCCCAGACCGGCAACTTCTCCTCGGGCGAGACCGAGATGGACAGCCAGCGCTGGATGGTCGGCGGCATTTACCGCCTGAGTTCGTCGCTGCGTCTGAACGCGGACGCCTTCTACGGCCTGCGCGACAGCCGCACCGGCACGTTCTTCACGCCGGCGCCCGCCGCCGGCACGCAGCCGCCCCAAGGCACCGGCGCCCGCGTCGGCGTCCAGCTGCGCTTCTAGTCCTTTAACGCAAATCCGATTCCGGCGACGCCCGCGAACCCGCGGCCTGTCAGCGCGCGCAATTGCCTTGGGCCGACACCGCCCAAGGCCAGCACCGGCATGCGCGCCGCGCGCATCATCAACGCCGCGCGGGTGATGCCCAACACTGTGCCGCCGGGATGACTGAGCGTGGCGTTGACCGGCGACAGCAACGCCGCGTCGGCTTCCATGGCATGCGCGCGCGCAAGCCCGCGCGGTCCGTGCGCCGCGGCGGTCAGGATCCGGCGGCCGCGTTTGCGCCAGAGCCGGGCGCCGGGCGCCGGGCCTTCGCGATAATCGGGCAGATGTAATCCCGCCGCGTTCACGGCGGCGGCCAGGCGCCAGCTCCCGGCGATCACCAGGACAAGACCCAGGCGGCGGCAGGCTTGCGCCATCTTCGCCGCCAAGCGTTCACGCCCAGGGGCATCGTAATGACGCAGGATCACGGCCGCGCCGCGCGGCAGGCGCGCGAGCGCCGGCGCGGGGTCGGCCAGGCGCCGCTCGTCGGTCATCCACCAGATCGCAGGCAGCATCATGCGCCCGTTATACACGCGAATTGCCAAGGCTGCCGAACCCGGATAAGTCCAAGGCGCATGACCTCCGACACTTCCATCGCCACAGCAATCGCCGATGTCCGCGCGCGCATCGCCGCCGCCGCCAAATCCTGCGGCCGTGATCCGGCGTCGGTTCATCTGATCGCGGTCAGCAAGACTCATGGCGCTGACAAGGCCGCCGCCGCCCTTGCCGCCGGGCAGCAGGACTTCGGCGAAAACCGGGTCCAGGAAGCCGAAGACAAATGGCCGGCGTTGAAAGCCGCGCACGCTCCGCGCCTGCACCTGATCGGCCCATTGCAAACCAACAAGGCGCGCGACGCGGTGGCGTTATTCGATGTCATCCACACCCTCGACCGCCCGCGCCTGGCCGAAAAGCTCGCCGCGGAAATGCAGGCGCAAGGGCGCAGCCTGTCTTGTTTCGTGCAGGTGAACACCGGGCGCGAGGAACAAAAGGCCGGTGTCGATCCCAAAGACGCCGACGCCTTCATCACAGCCTGCCGCGATGAATGGCGTATCCCGGTGGTGGGTTTGATGTGCATTCCGCCGGTGAACGAAGAGCCTGCGCTGCATTTCGCCTTCCTGCGCGAGATCGCCAAGCGCAATGGCCTCGCACAGCTCAGCATGGGTATGAGCGACGATTTCGAAATCGCCATCGCCCTCGGCGCCACCCATATCCGCGTCGGCAGCGCCATTTTCGGCGCGCGCGCTTAGACCGCTTTGATATCGATCACGCTGCCGGCGTCCAGCGCGCGCAGGATGCCGACCAGGTGTTCCCGCTGGATGGCGACGCAGCCCGCCGTGGCGCCGCCGTCCGGGGCGCGCACATGCAGGAAGATGGCGCTGCCCAGGCCGGGAACGGCGGGCGTGTCGTTGTAGCCGATCACCACGATCAGGTCGTAAAGCGCGTCGGCGCGCCACAGCTCTTCGTGGCTGGCCGCGAACGGCAATTTGACCAGCTGGTTATAGGATGGGTGCGTCATATCGTCGCACCAGCCGTCGGTCTGCGAGATCTCGGTGGCGGGAAGGCCGGTCACTGGCCGCGGCAGGCGGTCGGCGCGATAGAACACATGCCGCAACGGAAAACGCCCGATGGGCGTGGCCCCGTCACCCTCATGTTTGTCGCGCCCAAGGCCGCCGCGCCCCAGGCTGCAGGGCACGGTCACGCCTTCACAGCGCAAGGTGCCGTGGATTTCGCCGACATGGCCTTCGACAAAGAGATCGACGCTCATGCGGCAAGTTTAGCGTTTTTGCGGGCCGAGCGGATGCTTTGTTGTGGCGCCCAGGGCTTCCACGGATTTGGCGCTCAAGGGCGCCGTGCCGGTAAACGCGCCCGGTTTCAGCGGCAGGAAGCGTTCCGGCTTGGCGGTGGATTTGAAGCCATCACCCGCGGATGGCGTCATCTTGGGTCCAGGCCGTAATCCGGCCTTCAGGTCCTGGGTCACCAACGCGCCGAAATCAGCCTCGTTCAAAGACTTTGTCGGCAGGGATTTCGCGGGCGCGATGGCCGGCGGGGCGGACGTGACGGGATCAATGGGCATACGCTCATTCTGCCCGGGCGGCCTTAACAAGACTTTTAAGGCGCCCGGCGCAGGGCTTTTACAACAGGTGTCCGGACCGCTTGGCCTTGGTCTGCAGATAGGTCCAGTTGTGCTCATTGGACGGGAAGCTGTGGGGCACCCGTTCCGCCACCTCGATGCCATGGCGCGCCAGGGCGCCGACCTTGGCCGGGTTGTTGGTGAGCAGCCGCACTTTGGAAAATCCCAGCGCCTTCAGGATGCGCACCGCCGGCTGGTAGACGCGTTCGTCGTCGTCGTAGCCCAGCTGTTCGTTGGCGTCGACGGTGTCGAAGCCTTTGTCCTGCAGGCCGTAGGCGCGCAGCTTGTTGACCAGACCAATCCCCCGGCCTTCCTGGGCGAGGTACAGGAGAACGCCGCTGCCGTGCTTGGCCAGCGCATCGATGGCGCCGCGCAATTGATCACCGCAGTCGCAGCGCAAGGAGCCGAGAAGATCGCCGGTCAGGCATTCCGAGTGCAGGCGGATCAGCACCGGCAGCGCGGGGTCAGGCTCGCCGACGATCACCGCGATATGCTCGGCGCCGCCGTCTTCGGGACGGAAAGTAATGACGCGGGTGTCGCGCGCGCCCGCCAGCGGCACACGGGCTTCGCTCACGGGCTTGAGCGCGCAGGCCGAACGGCTGTCGTATTGCTCAATGTCCGAGGTGGCGGCGATCACGCGGTCATGGGCTTTGGCCCAGGCCATTGCATCTTCGCCGAGCGGCGTCATCACCACCGCCGGCAGAAGCCGCGCGATCTTGGCCAGGCGGATGGCGGCATTGGCGGGGCTGTAGTCGGCCACGGTCGCGGCGCTGACACCGGCCGGGGGAATGCTTTGCGATTCCGCCTGGGGATCGATCAGGGGCCGCAGGCGTTCGGGCGTCAGTTCGCCGGCGATATTCAACTGCACAGCCCGCGCCGCCGGCTCGCTCAGACCCAGGACGGAGGCGCGCCGCCCGGTGACGATCAGTGACACCGGCCCGGCAAGCTCGCGAAACAGCGGCAAAGGCCAGCCGGCGATGGTCTCGGCGGCCCGCACCAGGATCGCGCTTTTGCCATGGCCCGCGGTAATCACCACGGCGCCGCCGCGGCGCAGGTCGGCAACCGCGCGCTCCACGGCTTCCCGGGCGCGGCTGTCGCCGTCTTCCGTCGCGTCGGGCGCTGGAATTCCCTGCGGTCTTGCCTGCTGTGACATGACGCTTATATAGCCCCGAGGCCTTACCGCCGCCACGGGCGAAGCCCGTTAAAAGGAAGTGCGAAGCCCGTTAAAGGTAGCGGGCGAAGCCCGTTAAAGGGAGGCGGGCGAAGCCCGTTAAGGGAGCCGGCGGCACTCCCGTTTATTTAGAAGCTGTCAGCTTCCGCCAACCATCCTGAAAATCGTCATAATCGCCAGTATATTATCCCCCACTTGCCCCGGTTTTTCGGGGCCACGGTTCCCGGCCGTCTTGCTTCCCCCGGATGACCTTTGAAGGAGAACGACGGTGTCCTCGACCCGCACCCTTTTGATAGTCGACGACGATGAGCTGCTGCGCCGGGCGCTGTCGGAGCAGCTCATGGCCCAGGGGGAATTCCAGGTGATCGAGGAGGCCATCGATGGCCTGTCGGCCCTGGCCAAATCCAAGGCCAAGGTGTTCGACATCATCCTGCTCGACATCGGCCTGCCGGACATGGACGGCCGCGACGTCTGCCGCAAGATGCGCGAACAGGGCGTGCGCTCACCGATCATCATGCTGACAGCGGCGGACTCCGACGACGACACCATCACCGGCCTCAATGCCGGCGCCAACGACTATGTCACCAAGCCGTTCCGCATGGCGGTGCTGCTGGCCCGCGTGCGCGCGCATCTGCGCCAGCACGACCAGTCCGACGACGCCATCTTCGCCATCGGCCCCTACAAGTTCCAGCCGGCGGCCAAGATGCTCATGGCCAACGAAGGCCAGCGCAAGATCCGCCTCACCGAGAAAGAGGCTGCGATCCTCAAGTATCTCTACCGGGTCGGTAATAAGACCGTGTCGCGCGAGACTCTGCTGGGCGAGGTGTGGGGCTACAACGCCGGCGTCACCACCCACACGCTGGAAACGCATATCTACCGCCTGCGTCAGAAGATCGAAGCCGACCCCGCGCAGGTGCGCCTGTTGATCACCGAGCCGGGCGGCTACCGCCTCAGCGCCTGACGAGGCCCCAAACAAAAACGCCGCCCGGAATTTCCGAGGCGGCGTTTTGCGTTTCGGTATTGTACTCAGTCTATTCGCGCTTGGAGATGTTGCCGAGCAGCTCGAGCACATTGCGGCGCAGGTCCGCGTTGTGCAGGCGCCAGTAGGCGCGCACGAGTTCCAGGGTTTCGGTGCGCTGCATCGGGTCGGCATCCGGGCCCAGCGCTTCTTCCTCCGCCGTCTCGCCGCTGCGGGCGGCGGGCGTGGTGCGGTCGCTGGTGGTTTCCGGTCCGATGTCCTCAAAGAAGTAGGCGATCGGGCAGTTCAGGACGCGCGAAATATCGAACAGGCGGCTCGCGCTCACGCGGTTATGGCCGCTCTCGTATTTCTGCACCTGCTGGAAAGTCACGCCGATATCGCCGGCGAGTTGCTCCTGGCTGATGTGGAGCAGTGTGCGCCGCAGCTTGATCCGTTTGCCGACATGGATGTCGATGGGATCCGGGCCGCCGCCGCGTGTACCAGGCTGACGACCTCTACCGCGGGCTTTCATTGATACGACTGTCAACTCAGTTACCCATTTTCTATGTGTTGTTATAATTTAAAGGCTGTCGAAATTCATGTTGCGGCAGG
>CANJOI010000191.1 GCA_947475365.1 Fidelibacterota bacterium | reverse complement strand
TCGGTGTCGAAGTGGCCGATGTTGCAGACGATGGCGCGGTCTTTCATCTTGCGCATGTGATCGACGGTGATGACGTCGAGGTTGCCGGTGGCGGTGACGAAGATGTCGGCCCTGGGCGCGGCTTCTTCCATGGTCACCACTTCATAGCCTTCCATGGCGGCCTGGAGCGCGTTGATCGGATCGATTTCCGAGATCATCACGCGGCAGCCGGCCTGGCGCAGCGACGCGGCCGAGCCCTTGCCGACGTCGCCGTAGCCCGCGACCATGGCGACCTTGCCGGCCATCATCACGTCGGTGGCGCGGCGCACGCCGTCCACCAGGCTTTCACGGCAGCCGTAGATGTTGTCGAACTTGGACTTGGTGACGCTGTCGTTGACGTTGATCGCCGGGAAATGCAGGCGGCCGTCCTTGGCCATCTGGTAGAGGCGATGCACACCCGTGGTGGTTTCTTCCGACACGCCCTTGATGCTGGCGAGCACCTTGGCGTACCAGCCCGGCTGTTCCTTGTTGCGCTTGGCGATGGCGGCGAACAGGACGGTCTCTTCCTCGTTGCCCGGCTTCGCGATCAGCGACGGGTTCTTTTCGGCTTCGGTGCCCAGCACGATCAGCAGGGTGGCGTCGCCGCCGTCATCCAGGATCATGTTCGGCGCGCCGCCGTCGGACCATTCGAAGATCTTGTGGGTGTAGTCCCAGTACTCTTCCAGGGTTTCGCCCTTCACGGCGAACACCGGGATGCCGGCCGCGGCGATGGCGGCGGCGGCATGGTCCTGGGTGGAGAAGATGTTGCACGACGCCCAGCGCACGTCGGCGCCGAGATGTTTCAGGGTTTCGATCAGCACCGCGGTCTGGATCGTCATGTGCAGCGAGCCGGCGATGCGCGCGCCCTTCAGGGGCTGCGCCTTGCCGAATTCCGCGCGCAGCGCCATCAGGCCCGGCATCTCGGTCTCGGCGATATTGAGTTCCTTGCGGCCCCAGCCGGAGAGGGAGATGTCTTTGACGATGTAGTCAGTCATGGGTGCTTTCTTCTGCAGGAGTTCGGGAAAAAGGTGCCCGCCGTATACCAGCAGGCGGGCAGGGGCGGCAACCTTTCAGGGCCTTTTTAGGGGCTTTCAGCGTTCCAAGGCCAGCTCATCCACGACTTTGCGGACCTTGGCGGGGTCGGCCAGGGTGGTGATGCGCCGGACCTTGCCCTGCAGGGCCGAATAAGTGACCTCCAGGATGCGTTTTTTGACCCGGGGCAGGCTGGCGGGCGACATGGACAGCTCGGTGATGCCGAAGCCGAGCAGGACCGGGGCCAGCCGTTCATCCCCGGCCATTTCGCCGCAGACCGAGACCTTGATGCCCGCCGCGTTGGCGGCCTCGGCCGCGAACTGGATCAGGCGCAGCACGGCTGGGTGCAGCGGGTTGTAGAGGTAGGCCACCTGCTCGTCGGTGCGGTCGATGGCCAGGGTGTACTGGGTCAGGTCGTTGGTGCCGATGGCGAAGAAGTCGGCTTCGGCGGCCAGGGCGTCGGCGGCCAGCGCCGCGCCCGGGATCTCGATCATGACGCCCAGCGGCGGCGGCGGATCGGCCATCTTAACGCCCTTGCGCTTCAGGGCGGCGATCAGGCGCGCCAGGATGCGGCGTACTTGGCGCACTTCCTCGACCGTGCAGACCATGGGCAGCAGGATGCGCACCGGTCCCAGGGCGCTGACGCGCAGGATGGCGGACAACTGCGTGAGGAACAGCTTGCGCCGCGACAGCGAGAAGCGGATCGCGCGCAGGCCGAGGGCCGGGTTGGGGCCGGACTTCAGACCCAGCACATCGCCCAGCTTATCCGCGCCCACGTCGAGCGTGCGGATGGTCACCGGCTGGCCCTGCATGCGCCGCACGATGCCCGCCAGCTCCAGGAACTGCTCTTCCTCGGTCGGCAGCTTGCTGCGGTTCATGAACATGAACTCGCTGCGCAACAGGCCGATCCCTTCCGCGCCGGACGCCAGCACCGCGTCCACTTCGCTCGGCAGCTCGATATTGGCCTGCAAGGAGATCCGCACCCCGTCGCGCGTGGTGGCGGGGATGGTTTTGAGTTTTGTGAGCGCGCGCTGGGCGCGCAGGAAGTCGGCGCGCTTCTCGCGGTAAAGTTTAAGCGTGGCGGCGGTGGGCGCCACGATCAGCTTGCCTTCGCCGCCGTCGATAATGGCGGTCTCGCCGTTCGCCACCTGATCGAGGAACTCCGCCGCGACCACGGCCGGCAATCCCAGGGCGCGCGCGACGATGGCGGTATGGCTTTCGACGCCGCCCACCATGGTGGCGAGGCCGCAGACCTTGGTGGGATCCAGCAGCGCCGTGTCGGCGGGGGACAGTTCGTCCGCCACCAGGATCGCGCCTTGCGGCAGGTCCTCGAAACCGGTCGGGGTTTTCTCGCCCAGGCTTTCCACCAGGCGGCGGCCGACTTCGCGGACGTCGGCGATCCGCGCGGCGAGATAGGGATCGTCCATGGCGGCGAACGCTTCCGCCATCAGGCCGATCTCCTTCATCACCGCCGCTTCGGCGTTGATCTGTTCCTCGGCGATGCGTGTCTGCACGCCGCGCACCAGGCGCGAGCCCGAGAGCATTTGATGATAGGCGTCGAGCAGGTAGCCCAGCTCCTCGCCGGCGGCGCCGCTCATGCGCCGGGCCTGGGCCTGGAGTTCCTCCATGCGCTGGCTGGCGTCATAGGCCGCCTGCACGATGCGGCTCTGTTCGGCGCGGATACGGTTGGCGGGGACGTGGCGCTCGCGCACCTGCACGACCGCGCGCGAGTCGTGGCGATGAACCACACCGATGGCGATCCCGGCCCCGACCGCGAAGCCTTCAAAAATCCGCTCGCCGCCGCTGCCCTGACCTTCGGTTTTCAAGGGCTACTCTTCGTCGAATTTGTTGCCGACGAGGGTGCACAGCGCGTCGAGCGCTTCCTGGGCCTGGGCTCCGGAGGTGCGGATGGTGATGGTCGAGCCGATGCCGGCGGCCAGCATCATCAGGCCCATGATCGAGCATCCGGAAACTTCCGTGCCGCCCTTGGACACTTTGATATCGGCGTTGAACAGCCCCGCGGTCTTGCAGAACTTGGCGGCGGCGCGGGCGTGCAGGCCCTTGGTGTTGCGGATATCGGCGTCGCGGGTGAGGTCGCTCATGGGCCGCGCCGTCAGCCGCTCTTCTTGGTCTTCTGCTTCTCCTGGGCGAGCAGGGCAGAGGCGACGTTGATGTACTTGCGCCCGGCATCCTGCGCCTGGATCACGGCGTTCTGCAGGGTTTCGGTGCGGCGCGCGGAGGCGAGTTTGATGAGCATCGGCAGGTTGACGCCCGCGATCACTTCGATCGGCGCGGCCTCCATGATCGAGATCGCGAGGTTGGACGGCGTGCCGCCGAACATATCGGTCAGCACCACCACGCCGGCGCCGGCGTTGACCGCCTCGACCGCCTTCAGGATGTCGGCGCGGCGTTGCTCCATGTCGTCATCGGGACCGATGCAGACGGTGGCGACCTGAGTCTGGGGCCCGACGACATGTTCGAGGGCGGCGACCAATTCGAGCGCGAGGCGCCCGTGCGTGACGAGCACGAGTCCGATCAACGTTTTGGCTTGCGACATGGAAGCGGGAAAAACCTTGGATGGCGGATAAAAAGCGGGCGCAGCTTAGCCCTTCCACGACGCAGGTGCAAAAAGCCCCGGCAGCATCAGGTAACAGGCAAAAAAGTATTTATAAACAATGGATTATGCGGCGTCCCCGGGGCAAAGCCAGCCCCGGCGGCGATGCCGGCGAGGCCAATAGCGGCAGTGTCCAGGCTCATTTTTTCGCGAGATGCACGTCACGATGGCTGGCGTCGAAGATCACACCCCGGCTGGTGAGCCAGGCCTTCAGACGCTCCACCACATAGACCGAGCGGTGCTGCCCGCCGGTGCAGCCGATCGCGATGGTCAGGTAGCTTTTGCCCTCGGCTTCGTACAGCGGCAGGAGCGGGTCCAGAAGTTGGATCAGGTGATTGATGAAGGGCGCCAGCGCCGGGTCCTGTTCGATATAGGCGCCCACCGGCGCGTCGAGGCCGGTTTGCGGCCGCAGATCGGGTTCGTAATGCGGGTTCTTGAGGAACCGCACGTCGAACACCAGGTCGGCATCGCGCGGCAGGCCGTTACGAAAACCAAAGGACGTCAGGAACACTTTCAATGTCCGCTTTGCCTCGCCCGCGTATTGGCCGGCCAGGATGCGCTTGAGTTCGCCGGGCGGCAGGCGCGAGGTGTCCACAACCAGGTCGGCCTGGTCGTGCAGCGGTGTAAGCAGGCGGCGTTCCATCTCGATGGCGGTCGCGACCGGCAGATCGTCCGCCAGCGGGTGCGGCCGCCGGGTTTCGGTGAAGCGGCGCGACAGGATCTCGCTGTCGCAGTCGAGGAACACGATGCTGACCGTGACCCCGGCCGTGCGTTGCAGTTCCGCGATGGTCGAGAGCAGGCGCGCCGCATCGAAGTCGCGGGTGCGCACATCAATGCCCACGGCCAGCGGACCCCGCCGGTGGTCGCCGCTGCGCGCCACGGCGCGGAGCAGCGCCAGGGGCAGATTGTCGACGGTTTCGAAATGCAGGTCTTCCAGCGCCCGCAGGGCGGAGCTTTTGCCGGCGCCCGACATGCCGGTCACCACCACCACCCGTGGCGCGCTTTTCGCGGCGCCCTCTGTCTGCGGAGACTCCTTTTTTAAGGGGGCTTTGGGTTTGCGGGGCGCGGCCATGGCCTATGAAATCCCCTTGGGGGTTGTTTTCAGCGCCAGCCTCACCTTCGCAACGGCCGATGCGTGGGTGGGGTCGAGTTTCAGGCGCGCGATGCGCACGCCTTCGATGACGTCGGCCAGCGCGCCGTCTTTCTTCGGGTCGGGCAGGCGCTCGACTTCGGTGTTGGCAACCAGGTCCACGATCAGGCCTACGGTGGTGCTGGGCAAGTGCTCAATATCCACAATACCAAAGCCGCGCACCTCCAGCTTGCCCGCGATGGCGGGCGGCGGGCGCACCACCAGCCGGCCCGCCAGGGTCTCCGCCTCGCAATAGTCGTCGGCCACAAGACTTGCGCCGGCGTCGATCAGCCTCAGGGCCAGATCGGATTTCCCCGACCCGGACGGTCCGCGGATCAGGATCCCCGTCCCGGCCATCACAACGCAACTGGCATGGATCAAAACCACGACAACGCCACCCACTCTCGCCCGATCTTTCGGGGCTGGCAGGGTCGCGTGGTTGGCGCGGCGCTGTCAATGCGGGATGGCCAGCCCGGCGGCGGTAGCGTATGTCTCGCGGGCGCTTCCGGGGATTTACACACGTGACTTTGATCAACGACATTCTGGCGATCATCGCTCCGGTGATGATCCTCTCGCTTATCGGCTACCTTTGGCAGCGGCGCGGCATGCCGTTCGACCAGAACATGGTGGCGGTGCTGGTGATCAATATCGGCACGCCGTGCCTGCTTCTGAACGCGATACTCGTCAACCGGCCGGACCTCGCGACCATGGCGCGGATTTCCGGCGCCGCCATCCTGGTGATGAGCCTGACCGCGCTCGTGACCTGGGGAATCCTCAAGGTGACGGCGTTGCCGGTGCGGGTTTTTCTGCCCGCGATGGTGTTCGGCAATACCGGCAATGTCGGCCTGCCGCTGTGCCTGTTCGCGTTCGGCGAAGCGGGTCTCGCGCTCGCGGTCGCCTTCTTCGCCACCCAGTCGGTTCTGCAGTTCAGCATCGGCCAGGGCATCGCCAGCGGGCACGTCTCCTGGCGCAGCGTGCTCCGCAGCCCGGCGCTCTACGCGATCCTGATCGGCTGCGCGCTGATCGCCGCCAACGTCACGTTGCCGCGCTTTCTTATGAACAGCATCACGACCCTCGCGGGACTTTCGATCCCCTTGATGCTTATGTCGCTGGGCGTATCGCTCGCGTCCTTGAGCGTGGTGGCGCTGCGCCGCGGTGTCCTGTTTTCCATATTCCGGGTGGCGGGCGGGTTTGCGCTCGGCGTCGCCGTGGCGTGGCTGCTGGGGCTGGAAGGCGCGGCCCGCGGCGCGGTGATTGTTCAATCGGCCATGCCCGCGGCGGTGTTCAGCTACCTGTTCGCGGCAAGGTACAACAACCAGCCGGCGGAAGTGGCGGGGATCGTCTTCATCTCGACGATCTTCTCTTTTCTGACGCTGCCGCTGCTGATGGCCTACGTCCTGCATCTTTAAGGCACGGACGCGCCAAGGCGCGTATCTTAAATTGGCTGGCCGCTTTACGCGGCCGGCAGGCGCACCACGAAGCGCGCGCCTTTGATCATGTCGTCCTGGCCTTCGACTTTCTCGACAATGTTCTCGGCGTAGATCAGGCCGCGGTGGGCCTCGACGATTTGCTTTGAAATGGCGAGACCCAGCCCCGAGTGGGTGCCGAACTTTTCGCCTTCGGGGCGCTCGGTGTAGAAGCGGTCGAAGATCGATTGTTCCTTGCCGGGCGGGATGCCGGGCCCTTGGTCCTCGACCGTCACGGTTACGATCCGCGGCTCGCGGAAAATCCGCAGCGTGATGATGCCGGCGGGTGGGCTGAACGACACGGCATTGCCAATCAGATTGCGGAACACCTGGCCCACGCGGGCTTCCAGGCCTTTGATCATCAACGGTGCTGGGGCGGCGCTTCCGGGGGATGAGGCTTCGGGCGCGGCGGCGTCGTTGTCGACGATCGCGATCTTGGGGGCGTCGGGGTTATCGTTGGCGTTCTGCACCTCCGCCAGCGCCTCGACCAGGGGGCGGATGTTCACGGGTCCCATCTCCGCGCGCGATAGCTCCGCGTCGAGCCGCGAGGCGTCCGAGATTTCTGTGATCAGGCGGTCGAGGCGCGCCACGTCATCCATGATAATCGACATCAGCCGCTTCTGCTGTGCGGGATCCTTGATGCGTGTCACGGTTTCCACGGCGCTGCGCAAGGATGTGAGCGGATTCTTGATTTCGTGGGCGACGTCGGCGGCGAAGGCCTCGATGGCGTCCATGCGGCTCCACAGGGATTCGGTCATGTCACGCAGAGCCGCCGACAGTTCGCCGATCTCGTCGGAGCGGTTGGTGAGGTCGGGAATAGTGTCGCGCCGGCTTTTGGAATGGCGCACACGCATGGCGGCCAAGGCCAGCCGCCGCACCGGCCGGGCGATGGTGCTGGCAAGGTACAGCGAGGTCAGCACCGTCAGCGCGAATACCCAGGCGAACATGCCGAGGATCGAGCCGCGCACCGCGAACAGGCGCTTGTCGATATTGGCGCCGTCGCGCGACACCAGCACCGCGCCCACGATCTGCTTATAGAACTGCACCGGGATCGCCACCGACAGGATCTTCTGGCCGTCGGCGCGCAGGCGCACGGCGGTGCCGTTCTCACC
>CANJOI010000190.1 GCA_947475365.1 Fidelibacterota bacterium | reverse complement strand
GTCTTTTCGTCCTTCTGCTTATCGAGCAGCATCTTGTTCAGGTTGGCGCCGGCCGGGTGCGCTTGCACCTCCTGCATCAGCTTCTGGCGCGCGGGCGTCAGCGCGGGGAAACTCGGCAGCACCGTCTGGGCGCAGCACAGCGCGAACACGTCCTCGGGCCCCAGGGTTGCGTATTTCGGGTCGAGCGTGGCGTAGATGCCGCGGAAATACTCGAAGGTGGTGAAGTTGGGCCGCATGGCGGTGAAGCCATTGGCGCGCAGGAACTCCACGATCTTGGCGGCGCCGCCGACCTTGGCCATCATCAGGTCGGTGGCGGTGTTGTCGCTGGTGATCACCATCTCCATCAGGAGGTCGCGGATCGACGGATTGATCCCAGGTCCCTTGTAGCGAAACACGCCGGAGCCGCCGCGCATGTCTTCCGGCTTCAGGATGACGCGGTCGGAGAGATTGAGCTGTCCCGCCTCGGCCATGCGGTAGGCCAGCACCAATGTCGTCAGCTTGATGGTGCTGGCGCTCTCGAAGTGGTCGTTGCCGCGCACCGAGGCTTCCTCGCCGGTGGCGAGATTCTTGACGTAGAATCCGGACCGCGCCGGAAACCGGGCCAACTCGGCCTCCATGAGCCCGGTGAGCCTGGACTTCGGCGCCTCCGCCGCCATGGCGGGCTGAAGCAGCAGAGCGAGAGCGAGGCCGATGATACCGAGACGCATGGGGTTCCTCCTGGCTGGCTAAGATTCAAAAGTACCCCGTTACAAGGGGTTACGCTACCGTTCCGCGCCCGCTCCTTACTTCTCTGAAACCCGCGTTTCCGTGCTTTGCGGGCTTTGGGGCTGTGGCATCATCTTGTCCCTCGGATACCCCTCCCCGAAAGGCTTTTCATGCGCCGTACCGGACTTCGCTTCGCCGTCTTGCTGCTCGCGTCCAGCATGCTGGGACTGCCAGGTCACGCGGCCGATGCGCCCCGCTTGGTCGAGCGCGATGGGGTCTGGGCCCAGACCTACAGCGACCTCAAAGCCGACCCCGACGTGCGGTTCGGTCAGATGAAGAACGGCATGCGCTACGCCGTCATGCATAACGAGACCCCGAAAGGTCAGGTATCGATCCGCCTGGTCGTGACCACGGGCTCCATCGCCGAGACGGAGTCACAGCTCGGTCTCGCCCACTTTCTGGAGCACATGGCCTTCAAGGGCTCCAAGAAGGTGCCGGCCAACGAGACCATCAAGATCCTGCAGCGCCTCGGCCTGTCCTTCGGCGGCGACACCAACGCCAGCACCAATGTGGACATCACCGACTACCGCTATGATCTGCCCAAGGCGGACGCGGAATCCATCGACACCGGCCTGATGCTGACGCGCGAGACCGTGTCGGAGCTGACGCTGGACCAGGGCGAGATGGACAAGGAACGCGGCGTGGTGCTGTCGGAGGAACGCGCCCGCGACACGCCGGGCCTGCGCTCCTATGTCGCCCAGCTCAAATTCCTCATGCCGGGCCAGCGCGCGGCTAACCGCCTGCCCATCGGCACCACCGACATTCTCAAGAACGCGCCGGTCTCCGAGATCGCGGCCTATTACCGCGCCCATTACCGGCCAGAACGCACCACCCTGGTTGTGGTCGGCGACGTCGATGTGGACCAGATCGAGGGCAAGATCAAAACCCTGTTCGAGGGCTGGACCAACCCGACCCCGGCGCCCAAGCCGGTGGACCTGGGAACGCCCGATCCCAACCGCAAAGCGGAAGCCCTGATCGCGGTGGAGCCCGGCACCACCTTCGAGATCGACCTGGACTGGATGAGCGCTTACGACAATTCCGCCGATACCGCCGCCATGCGGCGAAAAGACGCGGTGCGCGGCATCGCCATCGGCATCCTGAACCGGCGCCTCGCGCGCATCGCCCAGCAGCCCGACCCGCCGTTCCAGCGCGCTTCCGCCTCCAGGGGCAGCGCCATGCGCTCGGCTGAGCTCGCCGAGTTCTCGATCTCCGCCACGCCGGAAACCTGGGAAAAGGCGCTGATGGCCGCCGAAACCCTGCGCCGCCAGGCGGTGGAGTTCGGCGTGCATCAGAACGAGGTGGATGAAGCCGTCACCGAAGGCCGCACCGCGCGCGAGACCGCCGTGGCCGGCGCCGCCACGCGCCGGTCCCCCGCTCTCGCCGGCGCGCTCGAGAGCGCGGCGGCCAACAACAATGTCTTCACCAGCCCGGCCCAAAGCCTGGAGCTGTTCAACAACAATCTGAAGGGCCTCACCGCCGCTGAAGTCAGCGCGGCCCTGAAAGAGGTGTTCACCGGCAACGGGCCATTGGTGTTCGTCGGCACGCCCAAGCCCATCGAAGGCGGCGAAGCAGCCGTGATGGCCGCATTGTCGCGCGCGCAAGCCGCGCCCATCACCGCGGCCGTGGCCGAGGCCGACAAGGCCTGGCCCTATACCAACTTCGGCACCCCCGGCAAGGAAACCGGCCGCAAGGTCATCGACGACCTCGGCGTCACCTTTGTCACCTTTGCCAACGGCGTGCGCCTGACCGTGAAGCCGACCGATTTCACCAAGGACCAGATCCTGGTGAACGTGCGCGTCGGCCAAGGCATCAAAGCCCTGCCCGCGGGCGTGTTCCCGCCGCTGTGGGCCCAGAGCGCCTTCACCTCCGGCGGCCTCAAGGACCTGAACCAGGATGAGATCCGCCGTGTGTTCACCGGCAAGGTGGCGTCGGCCAGCATGGGCTTCGGCGAGGAAGTGGTTGAGTTCGGCGGCGGCACACGCGCGGCGGACCTCACGCTGCAGATGCAGCTCTTGACCGCGTATATGACTGCGCCCGGTTACCGCGCTGAAGCCTTCGAGCGCATGCGCACCGCCTACAAGACGCGCCTCGACCAGATCAGTTCCACCCCCGGGAGCGTGTTCGGTCAGGCTATCGGGCAGCTCATGCATAGCGGTGATGTGCGCTGGCACCGTCCCGACAAGGCCGAAGCCGACGCCACCACCCTCGTCCAGCTACGCGACGTGATCCAAAAGCAGATCGACAAGGGGCCCATCGAAGTGGTGATCGCGGGCGACGTGACGGTGGACCAGGCCGTGGCCGCCGTCGCCGGCACGCTCGGCGCGCTGCCGCCGCGTGGCAAGAACCCGCCGGTGCCCGCCAAATCACTGGCGGTGAAAGTGCCCGGCCCCAAGGAGTCACCCGCGCCGCTCACCCACACCGGGCGCGCCGACCAGGCCCTGGCGATGATCGCCTGGCGCACCGATGATTTCTTCAAGGACCCGCAGCGCGCCCGCGCCACCCGCATCCTCGAACAGATCATGCGCATCCGCCTGACCGAGCAGTTCCGCATCGCCGAGGGTAACACCTACTCCGCCGGCACGGATTTCGAGGCCTCGGAAACCTTCCCCGGCTACGGCTATGTGGCGGGCCGCGTGGAGACGCCGCCTGCGAAGATCGAGCGCTTCTTCGAGGAAGCCCAGAAGATCGCCGACGATATCCGCAAGAACGGCGTCTCGGCCGATGAACTGGAACGCGCGCGCAAGCCGCGTCTCGAGGCCCTGACCCGCGCCAAGGAAACCAATGGCTACTGGGTCGGCCTTTTAGGCGGCGCGCAGGAAGACCCCCGCAAGCTGGACGCTATCCGCGAAAGCATTTCCGGCATCGAGAAAGTCACCGCCGCCGACGTCAAGAAGTCGGCCGAGATGTACCTGACCGAAGACCGCGCCTGGAAACTGAAGGTGCTGCCGGAGAAAAGCGCCGACACCGGGAACTAGCTCCGGCCGGGCTCCGTGCGGCCATCGTGCCCCATCAAGATGGCCAGAACGCCGGACAGGATCGCGAAGCCGCCCATGGCGGCGAGGCCGGGCGCGTAGCTGCCGGTCATGTCCTTGAGCACGCCGACGATCACCGGCCCCACATAGCCCCCAATGTTGCCGAGCGCGTTCACCAGCGCGATCCCGGCCGCGGCGGTAGCCGACCCCATGACGGCCGTGGGCAAAGTCCAGAACTGCGGCAGCGCCGCGTAGACCGTGATGGCGGCGAACGCCAACGCCAAGAACGCCGCTACGGGTGCATCGATCAGATAGCCGCTGGCGCCGAGGAATAGGCCGCCCAGGATGATGGGCAGCGCCACATGCCATTTGCGCTCGCCGGTGCGGTCCGAGTGCCCGCCCCAGGCGTACATGGCGCCGGCCGCAACCAGATAGGGGATCGCGGTCAGGAGTCCCACCTGCGGGTTGGTGAGGTCGCCCAGGCTTTTGACGATCTGCGGCAGCCACAGCGACAGGCCGTAGAGACAGATGGTCATGCCAAAATACATCAGCCCGAACAGGTAGAATTTGGGATTGAGCAGGATGGCGGAGAGGCGCGCGGGCAGCTTGGCGTCGCGCTGGGCGTGCTCGGCCTGCAGCGTCGCCACCAGCCAGGCGCGCTCGTCATCCGCGAGCCAGGTCGCCTTCTCCGGTGAATCGGTCAAAACCTTGAGGACGAACAAGCCCAGAAGACTGGCCGGCAGGCCTTGCAGGATGAACAGCCACTGCCACCCCTGCAGTCCAAAACCCGAAACGTTCAAGAGCGCGGTCGACACCGGCGCGCCCAGCACGCTCGACATGGGGATCGCGATCATGAAGATCGCGGTGATCTTGGCGCGCATGCGCACCGGGAACCAGACGGTGAGATAAAGAATCATCGCGGGGAAGAACCCGGCCTCGGCCACGCCCAGCAGGAACCTCAGCACGTAGAAGCTCACCGGCCCCGAAACCAGGGCCATGGCCGCGGACACCAGACCCCAGATCACCATGATCCAGGTGATCCATACCCGCGTGCCGATGCGCTGGAGCGCGAGATTGCTGGGCACCTGGAACAGCACATAGCCCAGGAACAGCACGCCCGCGCCCGTGCCGTAGACCGTAGCCGAGAATTGCAGGTCCCGGTTCATGGTCAACGCCGCGAACCCCACGTTGACGCGGTCGAGATAGTTGGCGAAATACAACAGCGCCATGAACGGCACCAGCCGCGCCATCACCTTGCGCAGCGTACGCGCGCCCAATTCGCTGTCGGTCATTCCCCTTCCCCTCCCAGGTCAGGTCAGCGGTCGGAGAAGGTTAATTTAACAGGTCCGAGGCGCTCGATCTCAATATCCACCACGTCACCGGGCTCGAGCCAATGAGTCTGGATCAGACTGCCGAGCGACACCAATGTGCCGCGCGGCAGCGCCACTTTGCGCCGCGCGCAGTGGTTGGCGATCCACGCCAGGGCCTCGAGCGGATTGCCGAGGATATCGGCGCCGCGCCCGCGGCCCACTTCCTTGCCGTTGACCCAGGCGACGCCGGTCAAGGCGCTGAGGTCCGCCGCCAGCGTGGCGGCGTCCCAATTGGTCTGCCGCCGGCCCAGCACCAGGCCGGCATGGAAAAAATCGTCGGCGATCAGGGTGCCCGCGTCCAGGGAACCCCAGTGCACGTAGCGGTCGTCCACCACTTCGATGGCGGCGAACACACCCCCGACGGAGGCGGCGACCTTCGCGGCATCGAACGGCGCCTGCGCCGGCTCCAGGGGGGTCCATAACTCGACCGCCAGCTCGCACTCAATGCCGGGGCGCACATAGGCGTTGGACGGCAGCACCGCGCCGGAGCGCAAGAGCCCCCGCGCCAGGATATTGCCGGCGCAGGGATGGTCGATGTTCAGGTACTGCTGCATCACCCGGGTCGTGCAGCCGATCTTGTAGCCCACCAGGCGTCCGTGCCCGGCCGCGATCAGCTGGTCGCGCACCATGTCCTGGAGGTCATAGGCCACCGCTTCCGACCGGGGCTGCAGGGCCGACGGCAGGCCCACGAACGGGGTGCGCGAGGTTCGGGCCGCGACGATCCGCCGCGCGGCTTCTTCAAGTTGGGGGGTCATGCCCGAAAACTAGCCGAAGGCGAAATCTACGGCCAACGCCAAATGCAGGCGTCACACCTGCGGGCGGTCTCCACCGCGCGTTGAATCAGCGCGCGGTGGATGACAGTTACACTTGTTACGGGGCCGCTTTGGGCGGAACCCGGCGTTTAGTGGCCTGTTCGAAGGCATAACCGAGGCTGATCAGCTTCGGCTCACCGCACAGGGGGCCCAGGAAGCTCACCCCAAACGGGCGATTTTTCTCGGTGCCGGGGGTCGAGCCCGCCCCGTTGCCGGGGTTTGTGGTCATACCGAAAGGTACCGTGAGGCCAGGGTAGCCGGTGCGCGAGGCGAATTCCGCCGCGCTGCTGGCCGGGAACATCAAGGCGTCGAGCTTATTGGCTGACATCACCGCATCGACGCCGTTGGTGCGGCTGAGCTTGAGGCCCAGCGCCCGGTCCGAGTCATAACGCGCCTTGTCCTTCTCAATGTCGATTTTGTCGGACTCATCCAGACGCGACTGGTTGTACTTGATGGCGCCGGCGTCGCGGTGCGCCAGGTTCCATTCGCGCAGTTCCGTCAGCGACTTGAACGGCGCTTTATCGCCCAAGGTGGCCAGCCACAGATTGAAATCGCGCTTCATGCCGTAGTTGAAGACGATGGAACAGTTGGCATCCACGCCATTGCCGAAGTTCTGGCACATGGGGCGGAGCGCATAGTTCTCCTTGGCGTCCTGGGTGGTGAGGCTGGGGATATTGGAGGGATCGACCACCTCCGCGCCCGCCGCCTTGAGCGCGGCGATGGCGTCGGCCATGGACTGGGCTTCTTCGGGGTTGAGCCCCCGCCGCAGTGGCGCGCCGCCCGGCAGCTGCAACGGTTCATAGATCCCTGCTCTGGGAATCCCGATGCGGGCGCCTTTCAGGGCGTCGGCTTTCAGGAACACGGTGTAGTCATTGTTCTCCGGCGGCTTGCAGACGCTGGTGGCCGCATCGTTGGGGTCAGGCTGCTTGCCTTCCATGGCGCCCAGCATGATCGCCACGTCCGAGACGTACTTGCCCATGGGGCCCGAGGTGTCCTGGTCCAGGGTCACCGGAATGATGCCATAGCGGCTGACGCGGCCGGTGGAAGGGCGCATCCCCGCGAGCATATTGGCGTTGGAGGGGCTCATGACCGAGCCGCCGGTATCGGTGCCGACGTTGGCGGCCCACATATTGGCCGCGACGCCGATGCCGGAGCTGGAGCCGCCGGTGTTGAGCACCGGTTCGCCGTTATCCTTGAAGCGCGGATCATAAGGATTGACGCTCTGACCGCGGATGGCGTTGTAGCCGGACTCCATCTGGGTCGGCGGACCGGCCATCCAGTTGGCCAGTTCGGTCAGGGTCGACTTGGCGATGATGACGGCGCCGGCGTCCTTGAGGTTCTTGACCAGCGTGGCGTCGTAGGGCGGCACGAAATCGCGGAACGCCAGGGCCCCGCCGGTGGTCGGCATGTCGGTGGCGGTGAGGATGTTATCCTTCACGGCAACCGGAATACCGTGCAGCGGCCCGCGCACATGACCCGCGG
>CANJOI010000189.1 GCA_947475365.1 Fidelibacterota bacterium | reverse complement strand
CGGGAATCGCGGCGGGGTCGAAGCTGGACAGCGGCATCAGGATGGCGCCGGGGATATGGGCATCCTGCCATTCGTTGGCTTCGCGCACATCGACGATCACGGCCTGGTCCGCGTCGCGCCATGCGGCGATCTCGTCGGGGCTGACATAGAAGACTTGGGCAGGCGGCAAGGACATCGGAGGCTCCGGCAACGTAAGGCGGGCATCATAAACCGCCAGACCCCTCGGAGAATAGCGGCCCGCGCAACGGGCGGTGTATAGTGGCGCGGATGGAGAAAAACCTCATGGCCAAGAGCAAAAAACCTCTCATCGGCGCGCGTCTTCGGGTCTACTTCGGAACGAATGTTCCCCTGGGACCCGGCAAGGCCGACCTGCTTGAGCATATCCAGGAGACCGGCTCCATTGCCGCGGCCGGGCGCGCCATGGCCATGAGCTACCGGCGTGCCTGGCTGTTGATCGAGGAACTCAACCAGATGTTCACGCGCCCGGTGGTGACCACGTCCAAGGGCGGCACCGGCGGCGGCGGCGGCGCCAAGCTGACGGTGCTGGGCAAGGATGTCCTCGATCGCTACCGCAATATGGAAAAGGTCACCGCGCGCGCCATCGCCAAGGACCTTGGGGCCTTGCAGCGGGTGATCGCCGAGAAGAAATCTAGCGCTTAAGAAGCTGGGCCGTGGCCAATTTGAGGCCCGGCCAGACACCGCCGGCCTCGAAGGCGCGGATGCCCCACAGGCACCCCAGGAACATCCCCAGCACGGCCACCGGCGCCGTGACGCCGAGCATGGCAAAGCCCGACAGCCCCTGACCGAAGGTGCAGCCCCAGGCCAGCGTGCCGCCGGCGCCCATGAGAATGCCGCCGATGACATTGCGCACGGCCTCGTCGCGCGCGGTGAAAGATTCCCAGGCCAGATTGCGCGTGGCCGCCGCCGCCAGGAACGCGCCCAGCGGCACGCCCGCAAGCAGCGCGAGCCCTAGGGTCCGGCCGAGACCGCGGGGCGCGGCGAAGGAAAACACGTCGCCCGCGGACTGAGCAAAATTCACCGGCGTCGGGTCGGTGAGCCAGGTGGTGGTGAGCCAGGTCGCGGCAATGGCGAGGCCGATCAGGATGCTGCCAAGAACATCACGCCAGCCCTGGCGGAACCAGGAGTCGGCGAGGGCGAGGGCTGCCAGTCCCCCGCCGCAGAGGACGGCAAGGACCAGCGCCACCACTGGCGGCGTGTCGGACAGGGTGGTGGGGATCGCGGCACCCGCGAATCTCTGGACCACGGCCGCGGCCAGGCCGGCCACCACCAGAATCACCAGCGACTTGAACGACCCCGCGCCCAGGCGCACGAGCGCGCGGTTGAGGCAGCCGCCCGCCAGCGCCATGCCGTAGCCGAACAGGACGCCGCCGATGAGGATCGCCAGCCACGGGATCGCGGTATCGGGCTGTTCAGGCGCGATCAGGCGCGCGGCCACCAGGCCTTGGGTCGCCAGGATGGCGACCCCGGCCGCCAGCATCCAGGCGCGCATGCGCCGCCAGTCCCGGGCGAACAGGATATCCGCCACGGCGCCGAGGGCGCAGAAATTGATCAGGAAGGCGGCCGCGCCGATAACGGCGCCAAGGGTAAGGCCGGACAGGAGGGCGCTGGTCAGCAGAGGAAGGCTCCCATAGAGCGTTTTGCGCCGAAGTGGAAACCGGTTCGGCGTGACAAAACGCGACCAATCAAGAAATGAGAGTCTGTTGCCGGTTCAAAGAAGCGGCAACAGACTCTCAGGAGAGGCGCACAGTATAGTGCCAACCCCATGACGCAAGACGGCTCACATCCCCGCACCGTGGACGCCCGCGGCCTCAACTGCCCGCTGCCGGTGCTGCGCCTGCGCAAGACGCTGCTGGCGTCACCTATAGGCGCTGCGGTCGAGCTTTTGGCCACGGACCGGGCCGCCCTTAAGGATGTGCCCGCCTTCTGCGCGGCCCAGGGGCATGAGGTGGAGATCCTGCCCGCCCCGGGCAAGACGCTGCGCTTCCGGGTAGTGCGTAAAATTTGAGCGCTGCCGTTCCAGTCTGACGCGCGTTTGGGCGGCGTGCGTACCCTCTATTATCAAGCTATTGAAATTAAAAGAAAAAATATCCGGCATGCTTCTTGAATAGCAAGCCCGGCACGGCGACTCGCGAACCATAGCGAGCCGCCTTTTTGCGCATGCATATGGGAGGTGGGCAGGGCAGACGCGGGACGGAACGGGGTTTCAGCGGGTTCGGGAGGACCGGGAAGCCTTTCACACACACACAAACTAGGGGGAGGGATCCGTGATCGGATTCGACGTCTTTTTCCTCATGATGGGCGCCGTCATGGTGCTCGCCATGCACGCCGGCTTCGCATTTCTTGAAGTCGGCACCGTACGCAAGACCGCGCAGGTCAATGCGCTCGTGAAAATCCTCGCGGACTTTTCCGCGTCCACCATCGCTTATTTCTTCGTCGGCTATCAGCTCGCCTACGGCGTGGGTTTCATGGACAGCGCCCAGACCATCGTCGGCCGGGATGGGGGCGACCAGGGCTATTCGCTGGTGCGGTTCTTTTTCCTGCTCACCTTCGCCGCCGCGGTGCCCGCGATCATCTCGGGCGGCATCGCCGAACGCGCCAAGTTTTATCCGCAGTTCGTGGCGACCCTGATCCTGGTTGCCCTGGTCTATCCATTCTTCGAAGGCATGGCCTGGAACGGCAACCACGGCTTCCAGGCGTTCCTGCAGGACATGTTCGGCGTGCAATTCCACGACTTCGCGGGGTCGGTGGTGGTGCACGCCATGGGTGGCTGGATCGCGCTGGGGGCCGTGGTCATGCTCGGCAACCGCAAGGGCCGGTTCCGGGCCGACGGCAGGGCCGCGCCCATGGCGCCGTCCAATATTATCTGGCTGGCGCTGGGGGCCTGGATCCTGTGCGTGGGCTGGTTCGGGTTCAACGTCATGAGCGCCCAGAAGCTGGGCGCGGCGTCGGGCCTGGTGGCGGTGAACTCGCTCATGGCCATGGTGGGCGGTACGCTCGCCGCGCTGTTCGTCAGCCGCAATGACCCTGGTTTCGTCCATAACGGCGCGCTGGCCGGCCTGGTGGCGGTCTGCGCCGGGTCGGACGTCATGCACCCCCTGGGCGCGCTGGTGACCGGCGGACTTGCGGGCATCCTGTTCGTGTTCGCTTTCAATCTCTGCCAGAACCGCCTCAAGCTCGACGATGTGCTGGGCGTCTGGGCGCTGCATGGATTGTGCGGCACCCTGGGCGGGTTGCTGTGCGGCGTGTTCGGGCAGGAAGCGCTGGGTGGCCTCGGCGGGGTCAGCTTCGGCGCGCAGGTGGTGGGCACCATGACCGGCATCGCCATCGCGGTCGTCGCTGGCTTTGTGGTCTACGGCGCCCTCAAAGCTACGGTGGGAATCAGGCTCTCGGAAGAGGACGAGTTCTCAGGACCCGACCTCGCGATCCACAAGATCAGCTCGACGCCTGACCAGGACTTACGGGTCTAGCCGCCGCCGGGGTCGGTTCACGGGAGCCGACCCCGCTTTTAGCTCCATCCTTTTTATCCACGCGCCTTGCCCTGCACCTGCCGTGGCACCCGCCCTATTTTTTGCCGAGGGAAAAATAGGAGCGACCCACCATGAGCAAAGCCAAGGACCGCACGCAGGCGCGCGGCGAATTTCCGCGTTTGAATCTTTCTTCCGAAACTCGTGCAGCATTCAATGAACTGCTGATCGAGGCGCCAAAGCTGGGCCTCGACCCCGAACGTGTCGAGGCCGCCGGCTTGCCGGGCCTGCGGGCGCTATTGGCGCTCAAACAGGCGGCCGAGAGCGGCACGGCGAAGAAGCGCGACGCTCATCTGGCGCAGCTTCAGGGCACGTTGCGGCTCCTGGAGTACCGCAAGCACCCGGAACTGGTGCAGCAACTGCAGGCCCGGGCCATGGCCCTCCAGGGCCGTGGTGGGGACACCGAGGTCGCCCATGTCACGGTCGGCGGGCGAGGCGGGTATCCCGCTCTCGCACTTGCGCGTGGGCAGCGGCGGGAATTCGGTAAACCCGCAGACCGGCCTGCCCGAGTTTGCGGACCCCACACAAGAGCCCATGGAGGAAATTACTGTCACCGCGTCCCGCCTGCCGCCGTCCCTCAACTATCCTTGGGTCAATTCATTTTTTGATGCCCATCGGGACCGGATTACGGGGTTGGCTGACGAGATGGGCGTGCCACCAAATTTCCTGATGGGTCTATCTGCCAATAAGAGCAGCTGGGGACGTCCAAAGGTGCCCAATAATCTATTTGGCCTCGGCGACGCCAAGGAGAACCCGTTTGCCTACGCAACGCCCGATGACGCGATAAATGCTTTTCGCAAGTCGCAGTGGTATTCTCGCTTGCGCGGTAAGACCAATGAAGACGATTTTTTGAATGAGCTCGTCAGCACTGAAAACGGAAAGCTGATGTACAACCCCCATGAAGGTTACACGTCAAGAATTAGAGATGCGATAAAGAGTGTGGATCGGCGCCTGCCAATTTGGGAGCAAAAGCGGTGAGATATGGACTTCTCCTGTTGGTCTGCATCGTTGCTCTGGCAGATCAGGCGAGGGCGAGCGATGCCCCGCCTCACCGCGAAAATAGCCCGCACATGGGGGCGTTTAGCCAACCGGTAGAGTGGGAACGCGACAACATCCGCATAGAGGCCCCCAAAGGCTTCCCCGTATGCTCAGTAGTAGAAAGCTTTTCGAGCTTGCTGATGTTCTTCGTGCCGATCAATCCGGAGACACCCTGCGAGCAATTTCCCCTGGACTCGGACTGGGACAAGAATCCGGATTTTGTGGTTATCGATCCCTATGTCGACACGCCGCTGGATACGCCGGGGATCGAAGAATACATCTACAAATATCAGGCGTTTTTCTGCGCGGGTATGCGCCGACCGCCGAAATCCGACAGAGCGTGGACCTGGTCAGAAGCCCCGACCGTGCGGGCGCCGGCCGGCAAGCGCCTGCTGGGGCTGGAAACAGTGACCTGCACGCGCACCGACGAGAATAATGATCGCTATTCCAAGGCCTATGTCGCCTACAAACCCGGTTCCTTCGACCAGGAGGGGCGCGGATATGCGGTAGGGGCCTATGTTCACATCAAGAACAAGCAAGCCGCGGACCGTCTGCTTGAACAGGTGGTGAACCTGCTCAAGCCGCTCAAGTGAGCCGGCACATGTCGTGTCACTGCTGATTGCCCTGGTCGCGCTCCACGTCGCGGTAGCGGTACTGGAGCGCGACCATGAGGGCTTTCACGCGCGGCAGCAGTCCGCCCACCACCAACGCGATGAACGACGGCCATACCACCACATGGACCCACATGGGCGGGGCCAGGTTCACATCGACCAGGAGCGCCGCGACGCAGGTGATGATGGACAAGGGCAGGATGATGAAGAACGCCGGGCCGTCGCCGGTGTCGTGTCCCGCGAACGACAGGCCGCACACCGAACAGGCCGGCGCCACCTTCAGATAGCCGTTGAACAAGGCGCCCCGGCCACAGCGGGGGCAGCGGCAGAACAGGCCGGCAATCACGGGCGAGACGGGCGGGGGCGGGATGGGCTTTTCCATTTTATCTCCTCAACAAAAAAGGGCCGGTGATGAACCGGCCCTTTTCGGTGTTGTTTTCGGTATCGCTTAGAAGTGGCGGATCGGCAGGCCCAGGATCCAGTACACCCAGGCGAACAGGAACAGCCACACCACGTCGACGAAGTGCCAGTACCAGGCGGCGGCCTGGAAGCCGATGTGCTTCTCCGGCGTGAACTGATTGGCGTTGGCGCGGAACGCGCAGACGAACAGGAACACGGTGCCGACGAACACGTGGAAGCCGTGGAAGCCGGTGGCCAGGTAGAAGGTCGAGGGGTACACGCCATCGGTCAGCTTGTAGCCGGCGTGAATGTATTCATAGGCCTGCAGCGACAGGAACAGCACGCCCAGGGCCACGGTGATGAACAGCCACTTCGCCGTGGCCTTGTTGTCGCCGCGTTCCACCATCAGGTGGGCGCGGGTGACGGTGAAGCCCGAGGTCAGCAGGATGACCGTGTTGTAGAACGGGATCGCCCAGGCATCGAGCACCTGGATGCCGGCGGGCGGCCACTGGTGGGTGGTGGTCGAGAAGCCCAGCGCGTTGTGGAAGAACGCCCAGAAGAAGGCCACGAAGAACATCACTTCCGAGGCGATGAACAGCACCATGCCCATGCGCAGGCCGTGCGAGGTTTCCGTGCTGTGGGCGTGTTCGACCACCGACTCACGGATCACATCGCGCCACCACAGGCCCATGGTCAGCAGCACCATGGCGAAGCCCGGCAGCAGCTTGAACACGCCCAGGTTCTCCATGCCGAAGACCGGGGTTTTGTGGAAATACAGGATGGCCCCGATGGCCAGCACCAGCGCCGAGAAGGCGCCCGTGATGGGCCACGGGCTCGGATTGACCATGTGGAAGGGATGCTTGGCGGAATGGGCGCTCATCGGCGTTCCTTTATGCTCGTAAGGTCTCAGTTCAGTTTGGTCTGCGGTGTGGACCCGCTCAGCTTGGCCTGGTTGGCGCGGTTCTCGTTGTCCAGGTCCTCTTTCGCGCGGAGGAACGTGTAGGACAGCGTGATGGTGCGCACTTCCTCGGTGGTGCTGTCTTTCACCAAGGCAGGGTCGACGAAGAAGGTCACGCCCAGGTCGGCTTCCTGGCCGGGCCCCAGGGTTTGGCTCTGAAAGCAGAAGCACTCGAGCTTATTGAAGTACTGCCCGGTCTTTTCCGGCGTCACGTTGAAGAGCGCGGTGCCGGTGATGGTCCGTTTGGTGAGGTTCTTGACGTGGTAGCTGACGGTCTTGGTCTCACCCAGCTTCAATTCGACCGACTTCTGGTTGGGCTGGAAGGTCCAGGGCAACATGCGGTCGGTGTTGGCGTCGAAGCGGACGGTCATGGGCACGGCGGCGGTTTCAGACGGGGCCGCGGTCGCGACCTGGGTCGTGCCGCCGATACCGAGCTTTTGACATACGATCCGGTAGATCGGGGCCGAGGCGAAGGCAAACCCCACCATGCCGGCGACGACCAGAAGCGCGGTCGCCGCCGTGTACGCATTCCTGCGCTGGAGGGGATGTGCCGTCACGTTGGGCTTACTCGGCCGGGTGCGGTTCGGCGTGGCCGATCACCGGCGGGGTTTCGAAGGTGTGGAACGGCGCCGGCGAGGCCACGGTCCATTCCAGGGTGGTGGCGCCTTCGCCCCACGGGTTGGCGGCGGCTTTCTTGCCGGCGACCATCGCGTACACCGCCATGACCAGGAAGAACACCGATGACGCGGCCGAGATGTAGGAGCCGTAAGACGACACGAGGTTCCAGCCCGCGAACACATCCGGATAGTCGATGTAGCGGCGCGGCATGCCGGCGAGGCCGAGGAAGTGTTGCGGGAAGAAGGTGATGTTGACGCCGACGAACGTGGTCCAGAAGTGCACCT
>CANJOI010000188.1 GCA_947475365.1 Fidelibacterota bacterium | reverse complement strand
GGGGTGGCGCCATGGCGCCACCCCGTTTGCATTTTGGGCCGGACGACCCCGACTAGCGGCGGGCGTCAGCGCGCTCGTCGGCTTTGGCGCTCGCCACCTTCTGCTGCTTTTCGTCGTGCAGGATGAAGGCCTGTGCGAACTTCATTTCCGCCGCCGCCGAGATCGCGGTCATCTTGCCGCTGGCGTCGGGATAGGCATCCGCCAGCTTGCGCAGGATGCGGGTGGTGGAGGGCGTGGAGATTTGGCCGTAACTGGCGTGGTGGGTTGACCAGTTGATCTGCAGACGGTGAATCCAGTCATCCACATCCACATAAGCCCCCAGCAGTCCTTCGGCTGACTTCTCGGTCAGGCGCATCTGGAAGCGCGCGGCCTTGAAACCCTGATCGACATTCACGTCGAAGGTCATGGCCCAGGGCAGTTTGATATCGGCGGGCTCGGTGATCAGCACGCCGTCCACGATCTTGCCCTTGAGCTTGTGGATGTAGCGCTTGCCCCAACGCTCATCGATGCGCTGGGTGCCGCCGGCGATGAAGTCCTTGCCATTGGCGCTGGTGAGCAGGCCATCGAGGCCGCGATAGGTCGTGACCGTCACATCGGGATCGTTGGTGAGGTCGTCGACGTCGGTGATTTCCAACAGCACACGGTTGAAAATGTACCGCTGCATATAGTCGTTCTCGAAGAAGTAGTTCGACCCGTCAGGCCCGCGGAAACCGGGCGTGCAACCCACCGCGCGGAACAGCTGGTTGTCGATCCCCGCTTCGCCGCGGGGACCGGTGAAATCGTTGGGGCCGGTCTTGCCGTCGAGATTAAGACCCACGCCGGTCTTTCCGGTGACCAGACGATAGGGCAACGGCCCTTTGTCATTCACGGCTTCATCCGCCGCCGGGAACCACACGTCCGCCTCGCGCGCGAACTGGGTTTCCATCCATGTGTACTGCTTGCCGTCCTTTTCCGGATACAGCAGCTTGAACTGTTCACGCGGGCCGTCGTTGAAACCGTTGGCGCATTCGGCTTTCCCGTCCGGCGTCTGGTACATGGCCCAGGCCTTGTTGGTCAGCACGTAGCCAATGGTGCGGTTGGCGATCTCCGCCGAAGCCTGCGCGGGAATGAGCGCAAGGGCGGCCGCCACGATCTTGTGCATGTATTTCATTTTCATCAGCCCGAATTTGCGAAGAAATCGTCGCGCAGCCAGAACGCCTTGAAGCCGTTCCGGAAACCGAAGAACTCGCCCCAAGCGTCGCCTTCGACGTCGCCGACCTTGTCCCGCGCGAAGGTGTAGACCGGGCGCCCGCGGAACGCCCAGACATGCATCGCGCCCGGTTGGCCGGGTGCGGCGTATTTACCGGACAGCGGATCAATGTCGATGGTCGTCCAGGTGCGGCTCGGCGCCTTGGCGTCCTTGGCGGCGGCAACCGGCTTCCAGGTGGCGAGGCAGCGCGCCGCGTCGCCGCCGCAGATCGACAGGCGGTATTCCTGAGGCGCGCCGGGATGATCGCAGGCGAGCTGATCCATGGCGTCGTCGCCGCAGGCGTAGAGATAGATCGTCTTGCCGGCGGCATCCGCGAGCACGATTCCGGCGTGGGTTTCCTGCTGCGTGAACTCCTTGGGCCATGCCGGCGCCGGCAGTGTGTAGACGTTGTGCCAGCCGGGTTCGTCAGCGCCCAGCATGCTCTTCGGGCGGATGTCGGCGATATAGGTGTAAAGCGGCCGTTTGCGGAACGCCCACTGCCGCACACCCGGTGAACGCTGAAGGATGGTCCATTCACCCTGCGGCTGGGAGGTTTCCGCGGCGAGCGCCGGGGCCCACTTCTTGAGGCAGGCGTCAGCGCAGTTGGATTTGTTGGGGCCGTCACCATCCCAGGCGTAGACCGAAAAGCCCGCGTAGTTGACCAGCATGCGGCCCGTGCCCATCTGCCGCACATCGAAGGCCGGCGGAACGTTGGGGCGCGGCGCGACCGGGTTGCGGATGCCCGGACCGTCGGGGCCGCGCACACCGCGGCTGGTGCCATCCAGCACATCGCCGGGCTGTTTATCGAGCTGGGTGCCGGTGTACAGCGGATAGCCTTCATAGGCCCACTGTTTGGCGCCATCCTTGCGCGGAATGATGCTCCATTTTCCGACCGGAGCGGCGGTGTCCGCGGCGAGCGCCGGCGGCCACACCTCCTGGCAGCTCTTGCGCGTCGCGGCATCCGGCAGCACGAGGCCCGGCGGATACGGGCTCATCAGGCCGGAGGTGACCTTGAAGACTTCCCCGGTGCAGTTGGAGGCGGCGTTCCTGCGATCGCCCACGTCCCCGTTGCGCAGGCCGTGGAGCGGCCAGCGGTAGAGGGTGCGCCCTTGCGAGTCGGCGAACACCGGCCCTTCGATCTCGCTGAAGGTCACCTGGAAGCCAGCCGGCATCGGCTCCGGCAGATAGTCCTCATGCAGAGCCGCGGGCTTGGCCTGCTCGGCGCCCGTGGACACGCCGGCCGAAAACAGCGCGAGCGCCGCGACGGCGCCCGCGCCGAAGCCATACCGCATACGCATGGTTAGACCAGAACCTCGCTGACTTCCTTGGAGGTATTGTTGCTCTTGGTGCCCCATTCTTTCACCGAGAGGCCCATGGTGCGCATGGCGGTGAAGCCGACGCGCGTGGCCGGGCTGCCGCCGCCGTCGATATGCAGGCCGGTCTTGAGCCTGCCGCCGGCGCGGCCAGCCGTGAAGATCGGCATGCCGTCCAGCGAGTGCACGCGGGCATACCCGTGGTCGGTAAAGCCGTGGATGAACACGTTGTCGAGCACCGTGCCGTCGCCTTCCTTCACCTTGCTGAAGGCCTGCACGTAGTAGGCCCACTCTTCCATCGAGCGGCGGGTGAACCACGACGCGTTGGGCTGGTAGCCCAGCGTATCGTCCACCGGTTCTTCATGGGTGCAGGTGTGGTGCGGCTTCTCGTAACCCGGCTTGATGGTCGAAGAAGAAGCAGCCGAATAAGCCATGTTGAACACGCGGGTCTGATCGCAGGCCACGGCCATCACCATGAGATCGGTCATCAGGCGGTGGCGCGCGGACACCATCTCGGCCGCGCCGCCCATGGCGCCGTCTTCCTTGGGTCCCTTGGTGGGCACGCAGGCGGCGCGCGGTTCAGGACGGGTCAGCTGCTGGTCGAGCTGCTTTTCGATGTGGCGCAAACCCGAGAGATACTGGTCGACGCGCGCCTTGTCCTCGGCCCCGACCCGGGATTCCACCCGTTTCACGTCGTCCATCACCGCGCTCAGCACGCTCTTCCTGGTCATGGCGCGCGGGTTGGGCTTGAACTCGGCGGCGTTCGGGTCCTGGAAATCCGGTCCGAACAGACGGGTGTAGAACTGCGTCGGCGACCATTCCGGCGTCGTCGGCGTGGTTTGGTTTTCATAGGAATAGGTGGTGCGCACATCGCCGGTGGCGGTCGCGGTCAGGGTCTTGAACCGGGTGCGGCGGCTGATCTCGTTGGCGATGGTGATGTCGATGGACTCGCCCGGCTTGTCATTGGCGGTCTGCGGCGTCGAGCCGCTCATCTGGATCACCCAGCCGGTGTAGTGGCAGAGGTTCTGATAGGTGTCGCGGAAGGCGGTGAAGTTCGTCAGCACGTTGATGTGCTTCTGAACCGGCCGGAGCGCCTCCATCTCCTCGGTGATTTCCCAGTTCGCGCCATACTTTTTGGGCACGAAGATCTTGGACGCCATACCCAGGCCCCAGAACCAGGTGCCATAGCGCAGCGGCAGCGGCGATCCATCCGCCATGGCCGTGCCGTTACCGTTCAGGAAAACGTCCAGCAGCGGCAAGGCCACCGTGACGGCGGAGCCGTTCAACATGCCCTTGAGCACGCGCCGTCTTGGGAAGAGGGGGCGATTTAACTGGGACAAGAAAGAGTCCATAGGCTCCTCCGTTATTTCTGTGACGGGGTTGAAACTGAAGCGGTGCGCGTTTCGGGCTTTTTTACGTCCGAGAACGCGTTGCTCATGGCGATGGCGCGCAACAGAACCGGGAGGCGATAGCCTGCCGCGGCGAATTGCTGGTTGAGGTAGGCGAGCATCGGCTTAGCCTGGTCATTCGCCGACCCGCCGGAGCCGTAGCTATAGGCGCGCTCCACCAGGCAGGTGGGCAGCGACGGATGATCGTGCAGCGCTTTGCCCAGGCCGACAACGTCGGTGAACGACTTGCCGTCAAGATTGCCGCTAGCGTCGATCTGCGCGCCGCGTTCGGTGGTGCGGAACGCGCCCGAGCCGTCGAAGTTCTCAAGCGCGAGGCCCATCGGGTCGGTGATCTTGTGACAGCCGGCGCACACCGGGTTGGCGAGGTGCAGGTTGACGCGCTCGCGCTGGGTTTTGATGGGCGACTTGGGATTCTCGACCGCCGAGAAATCCACATTGGCGGGCGGACGCGGCACCACCTGGCACAGCAGCAGTTCGCGCAACGCCTTGCCGCGCAAGGTCGGCGAGCTGCGGCCGGGGTGGGAATGCACGGCAAGGAAGCTGATGTGGGTGAGGATGCCGGTGCGCGGACTGCCTTCCGGGAACTCGTAAGGCACCCAGCCGCGGCCCGCCGGCACACCGTAGATCGGCGCCAATGCCGTGGACACGAATGTCTTGCGGGTGGTGAACAGGTCGCGGTAGTCGCCGTTGCCGGTGATCAGATGATCGACCAGCGTGCGCAAGGTCTGTTCGCGGGCGTCGGCGGCCGTGGCGCCGGTGAAGGACGGATAGGTCTCGGCGTCCTTGGCCAGAGTGGCGAAATCGTCGAAGCCGAACATGTCATCGAAGAACGCGCGCACGCCGTTCTCCAGGCGCGGGCTCGCCAGCATCATGTTGACGATTTTGGCGCGGCCCTTGGCAGTCTGAATCTCGCCGTTGGCGGCGGCATCCAGCAAGATGCTGTCGGGACCGGAGTTCCACAGGAACAGGCTGAGGCGGGTGACCAGTGAATACGCGTCGAGCCGCTGATGGTCCGGACGCTTGGGGTCGGGCTCGGAGGTTTCCGCGACCAGCAGCATCTCCGGGCTGATCAGCATGCCTTCCAGGGCGTAGCCGAGACCGGCGTAAAAATCCTTGAAGCGCGTCGCGGCCTCGCCGGCTTCCTTCACCAGGGCCTGCGACTGCTCGGGCGCCAGCGGGTGGCGATAGAGCAGGCGTCCGATCGCCGGCAGGAATTTTCCGGCGCAGGCGGCATCGGCGGCCTTCTCGTCCACCGGCTTGCAGGGGATCAGGAAGGTGCGGTGGGTCGGGTTGGTGACTTCGGCCGCCACGAGAGCCGCTGTGCGCTGGTACTGCTCCAGCTGGCTGTCGCTGACGCCGGCGATAGCGCCGCCATTGCCCAGCAGTCCGCCGGTGCGCACCAGCGGCGGGAAGCGCGTATCGAACTTGAGATCCGGACCGAAGATATTGGCGAGGGTGTTGGTGTATTGGGCGGCGCTCATGACGCGCAGGCGCTGCGGCGAGGTCACGTCGAGCGGGCCGATCCCGGCTGTATCCTTGGCGGCCGCCTGGGGACCCGGCGCGCGCTCGGCCGGCGGCGCGGAACAGGCCGCCAGCGCCACGCACACCGCGAACGGAACAAACTTTGAATAAACGCGCACGACAGCTCCCTCTGTTCGGCGGAGACGCCCGTCACCAGGGCACCTTCAGCGCCGTATTATAAAGCACGCCCGGCTCCGCCGGTAGCGGTCCCTGGCCCGGCAATCCCGTGAGAACCCTCAGGAATCAGCCGGTTTTCGTCAAAATCAGCGTCCGGCGGGGGCCGTAGCGGCCTCCGCCGCGGCAACGGGGCTCTTCTTGGCTTCATGCAGGATATAGGCCTGCACAAACTTCACATCGAGCGCCGCCGAAATGGCGGTCATCTTGTTGGTGACCGGATCCGGATAAGCGTCCGCCAGACGGCGCATGGCCCGGATGATGGACGGAATGGACTGCTGGCCATAGCTGGCGTGATGGGTCGTCCAGTTCACCGCCAAGTGGTGGTGCCATTCCTTGACATCCAGATACGTGCCGATCAGGCCTTCGGCGGTGTTGGGCGTCAGCTTGAGATTGAAGCGCGCGGCCTTGAGGGTCAGGTCGACATTGGTATCGAAGGTGTCCGCGTACGGGATCTTGGTGTCAGCGGGATCGGTGGTGAGCGTGCCGTTGACGATGCGGCCCTTGAAGCTATGGATATAGCGCTTGCCCCAGCGCTCATCGATCTTCTGGGTGCCGCCGGGGATGAAATCCTTGCCGTTGGCGCTGTTGAGCAACCCGCTGAACCCGCGGTAGGTGGTGACGGTCACATCGGGATCGTTGGTGAGGTCGTCGACATCGGTGATCTCGATCAGCACGCGGTTGAAAATCTGCCGCTGCATGTAATCGTTCTGGAAGAAGGTATAGGCGCCGTCCGGCCCGCGGAACCCGGCGACGCAGCCGATGGCGCGGTAGAGCTGATTGTCGATGCCGGTCTCGCCCGTGGGGCTGGTGAAATCGTTGGGGCCGATCTTGCCGTCCAGATTGAGGCCGATCCCGGTTTTTCCCTGGGGTTCCAGATACGGAAGCGGCTTGCCGTTCGGCGCGATCGGTTCATTCTCCGCCGGGAACCAGTTCTCGCCCTCGCGCACGAACTGGGTCTCCGCCATGGTCCGCTTGGTGCCGTCCTCGGGAAACAGCACCTTGAACTGCTCGCGCGGCCCATCGTTCATACCGTTAGGACATTCGTCCTTGCCGCTCGGCGTCTGGTACACCGCCCAGGCCTTGTTGGTGAGCACATAGCCGATGGTGCGGTTGGTGATGCCATCCGCTTGCGCTACGGCAGGCAGCATGCCGAGGCCCAGTGCGAGGGCGGTAATACGGAAAGTGGCGGTCATGTGGGTGAACTCCATGAGGGTCAGCCTGCGTTCGCGTAGAAATCGTCGCGGAGCCAGAAAGCCTTGTATCCGTTGCGCGCGCCGTAGAATTCGCCCCAGGCATCGCCATCAACGTCGCCGGGCTTTTCATCGGCGAACGTATAGACCGGCCGGCCGCGATAGGCCCACACGTGCAATGCGCCCGCCTGCCCTGGCCGCGCGTATAACCCGGTCATCGGATCGATATCGATGGCCGTCCAGGCGCGGCTGGGCGACTTGGCATCGCGGGCAGCGACGACATAAGGAAAGGTTTTCACGCAGCGCGCCGCGTCGTTGCCGCCGCAGACCGAGAACCTGTAGCCCTGTGGCGAGGCCGGGTGGTCGCAGGCCTGCTGGTCGAGCGCGTCATCGCCGCAGGCATAGAGATAAATGGTCTTACCCTTGGCATCCGCCAGCACAATCCCGGCGTGGGTGTCCTGCTGGGTGAATTCCGCCGGCCAAGCCGGTGCTTTCTGCATGTAGACATTGTGCCAGCCCGGCTCGTCGCTGCCCATCATGCTGCGGGGCTTGATGTCGCCGATATAGGTGTAGACCGGCTTCTTGCGGAATGACCACTGGCGGATCCCCGGCTGGCGTTGCGTGATGGTCCATTCACCTTGCGGCTGGGAGCTTTCCGCCGCCAGTACCGGCGCCCAGTTCTCGAGGCAAGCG
>CANJOI010000187.1 GCA_947475365.1 Fidelibacterota bacterium | reverse complement strand
TGCCCTGGTTGATGAGGGTGTTGCCCGCGCTCTGGCGGCCGAAATCCGCCGCCGAAGCGTTCTTGGCGTCGGAACCGAGTTCAAGCCGCATGCCCGACGAGATAACAAAGTTGGAGTTAGTGAACAGGGACGCCCCGTTATCGATCAGGATCGTGCCCGCGCCCGCATAGATGCCGCTATCCTGTATCAGCGTGGCGGTGCCGGAGACCTTGAACGTGGCGCCGGACGACACCGAAATCGTACCCCTGTTGGTGAAGGACGAACCCGTGCCCTCGATGACCGCACTGCCGGCGGTGACGGTGAACGTGGAGCCGACGTCATTGATGGAATTGTGGGTGCCGATGACGAAGCCGGCCAGCCGGGCATTGGTCAGGGCGACTGAGATCGAACCCTGGTTGGTGAGCTGGCCGAGGATGCTGTGGCCGAAAGTGGTGCCGCCGCTATTGGTAATGGTGATGACGCCTGTGGAGGTGTTCACCAGGCCCGCGCCGGTCACATCCAGGGTGAAGACATCGTCGCTGTTAGTGGTCGACATCGCCACGCTGCCGCTGTTGGTCAGCAGCCCGGTGACGGTGAGTTGCGATGGGGTTCCGGGTGAACTGGTATCACTGAGCAGCAAGCTCCCGGCGTTACTCAATGTGCCGGACAGACTGACGGTTCCTTGCGGATCCTGTACACGAAGCGTAGCGCCCGAGGCATTGACCACGTCCGGCGCCACCGTGGCCGCGACCAGGCGCAAGTTTCCGTTGTTGGTGAGCGTGAAAGCGCCTGACTTGGTGACGCTCGCGCCCGCTGTTCCGGAGCCTATCTCCCAGAAAGAACCCACGGGCAATGCCATGGCCGCCGTAAGGCGCAGGATTGCGCCATCGGCAAACAGGAACGTGCCGGGTCCGGCATAAGCACCGCCGGTATTGTGCTGGAACGTTGCCCCGCTACCCACGTTCAGGGTGCCGCCTGAGGCGACAGTGACCGTGCCGCTATTGATGTACGTGCCAGCGCCCTTCAGACCGCCGACCGTCGCGCCCGAGCCGACGTTGAGCGCCCCCTGCAGTCCAAAGATGCCGTCGGTTTGAAGATAACCGTTGTGATTCAGGACGATGGTTGTGCCTGAGGCGGCGGAGCCGCCGAGCGTGCTCACGAGGGTCGTGGGTAGGGCCGGGTCGCGGATCGTCAGGCTCGCCGTCCCGGTGAGCAACAGCTGGTAGATCGTGTTGGTGGTGTCGTTATTAAGCGTGACGCTGCCGCTAGAGAGCGAAACGATCGTGCCTTCGCTAGGAAGCCGGTCGTCTGTCCAGTTGGCCGCATCGGTCCAGGCGGTGGCGTTGCCCCCGGCGTCGAAGCCGCGCGTTCCGGTGATCAACCCGCCGAGCTTACGGTCGGTGCCGGAAATCGGGCTGCTGCCGCCACCGGCGGTGGCATTGGCCGTAACCCGGGTCTCGCTGGCAGCGCTGATCGAAAAGCCGCCCGACCAGGACGAATCGATGGCGCGCACGGTGAGACCGCTAGGGTAGCCGTCGAAACCGGCCGCGCGTAGGAAGCGGATCAGGGTGGTTGACGACACCACCAGCGCGGCGCCGCTGGTCGGCGCCGCGACGTTGGACCAGTGTGCGCCGTTGTCGCTGGAGTACTGCCACTGGCCGCTAGTGCCGGCGGAAGCGCCGTTATCGAGGATCGCCATGCCGCCCAGGGTGTTTCCGGCGTCGGCATCCGTGAACTTGCCCGAAAAGAGTGCCGTCACCGTCTGACCCGAAGGATTGGAGACGGTGTTGCTGATGGTCGTCATTTCGCCGTCGCCCGTGAAGGTCGGCGCGGTATTGGGCGCCGGCGCGGGAGACGGCGCCGGTGACGGAGCGGGCGAAGGGGACGGGCTGGGATCGGGTGTGGGTGTGGGTGTCGGTGTGGGTGTCGGTGTGGGTGTCGGTGTGGGTGTCGGCGTTGGCGTGGGTGTCGGCGTCGGAGTGGGTGTCGGTGTCGGTGTGGGCGTCGGAACCGGGGTGGGTGTCGGCGTTGGCGTTGGCGTTGGCGTTGGCGTTGGCGTGGGTGTCGGCGTCGGAGTGGGTGTCGGCGTCGGCGTCGGTGTGGGCGTCGGTGTGGGCGTCGGAACCGGGGTCGGCGTGGGTGTTGGCGTAGGAGTCGGCGTGGGAACCGGCGCCGGCGTTGGCGCAGGGGTCGGCGCTGGCGTTGGCGCGGGGGTTGGCGCGGGTGTCGGCACAGGGACCGGCGTCGGTGTCGGCGCAGGTGCGGGCGATGGCGACGGCGACGCAAAAAATGGTGCGGGCGTGGGCGCTGGTGACGGCGAAGGTGACGGCGAGAAGGAGGTGGTGTTGCCGCCGGTGGAGGTCGGGCTCGGGCTCACGCCGGGCGTGGGGGCCGGGCCAGGCGAAGGCGCAAGTGTCGGGGCCGGCGCGGGCGCGGGGGCGTTGCCCGGCGCCGGAGCCGGTGCTGGCGATGGCGTGCCGGTCGCGTCGCCCGTGGCGTTACCGGTGGTGTTCCCGCCGGTGTTTCCCGCGTCGCCCGTGGGGGTTCCGCCTGCGGCGGCGCCGGTGTTGCCGCCCTGCCCCGTCGGCGTATTCGTCGGGGTTGGCGTGGGGCCCGGGATCGCACCGGGTTGCTGCTGTTGCTGCTGTTGCTGCTGCTGAAGCTGCAGCGGCGTGGGCGCGATGTTGTTGACGGTATTTTCCAGCTGCGAGGAGACCTGCTGGACCTGCTGTTCGCTTAACTGCACGGCTTGGGGCGCTTGGCCCTGCTGCGGGTTCCACTGCCAGCCGCCGTTGGTCGAGGTCATGGACCCGATCGGCGTGCCGTTGGGCAGGGTCAGGAAAATTTCGCCGGCGGTGATCTGGCCGGTGGCGGTGATGCCGGTGGGGCGATTGATGATCTGCACGTCGCCGGTGACGGGATCATACGACGCGAACACCTTCGTGCCGCGGATGCCGATGGTGCCGACCGGGGTCTTGAACACCATGTTGTCCTGGCCGGACTTGGCGATCGACCCGGAGATGAACGTCGCCGCGCCCGACACCAGCTGCAGCCCGAGTTTGCCGCTGTGATCGGCGGGGTTGTAGACCAGCTCGTCGAGAACCAGTTCGCCCTTCTCACCCAGGGCGAGCGTGGTGCCGTCGACCATAACGAGGCCCAGCTTGCCGCCGGCCGAGGTTTCGAGAATGTCTCCGAGATAGACGAAATCGCCGACCTTGAGCGTTGCTTCCGTGCCGTCCACATGCGTGGCCGTCGCCGTGCCGCTGGCCGTACGCACTTGGCCAATGGGGTTACCCTTGCCGGCGGCGGGCGCGGCCGCCGCGTACTGGTCGTGGGCGTTGCCGGCGAAGGATGCGGCCTGTTTGCCGGAGATATGCAACCCATGACCATCCCCCAGGCTGGGCGGGTGATCCACAAGGAAGAAGTTCTTGATCACATACCGCCCGTGTTCGGGCGAGTTGATGACGAGGTCGTGGCCTTCCCGCGCGTACATGCTCTGGAGAAGGATTTCGCGGCTGGCGACAACTTCTCCGTTCTCAGGCGTCAGGACATGTACGCCGTTCGGTTGTGGAGATTCGCCAGAAGCGAAAGATGTTCGCATCATGATGTGCTAACTCGCATCCTCACAGGGGCGGCAAAGTGAGCGCGATGGCGACGCGATCGTACTCCAGCCGGCCCATGGCGGCGAGCAACTGGAACTGCGCGATGCGGGCGTCGTAGAGGGCCGAGGTATAGGCGATCCGCGCCGAATACACTTCGTTTTCGGCGTCGAGCACGTTGATGACGGTTTCCTTGCCGGACTCGCGCAGCTTCTTGCGGGCCTCGAACACTTCGGACGCGATGTTGACCGCGTTCTCAAGGAGCCCCACGCGCTCGGTCGTGGTCTGCAGCTGCTGAAAGGCGATGCGCGTGCTCTCTTCGGTTTTGCGCCGGGTCTCGGCGGCGTCGTTGAGCCGCGCGACTTCGTCATAGGCCGCCTGGCTCGCGCGCGCCGAGGTGGCGAAGCCGTTGAACAGGTTCCAGGTCACCTGCAGCTTGGCGGTGCGGTCGCGCCGGATGCCGGGCGCGCCGAAGTAGTTCTCCTGATACTTCTCCTGCACCACCATATCGACGCTGGGCGCGTATTCGGCCTGGGCGCTCCTCTTCTGCTCATGGGTGATCGCGATGCGCTTGTCGCTCACGGTGACGTTGGGGTTCTCCTGCAGCGCGATCGCCACCGCGTCTTCCGCGGTCTGCGGCATCAACTGGCGCGGCAGGTTGGGGGTGGTCATGTTGGCCAGGTCGGCGGGGTGGCCGAACACCTGGGTGTAGCGGCTGTGGGCGTCCTGGAACGCGCCTTTGTAGGCGACCAAGCGTTCCAGCGAGACCTGCAGGCGCGATTTGGCCTGCAACACATCGACCGCGATACCGGAACCGCGGCGCACGCGTTCGTCTTCCAGGTTGAGCTGCTTACGGATATTGGTTTCGTTCTGGCCGGAGAGATCGACCAGTTCGTTCTGCCGCAAGAGATTGATATAGGCCGTGGCGCCTTCCAGCATCGCGTTCTGGCGCACCGAAGTGGCGTTGGCGACCGTGGCCTCTTCATTAAGCTTGGCGCCCGCGCGGTTGGCGTATTTGCGCCCATCCCACAGGTTCTGCTTCAGGGTAGCCGAATAATTGTGCGCGTCGGTCTGGAACGGGCCGTCCGGTGAGGCGCGGAACGCGGGAATGCTCACATGCTCATAGCCATAGTCGCCGCTGACATCGAGCGACGGCAAAAATGGTGCAAGCGTTGCGCGAGAAGCCTGCGCGGCACTCGAAACCTGTGCTTGATTGGACTTAATCAAAGGATGGTCTTCGACCAGCCCGCGAAGCTCATCTTGAAGCGGCGCCCCCAGCGCCGGCGCGGCCAACCCCGCCGCCGCCGCAACTGCAGCAAATCTCAGCAACAAACCCGTACGCACCCCGTGTCCCCCCGGACAAATCTTAGGGAAGACTTTAGGGGGGCCGATCAGTTTTCGATAGACCACATGCGTGGCGCGAAATACTCGTATTAATTGAATTTATATCGGGCGGCAGCGCCACGAATTATCAGCGACTCGAAATCTAAATCCGTCCCCTGTAAGGGAATCGCTGGTTCTGCGGCCTAGAAGCGCAGTTCGAGATAGGAGAACACGCGCGTCGTGTTTGTATCGAAACGATCGGCGCTATACCGCGCCGCGCGCACGCCCAACGTGACCCACCCCTTGAGGCTGGCATTGAGGTCCGCATCCCATTCTTTTCCATAGTGCTGGGAGACTCCGCCCGCGGAGCGGAAATCGAGATACCGCAGGTCAATCTTGGGGCCCTTGAACGGGCCCGCATCGGGAAGCTCCTGCAGGATCCGTCCGCTCACTTCACGCAAACCGCCCGCGGGCGTGGTGGTGAAGACATCGGCCCAGCCATTCTGGCGGTGCAGTGTGGCCAGCGGCGTTTGCACGGCCACCACGCCGTTGCCGCCCAGGCGCTCGTAAGACCCGGTGATCTGCGTCTTAAGCCAGGAGAACCCCGCGCTGATCTTGCCATAGGGCAGCTCGAAGGTGCGCGGATTTGCGCCGTAGTTGGTCTGGCGCGCGACCTCCAATTCCAGGAGCCCGTTGAAATCGCCGGCCGGGTAATAGGCCAGCGGCACGACGCCTTCGTAGCGCAGGCCATAGGTCGCGGAGGACAACCCGGGCAGGGTTTTGTTGTCGAGCAGGTAGGCGTAGGCGGTGGTGATGCCGAAGGGCACCACGTTGGTCGTGGCGCCGATCAGGTGGCTGGCCATTTTCCAGCGTCCGCCGAAGTTGTCGCCCAGGATACGGTGGACCTTGTCGATATAAGCGTAGCGCAATGAGAACCGCGGAATCAGGCGGGTCTCGAAGGTGATGGCGTCGAACGACTGCGCGTTCTGCCGGAACTCAGACGGCCCCACCCAGCGCTCGTTGTCGTAGAGGATGCGCTGACGGCCGACGACGGCGCGGGTTTGGGCAAAGCCGTTGGCATCGACCGCGGTCCAGCCGAGATAGGCCTCTTTCAGTTCATCCGCCGACGGATCGGCGATCAGCGGCAGCGTCGCCCGGCGGTTGACGCCGTCGTTGCGCACGGGGCGATCGAGCGTATGCGTGGTCTGTCCGCTGAGCCCCAGATAGAAGCCGTAATAGCCGGCGGTTTCATAGTTCAGGCGCAGGCGCGCGGTGCTCGCCTCACCGCTGCGCGGCCGGGAATCCTGGTCGACGATTTCGCTGCGGACGCGGAGATCGGCTGAGATGGCGCCGCCCGTGAGCGCATCGCCGAGAGAATACGCCAGCGCGGGTGCGCGCGCATACGGCATGGGACGCTCGTACCAGGGCGACAGCGTGGATTGAGCGCTGGCGTTGTTGATGCGGTCCGGCGCCCAGGGGCGCGCGGCCGTGGGTCGCGCCGATCCATAAACGTCGGTCCCCTCACCCGGATGCAGCACGGCGGAACCGGCGGCGTTGCTCACCACCACCTCCACGCCCGAGAACAGCGCCACCTGCAGGTGATCGCCGTCGAGGTTAATGAAGAAGTCAGTGCCGCGGATGCCGATGGTGGCCACGGGCGTGGTGATGCCGATGGCGGCCGGGCCTGAGACTTTCTCGATGGCGCCGGCCACAAACCGCGCCGTGCCGCCCACCACCTTCAGGGCCATGTTGCTCTGGCCTCGCGGATTATAGACAAACTCGTCGATCACCAGCTCGCCGTTGGGACCGAGCGTCAGCTTGGCGCCATCCGCCAGCTGAAGCGCGAGCTTGGAGCCCGGGCCGGTGCTCAGTTCGTCGTTGAGCTGGACGCCGTCGCCAGCCTTGGTGGGCGATTGGCCGCCCTGACGGGTGACAAAGGCACTGCCCTGGGAGTCCGTCACCGCGCCGATAGCGCCCGGCGCCGCCGCCTGTGCGATTCCGCCCCCGCCTGTGCGATTCCGCCCCCGCCCATCATAAGCGCGAGCGCGAGCAACGCTGTTTTACGAATATTCATGTCCCGCACGGCAGTCCCCCCAATGCGCCCCGCACCAGTCTACCCGCTGGGCTTTTAATTCAATGCTAACGGAGCGCCGGTTAAGCGGCTTTACCCGCGAAGTCCACGAACTTCTGGGCCAACCGCGCCAGGTCGTAGCGCCGGTCCGCGGCGGCGGCGCGCGCCACGGCATCGGCCATTTCCGCGGGCTCGTTGTGCAGACGGTCAATGACATCCAGCCAGCTGGCGACATAGGCCGCCGGCGGGGGCGCGTCCCACTTATCCCGGCAGACCTGCGGCGGGTCGAACAGGTAGCCGGCGCCGTCGAGCATTTCCGGAATGCCCCCGATATTGCTGGCGAGCACGGGGATGCCATTGGCGTTGGCCTCCAGGATGACCTTCCCCGCTGTCTCGAACCACAATGACGGAAACAGAATGATGCCCGAGCGGGCGTAGACCAGCTTCACGTCGGAGGTGTTGTCGGCCACGCCCACGTTGGGCAGCGCCAAAACCTCGGGGCAGAGCGCGCGCATGGTTTCGCGGGTGCCGCGGCCTTCGACGAACAGGAACTTGTAGG
>CANJOI010000186.1 GCA_947475365.1 Fidelibacterota bacterium | reverse complement strand
GCCGAACCGGGGCCGCACTTCGTCTCGGAACTTCCAGTGAATCTGGTAAAGGTTCTTCGGCAGGTCGCGGTAGCTCTTGATGTTGTTGCGGAAGATGTCCGTCACCACCTCTTCGTGGGTGGGGCCGTAAAGCATGTCGCGCTCATGCCGGTCCTTGATGCGCAGCATCTCGGGGCCGTAGTCGTCATAGCGGCCGCTTTCCTTCCACAGGTCGCCGGACTGGATGGTCGGCATGATGATTTCCTGGGCGCCGGCCGCGTTCTGTTCCTCGCGCACGATGTTCGCGATCTTGTTCAGCACCATGGTGCCCAACGGCAGCCAGTTGTAGATGCCGGCGGCGTGCTGGCGGACCATGCCGGCGCGCAGCATCAGGCGGTGGGAGACGATCTGGGCCTCGCTGGGGTTCTCTTTCAGCGTGGGCAGGAAAAGGCGCGACGAGCGCATGGGCGGAAGTCCTTGGAAAGGCTGGATTTCGGTCGCCGGACCATAGGCGATGACCACGCCCGAGGCAACCAAACGCGCTACTTCTTTGATGGTTCCGGCTTTTCTGTCGGAAGGGTAATGCCCTTGGCGCTGAAGCCCTGGCGGCAGGCCGAGGCCAGGAGCGCCTCGTCCTGGGGCTGCAGGCGCTGGTCGTTCCAGAACAGGTCATTACCCCGCACCGAGAGTGTGCCCAGCGGCGCAGAGCCGGCGAAGGGCATCACCTTACGCACCGGCTCCGCCCCTTTGCCTTTGGCGCGGCTGTCCCGCAAGGCCAGGCGATCGGCCAAGTCGACGCCGATCTGGATGTCGATGGACTCCGGCAGGGTCATCCCATAACCGCCCCCCACATCCGCCGGAACCACGGCCTTGCCGTGCACGTCGACGCCGGGTTTGTACTCGACATCCGCGCCCGGTTTGTGGCTGACGATACGCTGGCAATCGGTAACGGAAATCGAGACCGCCTGGTTCTGCGCGAACGCCGCGCTGGGCGCGAGTAGGAGTGCGGCGAGAAACAGTCCGCGCTTCATTTCTTGGCGACCTCTTCCACTTCCACCAGGGTGCCCGCGAAGTCCTTGGGATGCAGGAACAGCACCGGGGTGCCGTGGGCGCCGATCTTGGGCTCGCCGTCGCCCAGCACGCGCTTGCCCGCGGCCTTCAACTGATCCCGCGCCTTGTAGATGTCCTCGACCTCGAACGACATGTGATGAATGCCGCCGGCGGGATTGCTTTCCAGGAACTTGGCGATGGGTGATTTCTCACCTAGGGGGTGCAGCAGTTCGACCTTGGTGTTGGGCAGTTCCACGAACACAACGGTCACGCCGTGATCGGGCAGATCCTGCGGCGCGGAAACCTTCGCGCCCAGGACATCGCGGTAGGTGGCGGTGGCGGCGGCCAGATCCGGCACCGCGATGGCGACATGGTTCAAACGGCCGATCATTCTTCTTTCCTCGGGCGCTTCACTTCAGGGAAATTAAATGTACCAGGTACAATTTCCGCACGCGGTGAGTCTGTTGAGGCGCCGAAGCTTGTTAAATTGTACCTGGTACATTTAATTCGGCGCTCCGTTAGGGCCCGTTATCATACCCGCTGCAAATGCACTTTGACCACCGGCTTGCGGGGTGAAAACGCCTTGCGGACGGCGTTGCGCAGGGCTTCTTCGACCACGTCGTCGTCGCGCTTGGCCTTCTTGGGCAGGCGCGCGATGACGTGGCTCAACCGGTCGTCCCAGTCCCGCGCGTCGTGCGGATCGCTGGTGCCCAGCACCGTGACCTGCGGGTCGTCGGCGATCTCGCCGTCCTCATAGAGGCTCACCGTCACCACGGCCGCGCCTTCGTAGAACATCTTTTTGCGGTCTTTGAGCGAAGGCGCGGACAGCGGCACCACCGCGCCCTCTTCCCAGGTGTAGCGTCCGGACCAGACCTTGCCGGCCACACGAGCCTTGGACCCGTCGTCGCCGGGCCTGCTGGCGAGCTTCACCGCGCCACCGTTCTCCACCAGCACCGTGTGGGGCACTTGGCATTCCTTGGCGAGCTGCGCATGGGCGCGCATATGCATGGCCTCGCCGTGCACGGGGATCGCCACGCGCGGACGCATCGCCTGGTACATCTCGCGCAGCTCCTCGCGGGCCGGATGCCCGGAGACGTGGATGAAGTGATCGCGGGTGGTGACTACGCCCACGCCGTTGCGGGCCAGCTGGTTCTGAACCTTGGAGATCGCTTTCTCATTTCCCGGAATAACGCGTGAGGAGAAGATGCAGACGTCGCCCTCCTCCAGATGCACATCGGGGTGGGAGCCGAAAGCGATGCGCATCAACGCCGCGCGGCCCTCGCCCTGGCTGCCGGTGCAAATGTAGAGCACCTTGTCCTTGGGCAGGAACGACGCATCGGCGGCTTCGTAAAAGCGCAGGTCGTGGGAGAGATAGCCGGTGCGCCGGGCGGTTTCGGCGATGCGCCACAAGGAGGTCCCCACCAGCGCCACCTCGCGGCCGTTGGCCGCAGCAGCGCGCGCGATGGAGTCCAGGCGCGCAACGTTGGAGGCAAAGCAGCCCACGGCGATGCGCCCGGTGTAGCGGCCGAACAACTCCACCAGGCTGTCGCGCACCTCGCGCTCGGATCCGGCGGATCCCTCGCTGAAGACGTTGGTGGAATCCCCCACCAGCGCCAGAACATCCTCCTCGCCCAACCGGCGCAAGGCGGCCATGTCCGTGGGCTCGCCGATGATCGGCTCGGGGTCGAACTTCCAGTCGCCGGTGTGAAACACCGTGCCGTATTTGCTGCGGATGGCGAGCGCGTTGGGCTCGGGGATGGAATGGGTGAGCGTGATGAAGTCGATGGTGAACGGGCCGATCTTGGCCTGGCCGCCGAGGGGAATCACTGTCACCGGCACCTCGTCCTCGAGGCCGGTTTCCTTCAGCTTGTACTTCAGGAATTCCGCCGCGAACGGCGTGGTGTAGACCGGGCACTTCAACAGCGGCCACAGGTAGGCCACGGCGCCGATATGGTCCTCGTGGGCGTGGGTGACGATCAAGCCCTTGAGGCGGTCGCGCCGCTCGGCGATGAAACTGGGGTCCGGCATCACCACGTCGATACCGGGAATGGTGTCGTCGCCGAAGGTCACGCCCAGGTCGACCATCAGCCAGTCGCCGTCGCAGCCGTAGAGATTGAGGTTCATGCCGATCTCGCCGGCGCCGCCCAAGGGCACGAACCACAGGCCCTTATCCATGCCTTCGGGCGGATCTAAGTCGGTAACTGGCTTTTTACGTTTCAAGATGCTGCTTATGTGGCGTTGCGCTGGTGGACCTGCAAGAGGCCCCGCAGCGTCAGGTCATGGTCGATATGTTCGATCACCGCTGTCGCCTCGGCGAACAGCGGCGCGAGTCCGCCGGTGCCGACCACGGTCATCTTGCGCTTTTCCAGGCTCTCGCGTTCGTTCTTGATGCGCGCCACCAGGCCTTCGATCAGGCCGATATAGCCCCAGAACACGCCCGAGGTCATGGCGGCCACGGTATTGGTGCCCACCACCGGCGCCGGGCCGGGATTGACCACCGGCAGGCGCGGAAGCTGCGCGGTCGCCATGTGCAGGGCTTCCATGGAGAGATTGATCCCGGGCGCGATACAGCCGCCGCAGTAGGCGCCCGTCGCGTCCACAACGTCGAAGGTGGTGGCCGTGCCGAAATCGATGATGATCAGCGGGCCGCCATAGGTGGCATGGGCGGCGATGGCGTTGATCACGCGGTCGGCGCCCACTTCCTTGGGGTTATCGACGCGCACCGCCGTGCCGAGATCCAGGTCCTTGTCGCCGATGAAGCGGGCGTTGCACTTGAAGTACTTCTCGCACATGCGCGCGAGGTCGAAATTCCGGCCCGGCACCACCGAAGCCACGATCGCCGCGGTGATACCCGCGGCATCGATGCCCTCGCGGTCCAGAAGCTCACTCAACCACACGCCGAACTCGTCCGAGGTGCGCTCGGTCTTGGTCGCGGCGCGCCATTGGCCACGCAGCACGTCGCCATCATAGACGGCGAAGACGATATTGGTGTTGCCGCAGTCAATGGCGAGCAGCATCAGGCGCCTCCCAACAATACGTCGCCGGCGAGGATGCGCTGCCGGCCGCCCGGTGCGTCGAGCAACAATGCGCCGTCGGCGTCCAGGCCCGCAAAGGTCCCGGTGACCACACCTTTGCCGGGGTTCACGCTCACCGGCGCGCCCAGCTCCGGGCCCATCTCCAGCCAGGCCGCGCGGGTGGCTTCAAAGCCGTTCTCCCGCCATGTGGTGAGCCCCGCGGCCAAGAAGCGCGACAGGACCGTCAGCACATGGGCGGCGGTGGTGTCGATCTGATGATCGGCAAGCGCCGCGACCGGGTAGGTGGGGTTGGTGACGATCACCGATTTCAGATTGATGCCGATGCCGAGCACGATCCAGCTTTTGCCGCCCGCGCTCGTGAGTTCCGGCAAAATGCCCGCAACCTTGGCGCCCTCCACCAGCACATCATTGGGCCACTTGCAGCTAACCTTCGGCGGCGCGGTGTTGTGGCGCGGCAAATCGAGAATAGTATCCGCCACGGCGCGCGCGGCGACAAAGCCAACGTGCGGCGCATCGGCCGTATGGGCCGGCGCCGCCACCAGATAAGACACGTAGACATTGCCCGGCGGACTTTCCCAGGTGCGGCCCGACCTGCCCCGCCCGCCGGTTTGGGTGCGCGCCCACATCACCGTGCCCTCGGTCAGTTCAGCCTCACTCTCGACCAAGCGCGTGAGCGCGCTGTTGGTGCTGTCGAGGGTGTCGAACGCCATGAGTTTCCAGCCCGTAGGCAGATACGGTTCCGGCGGCGCATGGGCGGCGGAAATATAGACTTCGTTCATGCCGGCCTTTCGGAACCGGAAAGCGTGGCCAGGAAAAGTGGGCCCCGGTTTTCCGTCCGGACACGCGACAATAAAGAGTTCCCGTTAGCCGAGGAACAACGCCTTGGCGGCCGATTCAGCCCCGGTCAACAGCTGCGCCGGGTACACGAAGTACACCAGCATCAGAATGCTCGCGGCGGCCATGAGGGCGCCCGTGAGCACGCTGGGTCTGTCGAGTTGGACCGTGGCTTCGTCGAAATACACCAGCTTGATAACGCGGATGTAGTAGAAGGCGCCGATGACGCTGGCGAGCAGGCCGATGACGGCGAGCGGCACGAAGCCCGCGTTCACGGCTGCCACGAAGATGAAGTACTTCCCGAGGAAGCCGGCCAGCGGCGGGATACCCGCCATGGAGAACATAAGCGCGGCGACCGCGGCGGCCATCAGCGGGTTGGTCTTGGCCAGGCCGGCGAGATCGGTGATTTCCTCGACGTAGCGGCCCTTGACCCGCATGGACAGGATCACGGCAAAAGTGCCGACGTTCATGATCACATAGATCAGCAGGTAAAAAAGAAGGCCGCGGGCCCCCTCTTCGTTGCCGACCGCGAGGCCGATCAGCGCGTAGCCGACGTGGCCGATGGAGCTGTAAGCCATCAGGCGCTTGATGTTCTTTTGCGTGATGGCGGCCACCGACCCCCACAGCATGGACAGGATCGAGATCAGCACGATCACCTGTTGCCACTGTTCGATCATGGAGGCGAACGGCCCCACCAGCACGCGCAGGAACAGGCACAGCGCCGCGACCTTGGGCGCCACCGAGAAGAAGGCGGTAATGGGCGTGGGCGCGCCTTCGTAGACATCGGGCGTCCACATGTGGAACGGCGCGGCGGAGACTTTGAACGCGAGGCCGGAGATCACGAACACCACACCGACGATGATGCCGATGCTGGGCGGGCCCGACTTGATGGCCGTGGCCAGGCCGTCGAAGGTGGTGGTGCCGCCGAAGCCGTAGACCAGCGACGAGCCGTAGAGCAACAGCCCCGAGGCGAGCGCGCCCAGGACGAAGTACTTCACGCCGGCTTCGGTGGAGCGCACGTTGTCGCGCCGGAACGCGGCCAGCACGTAGAGCGACAGGCTCTGCAGTTCCAGGCCGACATAGAGCGAAATGAGATCGTTGGCCGAGATCATCATCATCATGCCGATGGTCGCGAACAACACGATGATCGGCAGTTCGAAGCGCGCGACCTTTTCCTCATGCGCCCAGCTATTGATCATGAGCAGCGTGAGGCCGGCGCCGATGAGTGTGAGGATTTTGGCAAACGAGGTGAAAGGGTTGACCAGGAACAGGTCGTTGAACGCTGTCCCTGCCCCTTTGATGTTCAGGATCAGCGCGCCCGCCACGGCCATGACGGCCACCGCCAGCCAGGTGGTGAGGCCGGTGGAGTCCTTCTCGCGGAACACGCCGGCGATCAGCAGCACCATGGCGGCGATCGCCATGAACAGCTCGGGGACCGCGGGGATGAGGAATGCGGGCATGGTCGTTGTCCTTACCGCAGCCAGGCCAGGAACTGGCTGCCGAGCGGCGTGATTTCGGCGGAGTTCTTGAGGGCGGCGTGATAGCCCGAGACCAGTTCGGCCACGGACTGGTTCATAATGCCGAGGAACGACATGGGGTAAACGCCCATCCACATCACCACGGCGATGATCGGCACGAAGATCGCGATCTCACGGGGCTCAAGGTCGAGCATCGCCTTGACGTCGTCCTTGGTCAGCTCGCCGTAAACCACGCGACGGTACAGGTAGAGCATGTAGGCCGCGCCCAGGACCACGCCGGTCGCGGCCAGCAGCGCGGTCCAGGTCGAAACCTGGAAGGTTCCGCCCAGCACTAGGAACTCGCCGACGAAGCCGGCGGTGCCCGGCAATCCAACGGACGCCATCATGAACACCATGAAGGCGAAGGCGTACTTGGGCATGTTGTTGACCAGGCCGCCGTAGCGGCTGATTTCGCGGGTATGCAGGCGGTCGTAGACCACGCCGACGCAGAGGAAGAGCGCGCCGGAGACCACGCCGTGGGAGAGCATCTGGAAGATCGCCCCCTCCACCGCCTGCTGATTGGCGCCGAACACGCCGATGGTCACAAAGCCCATGTGCGCGACGGACGAATAGGCGATCAGCTTCTTCATGTCCTCCTGCACGAGCGCCACCAGCGACGTGTAGATCACGGCAATGATCGAGAGCGTGTAGACCAGCGGCGTGAAGTACGCCGAGGCTTCAGGCAGCATCGGCAGCGAGAACCGCAGGAACCCGTATCCGCCCATCTTCAGGAGCACGCCGGCCAGGATCACCGAACCCGCCGTGGGCGCGTCCACATGCGCATCCGGCAGCCAGGTGTGCACCGGCCACATGGGCACCTTGACGGCAAAGGACGCGAACATGCCGAGCCACAGCCAATACTGCATCTCGCGGCTGAACTGCGCCTGCATCAGGGCCGGGATATCGGTGGTGCCGACCTGGAAGTACATGGCCAGCAGCGCCACCAGCAGCAGCACCGAACCCGTCAGGGTGTAGAGGAAGAATTTGATGGCCGAATACACGCGCCGGCCGCCGCCCCAGACGCCGATGATCAGGTACATCGGAATGAGCACGGCCTCGAAGAAGACATAGAACAGCACCATGTCCATGGCGCAGAACATGCCGACCATCATGGTC
>CANJOI010000185.1 GCA_947475365.1 Fidelibacterota bacterium | reverse complement strand
TGTGGCCATCGGCGGTGGCCACGGTTTCGATGCGGCCGATGATGAAAAACACCAGGTCCGACACCACACGGTCGGTGCGCTCGGCCGCGGCATCAACGCTATCGGCAATCAGGCTCAGCAGTTCGCCGGCTTCATGGGCCGGAAACAGGGGCCGGATCGTCGCGGCCTGAAGGGCGACCGCGCCGGCGAAGTAGTAGTCGTCGATGGGGTGGAGATCGAAGATGGCACGGCGATCGTCACAGGTCAGCGGGCATTCGCCGATGCCGTCGGCCAGCATTTCCTCCCACCGCGGAAAAGTCTTGGCGGCAGCGGTTTTCATATCCGCGAGGAAGCGCTTCACCGCGGCTGTCGCTTCGGCCTGGGGCTTGGGAGGGGCGAACGGCGCGGATAGGGGAACAGTGTTCAAGACCACACCATATGTTGTGGAATTTCGTCAGGTTACCAACGCTCAGTCGCTTGGCGCGGTTGCCGCAAGCCCCGTGAGCCAGTCGGGTGTTTGGCGATTTTCCTTTAGGAATCAATGGGTTGCCGACGGTTCGCAAAATTTGACGCAAGCCATTGAAAGCGTTAAGTTTTTAGACAATTACCCGGCGCAGGCGAGCCGGGGTGCACGCAGGGGAGACCAGAGGTGGTGGCACGCACGCATCCCGATCTGATTCTCCTGGAGGTAAAGCCGGGCGCCGGTTTCGGGTTCACTTACCTGTCGCCCGAGGACTTCGATTACGCGGCCGACCATTTCCTGCTGCCGGCGGTGAAGTACGCCGACCTCGACATCAACAATCCCGAACAGCGCCGCACCGTCGCCTATGATTTCGTCTGGCGTTATTTCAATAAGCCCGACGCCAAAGGCTATTTCCGCGAGAACGTGCGCTGGATCGCCGCCGCGGCGACGCGTGAGAAATTCGCCGACGAGCGCGCGCGCGGAGCCATGCCGCGGGTGGTGCATATCGCCCGCAAGGCCGAGGACGGCGGCATCGTCATCCGGGACGCCCAGGAATATCTTGAGCATCCCGGCTATCCGCTGGCGGTGATCGTCGGCAAACCACAGCACGGCGGCGGCGATGCGCAGTTTTTCGCGAGCCGCGCGGCCTTCGAAACGCAAGGCCAGGCCAAACCCACGCAGGAGGTCTGGCTGCCGCAGATCGTCTACCGGCTCTATGCCGAGACGCCATCGGTGGTCATGGGCATGCCCAAGCAGGAGAAGAGCGGCGACATGGGCGTGGAGTGCAGGGCGCTGGGCTTCGGCCGGGCCGCGAAACTGGTGGAGCGGGTTTAGCCTGCGTCCTCGAGGCTGACGCGAGCGCGGATGTCCGGCGCGGCGTTGCCCTTGGTCAGCACCAGTTTGATGATCCGGGCGTCGAAGCTGTCATCTTCGTCTTGCGCGAGCACGGCCTCGAAACGCGCTTCGCGTTCGGCGGCGACCGCGTCTCCCCACAGCGCCGCGGTCTCGGGTTTGCCCAGCACGCAAAATGAAATCAGCGCCGCGGCATCCTTGAGGATCGGGTCCGGCGCGCCGCCCGGCCCGGCCAGGCCTTCCGCCCACTTGTAGATGGCGAAGCGCATGCCATCGTCCATATAGGCGCGGTTGACCTCGTTGTCGTCGAGCGCCTGGTCGAGCACCTGGAGCGCCGTGCGCCGCCGGCTGCCGAACCCGAAGAAATCGAAAAAACCGGCCAAGCTCTGCCTCGTGAAATTGTACTCAAAGCATTTTCCGATGAAGTGGGGAGCGGTTCATCGCAAGAAAATGCGACCAATCAAAAAAACTAGAGCCAGATCCCATTCAACCTGATCGGATTTGGCTCTGGTACAATTTAGGGGTAAAATCCGGGAATGCGAGACATCACTCAGCCCGCGCCGAAATTGCCGCCCGGACAGACCTGCGCCAAGTGTGGCGCGGAGTTTCGCTGGGAGCCCAGCGATCCGCGCGTGAAGGGCTCGCCCTTGGTGGCGCGGCTGTCCAAACCCTCGGACGAATGCGACTGCGGCTACGGCACGGCCACGTCCTTTAGCCTCTAACCAAACCGCTCCAGCCCCAAGCCTTCCATGTCGATCTCGGGCGTGCGGCCCGCGATCAGGTCGGCGATCACACGGCCCGAGCCGCAGGCCATGGTCCAGCCCAAGGTGCCATGGCCGGTATTGAGCAACAGGTTGTCGTAAGGCGTTGCGCCAAGGATCGGCACCGAGTCCGGCGTCGTCGGGCGAAGGCCTGTCCAGGCATTGAGGTCCGCATAGGCGGCGGCATCCGGAAATAGGCTGAGGGCGTTGCGCGTCAGGGGCGCGATGCGCACGGGATCGAGATCCAAGTTCCAGCCCGCCAGTTCCGCGGTGCCGGCGACCCGCAGGCGGTTGCGCAGCCGCGAGAACACCATGAAACGGCTTTCGTCGGTGATGCTGATGGTGGGCGCGGCCTCCGGCTTGGTGATCTCCACCGAAATCGAATAGCCCTTGGCCGGATAGACCGGGAGTTTCAGGCCCAGGGGCCGCGCGATCATCGGGCTGTAGCTGCCGAGCGACAGCACCACGGCGTCGGGAGTCTCATCGCCCTGGTCGGTAACGATGCGCGTGATCTGGCGCCGGTCGGCCTCGAGTTTGCGGACGCTGACGCCATAGCGGAACTTCACGCCGCGGGCGGCGGCCAGCTTCGCGATCTCCTGGGTGAATCTGTGCGCGTCGCCGCTCTCGTCCTCGGGGCTCATCAGCCCGCCCACCAGATCGTTGCGCGCGGCGTGGGCGAGGGCGGGTTCCAGCCTCACGCACTCGTCTGGCGTCAACACATCCTGCGCGAGGCCCAGGCCGGCCAGCACCGCGGCGGTATGGCGGCCTTCCGCGAAGGATTCGGGCGTGCGGTAGATATGCAGGATGCCCGCGAGCTGCTGGTCGTATTGGATGTTGGTGTGCTGACGCAGCGCCTTCAGCACCGCGCGGCTGTAGAGCGCCACGCGCAAGGTGCGGTCCATGTTCACGCGTTCGCGGGCGCTGGTGCAGTTGGCCAGGAACTTGAGACCCCAGCTCCACAGCGCGGGATCCCAACGCCACGGCCGGAACAGGAGCGGCGCCTCCGGCTCGAACATCCATTTGGCGGCCTGCAGGGGCGTATGAGGGCCCGCCCAAGGTTTGGCGTGGCAGGCGGAGATCTGCGCGCCATTGGCGAAACTGGTCTCCAGGCCGGGGCCGGGCTTGCGGTCGATCACGACCACGTCGTGACCATCCTCGGCCAGGAAGTAGGCCGTGGTGGTTCCGACAACGCCCGCGCCGAGGACCGCGATTTTCATGGGGCTCGTATATTCATGCAGTGTACGCTTCGCCAGCGTCCCTTTGCAGACCTACGTATAACCACAATGCATAGCCTCCCGTCCGCCCTCGCGATCTTAACCGTGAAAGAGATGGCCGCCGCCGACAGGGCCGCGTCCGCCGCCGGCGTGCCGACGCTGGCGCTGATGGAAGCGGCCGGCGCCGCCGTGGCGGCCTACGTCAAGGATCGCTGGAGCCGCCGCCCGGTGGTGGTGTTGGCCGGTCCCGGCAATAACGGCGACGACGGCTTTGTCGCGGCGCGCGTGCTGGCCAAAGCCGGCTGGCCGGTGCGGGTCGCGTTGTTCGCCGATGCGGCCACGCTTGCCGGAGACGCCGCGGTGAATGCGAAGGCCTGGAATGGCGGCGTGGCCGAGGGCGCGCCGGCCGTACTCGATGGTGCGCCGCTGGTGATCGACGCCGTGTTCGGCGCCGGCCTTAACCGCCCTTTGAAGGGCGCGGTCAAGGACACCATCGCGCGAATCAATCGCGACAATCTGGTCTGCATCGCGGTCGATGTGCCGAGCGGCGTCGCGGGCGACACCGGCGAGATTTTGGGCTGCGCGCCGCGCTGCGCCGCCACGGTGTCGTTCTTCCGTCCCAAGCCCGCGCACTTTCTCTATCCGGGCAGGGACGTCTGCGGCGATGTGCACATCGCCGGGATCGGCATTGCCGGTTCGGTCCTGAGCGGCATCGGGCCGCGCCTCGCGCGCAATGCCCCTGGCCTGTGGACCCTGCCGCGCCCGACCTGGAGCGATCACAAATACACGCGCGGATCCGCGGTGGTGGTGGGCGGCGGCATCATGACCGGTGCGGCGCGGCTGGCCGGCCGGGCGGCGCGCCGGGTGGGCGCGGGACTCCTGACCTTTGCGGTACCGTCGGCCGCGGCCGATATCTATGCCATCGCTGAAGCGGGTGCTTTGATCGCCCGCATCAAAACGCCGCGGGATCTCGCGCGGCTGCTGGCCGACCCTCGCCACAGGGCGGTGGTGATCGGCCCCGGCCTCGGACGCGGCGCTGCGGCGGCGGGTCAGGTCCGTAAGGTGCTGGCGGCCGGGCAGGCGGCGGTGCTGGACGCCGATGCGCTGTCGGCGTTCGCGGGCAAGGCGGAAACCCTGTTCGCCGCGATCCATAAAAGGACGGCTCCCGTGGTCATGACGCCGCATGCCGGCGAATTCCGCCGGCTGTTTGGGGACGGCAAAGCCGGCAAGGTCACGGCGGCCCGCAAGGCGGCCAAGGCCAGCGGCGCCGTGGTGGTGCTCAAGGGGCCGGACACTGTGGTCGCGGCCCCCGATGGCCGGGCCGCTGTGTCCGGCAACGCGCCGCCCTGGCTGGCCAGCGGCGGGACCGGGGATGTGCTGGCGGGGCTGATCGGGGGCCTCCTGGCCCAGGGGATGGCGGGATTTGAGGCCGCCTGCGCCGGAGTCTGGCTGCATGGGGCGGCGGGGGAGGCCTGCGGCCGTGGCCTGATCGCGGAGGACCTCCCGGAAGCCCTGCCTAAGCTGCTGAAAAGCCTCTAAATTGGGCGCGAAGGTGGCGCCAAACACGGCTTTTGCAACGCACCCGCGGGCGGCCGCTCGATTAACTCCTTTTATTAAAGGGCAAATCCGGCCCCTTCGGGCTTGATCCCATGCGCCGTTCACGGCTATCTACCGCATCCTTTCCGCAAGGGGGCCTGCCAACTGCTCTTGGCTCCCGGCTTCGAGCGGGTGTGGTGGAACTGGTAGACACGCGAGATTTAGGTTCTCGTGTCCGAAAGGACGTAGGGGTTCAAGTCCCTTCACCCGCACCACGCACCGGAGCAGAACCGAGTTGACCGACAAAACACCTACCGAACGCTAGATCAAAGGACGCGCGTTTCCATGCAAGTGACTGACCAGGGTGCCGACGGACTGAAGCGTAAGTTCGCGGTCGTGATTCCCGCCTCGTCCATCGAGGAAAAAGTGAACAGCCGTCTTTCCGAAGTCGGCCAGCAGGTGCGCCTGCCGGGCTTCCGCCCGGGCAAGGTGCCCATGAGTCTGCTTCAGAAGCGCTTCGGCCAGGCCGTGCGCGGGGAAGTGCTGGAACGCGCCATCGATGAATCCACCCAGTCCGCGCTCGCCGAGCGGGCCGTGAAGCCGGCGATGCAGCCCAAGATCGAAGTGGTCAAGGCTGATGAAGGCCAGGACCTGGAGTTCTCGGTCGAGTTCGAAGTGCTGCCGGAAATCACCGCGAAGCCCTTTACCGACCTGGAGCTGACCCGCCTCGTGGCGACCGTAAGCGACAAGGAACACGACGAGGCCGTGAACGGCTTCCTCAAGAACCGCCGCACCACCACGAAGTCGGATGAAGTCCGCGCCGCCAAGAAGGGCGAGGGGCTGCTGGTGGATTTCACCGGCCGCATCGACGGCAAGGAATTCGACGGCGGCACCGTGAAGGACGCCATGATCGTTCTCGGCGACGGCCAGTACCTCGCGGATTTCGAGAAGGGCCTGGAAGGCCTGAAGCCGGGCGAAACCAAGAAATTCACGGTTGATTTCCCGGAAGATTACGCCGGCAAGGTGGCGGGCCAGACCGCCGAATTCGAAGTCACCGCCAAGGAATTGCACACGGTGACCGTGCCGGAGCTGACCGATGATCTCGCCAAGTCCATGGGCGACGAGAGCGCCCAGGGCATGCGCGACCGCATGCGTAAGTTCCTGCAGGACAACTACGACAGCGCCGCCCGCATGCGCCTGAAGCGCCAGCTGCTCGACAAGCTGGCCGACGCCTATTCGTTCGACGTGCCGCAGGGCCTTGTCGACGTGGAATTCGACGCCATCTGGCGCCAGATGGAGCGCGTGAAGGCCGATGGGCAGCTTGATCCCGAAGACAAGGACAAGACCGACGACGAACTGAAGGCCGAATACCGCAAGATCGCCGAGCGCCGCGTGCGCCTGGGTCTGCTGTTGTCCGACGTCGGCCAAAAGAACAACGTCACCGTCAGCCAGGAAGACATCAACAAGGCCGTGATCCAGGAAGCCATGCGCTATCCCGGCCAGGAGAACGCGGTGGTGGAATACTACCAGCGCAATCCCCAGGCCCTGGAAACCCTGCGCGCGCCGCTGTTCGAGGATAAGGTCGTCGACTACATCCTCTCCCAGGCCAAGATCACGGATCAGCACGCCTCCATCGAGGAGGTGATGAAGGATCCGGAAGACGAGGCCGCGGAAAAGGAAAAGCCTAAGAAAAAGGCCAAGTCCAAGAAGAAGGACGAAGAATAATCAACCGGGCGCCACTTTCGAGTGGCGCCCGCGCTGTTTAAGGAGTCGCGTCACCCAAAAGGTGACGCCAGAACGGTTTCAAATTGGGGGTGATCTTGCGGCCACCGCTAATTTGCTTATTTTAGGACGAGTTAGTTGAGACAGAAGGGGCGCCAGTTGGCGGCGCCGCCTCTTAAATCCGGGTGAAACATGACTTTTCGCAGCGCGCACGGTGATCCGTACGAATTCTACGCCAACAATCTTGTCCCCATGGTGGTCGAGCAGACCAACCGCGGTGAGCGGGCCTATGACATTTACTCCCTGCTGCTGAAGCAGCGCGTGATCTTCCTGACCGGCGACGTGCACGACGGCGTCGCGTCCTTGATCTGCGCCCAGCTCCTGTATCTGGAGTCCGATAATCCCAATAAGGACATCTCGTTCTACATCAATTCGCCGGGCGGGGTCGTGACCTCCGGCCTCGCGATCTATGACACCATGCGGTACATCCGCTGCGAAGTGTCGACGCTGTGCATCGGCCAAGCCATGTCCATGGGTTCGCTGCTGCTGGCCGGCGGCGCCAAGGGCAAGCGCTACGCCCTTCCCAATTCGCGCATCATGATTCACCAGCCGTCCGGCGGGGTGCAGGGCAAGGCCGTGGACATCGAGATCCAGGCCAGGGAAATCCTGTCCTTGCGCGAGCGTCTGAACCAGATCTATGTCGATCACACCGGCCAGACCCTGAAGGCCGTGGAAAAGGCCATGGACCGCGACAATTTCATGAGTGCGGAAGAGGCCAAGACCTTCGGCTTGATCGATCATGTGATCAAGGACCGCCCCAAACTGTCGCCGGATGGCGGCGGCGGGAGCGGCTCCGGTCCGTCGGCGACGGTGATCAAGGCCGACATCTAGGCCGGCCGCCAGGCGGTTTCGGCCGCGCGGATGTGAAATGCGGGCAGGGCGGTGCTGAGTTGCAACAGCGCCGCCCGATCCACCTTACGTCTCGCAAGCCGCTGAAATCGCCCGATGTTTGGCTTGGAGGGGGGGGGGGGG
>CANJOI010000184.1 GCA_947475365.1 Fidelibacterota bacterium | reverse complement strand
GATGTCCTTATCGACCTCGGGCGTACGCTCACGGCCCAGGATGCTGCGGCGAACGTTCATGGGCATCGCCGATCGCACATTGGTGAAGCCGGCATGCATCTCGGCCGAGATCGAGCGCGCCATGGCGCGGGCGGCATGGTCTTCCGGCCACCAGGCGGTGGACGGCAGCGTGTCGGCGAGATAGTCGAGGATCGCGAGCGACTCCCACACCGTCACATCGTCGTGCTTCAATACAGGCACTTTTCCGGCAGCGCTGTATTTCGCGATCTGCGCGGCCGTGTCCGGCTGCTGCAGGCAGATCACCGTTTCCTTGAACGCGACCCCTTGCGCCTTCATGGCCACCCACGGGCGCATAGACCACGAAGAGTATGCCTTATTGGCGATGACGAGATGCAGGTCTGCCATCGGAATCTCCTTAAGCTTGGCGGGCGTCGATGATGCTGCGCCGGACGGCGCGCGTGCGGGTAAACAGGTCTTCCAAGGTCTTGCCGTCGTTCTTGCGGATCGCCTTCTGAAGCGCCGTCAGGTCCTCGGTGAAGCGCTGCAGAATCTCGAGCACCGCCGGGCCGTTCGTGAGAAAAATGTCGCGCCACATGACCGGATCGGACGCGGCGATTCGGGTGAAATCCCGGAAACCCGAGGCCGAGTACTTGATGACTTCGCGCTTGAGATCGCCTTCCAGATCGGTGGCGGTGCCGACAATGGTGTAGGCGATCAGGTGCGGCAGATGCGAGGTGATGGCCAACACCATGTCGTGGTGATCGGGCTCCATGATATCGACCTTGGCGCCGATGCGGCGCCACAAGTCGGCGACCTTTGACACGGCTTTGGACGACGTCCGCGGCAGCGGCGTCAGAATGCTCCAGCGGTTCTGGAACAGCTCCGCGAAGCCGGCCTCCGGACCAGAGTGCTCGGTGCCGGCGATGGGATGCCCCGGCACGAAATGCACATTCTTCGGCACATGCGGTTTAACCGCCGCGATCACGTCCTTCTTCACCGAGCCGGTGTCGGTGAGGATCGCGCCGGGCTTGAGATGCGGCGCGATGGCTTTGGCGATGGCCCCGTAGCTGAGGACCGGCGTCGCGATCACCACCAGGTCCGCGCCAGCGACGGCTTTGCCGTAATCCTTGAAGGCTTCGTTGACGATGCCGAGATCGAGCGCGGTCTTGCGCGCTTTCGGATTGCTGTCGCAGCAGACGATGACGTTCGCCACCTTGGCCCGGCGGATCGCCAGGGCCATGGACGCGCCGATCAGGCCGATGCCGATAAAGGCGACCCGCTCGAACAATGGCTTCAGGGGCTTAGGCACGGCGCTTGCTCATGAATTCCGCCAACGCGTCGAGCGTGATCTGCATTTCTTCGTCGGTGCCCAGCGTGATGCGCAGATGGTTCGGCAGGCCATAACCGTCCACACGGCGCGCAAGGATGCCTTTCGACTGGAGGAACGCGTCCGCGTCCGGCACCGCGCCGGCGGGGAACTCCGGCAGCACGAAATTGCCGTGGCTGTCTTGTACGTTGAGCCCGATGCCGCGCAGGCGCTGCAGCACCACCTTCATCATCCTGGTGTTGTGTTCACGCTGACGCTTCACATGCGCCTGGTCGGCCAGCGCCGCGATCCCCGCCGCCTGGGCAGGGCGCGATACGTTGAACGGCGAGCGGAGGCGCTGGAGCGCGCCGATGATCGCCGCGGGCCCAAAGCCCCACCCCAACCGCAACGCCGCGAGACCGTAGATCTTGGAGAAGGTGCGTAAGGTGATGGTGTTCTCGGTGGTGGACGCGAGCTTCATGCCGGTCTCGTAGTCCGGCGCTTCCACGTATTCGGCATAGGCGTCGTCGAGCGCCAGCAGGATGTCGTCGCGCAGGTTCGCGCGCAGCCGGTTCACTTCCGACGCGGGGATATAGGTGCCGGTGGGATTGTTGGGATTGGCCAGGAACACGATGCGGGTCTTGTCGGTCACGGCCGCCAAGAGGGCGTCCACATCCGCGGTCAGATCGCGCACCGGCGCCGGCACCGGTGTGGCGCCCACGCTCTTGGTGGATATCTCGTACATGAGGAAGCCGTAGCGCGGGTAGACCACCTCGTCGCCCGGGCCGGCGAAGGCGCGGCAGGTCAGAAGGATCAACTCATCCGAACCCGCGCCGCAGATGATGCGCTCCGGGTCCACGCCGTTGGCCTTGCCGATGGCTTCGCGGAGGTCGGCGGCGTCACCTTCCGGGTAGCGTTCGAGGCTGCGGGCGATTTCGTCATAGGCCGCCACCGCCTTCGGGCTGGGCCCGAGTGCGGCTTCATTGGACGAGAGTTTGATGATCCGGCTGGCGCCCTGCAGCACCGACTTGCCGGGCACATAGATGGGCAGGCTCATCACTTGCGGCTTCGGCTGCGGGAGCGGCATCGGGGCGTCCTTTAGAGAGCATGTTAGGCCGAAGTGGAAGCCGGTTCGGCCGCCCAACATGCGACCAAACCGAAATCTGGAGTCTGGTTCCGCCTCAAAGAAGCGGAACCAGACTCCAGAGGTCGCGGAAGGGGTCAAAGTCATAGTGTCCCACCCCCGCAAAATCAAAGAAAACGTTGACAGGAGCATGGCCCGGAGGTGTCTTGGCCCCTATATCTGCGAAAGCCTTTTATGGGCCTGCCGCAGGCCTTTAGCCGAGACCCGCCGCCGAGAGCGACAATGTCACCCGAGAGTCCCGCCCCGCGCGACACCACCCGCGAGAATCAAGGCGCCGCCCATGCCGGGCTGCGCCTGGCGGAGCCGCTCGTCCTGCAGTCGGGCGTAACCCTGCCCGGCGTCACCATGGCCTATCAGACCTGGGGCACGCTCAACGCCGATAAGTCCAACTGCGTCCTGGTGTGCCACGCCCTCACCGGCGACCAGTATGTGGTCGACACGCATCCGGTCACGGGCAAGCCGGGCTGGTGGAGCGACTTGGTCGGTCCCGGCAAGATCGTCGACACGGAACGGTTCTATGTGGTCTGCGCCAACGTGCTGGGCGGCTGCATGGGTTCGACCGGCCCCAAGGACATCAATCCCGCCACGGGCAAGCCGTGGGGGCTGTCTTTCCCTGTCATCACCATCCCCGACATGGTGCAGGCACAAGCCAAGCTCCTCGACCACCTCGGTGTGCGCCAACTGTTCTGCGTCATCGGCGGCTCCATGGGCGCCATGCAGGTGCTGGAGTGGTCGCACCGCTACCCTGAGCGCGTGTTCGCGGCGGTGCCGATCGCGGGCTCCTATCGCCATTCCGCCCAGAACATCGCGTTCCACGAAGTCGGCCGCCAGGCGATCATGGCGGACCCCGATTGGTGCCAGGGCAATTACGCCGATGAAGGCAAGATTCCGAAGCGCGGACTGGCCGTGGCGCGCATGGCGGCGCATATCACTTATCTTTCGGAAACCGCGTTGCACCGCAAGTTCGGCCGCCGCCTGCAGGACCGTAACGCCCTGACCTACGGCTTCGACGCGGACTTCCAGGTGGAGAGCTACCTGCGGCATCAGGGAAATACCTTCGTCGACCGCTTCGATGCCAATTCCTATCTCTACATCACGCGCGCCATGGACTATTTCGACCTGGCCGAAGAGCACAATGGCGTGCTGGCCGAAGCCTTCACCGGCACCAAGGTGCGGTTCTGCCTGATCTCGTTCTCCTCGGACTGGCTGTTCCCCACCCCGGAGAGCCGCGCCATCGTGCGCGCCCTCAACGCCGTGGCGGCGAACGTGAGCTTCGTGGAAGTGATCTCGGATAAAGGCCACGACGCGTTCCTGCTCGATGAGCCGGAGTTCCATCAGACCTTGCAGGGCTTCATCGATGGGTCGGCCGACCAGCGCGGGTTGCCGGCGCGGAGAAAGCCATGACTGAGCAAAAGCCCGCCGCGCCGCGCATTCGCGTCGACCTGCAGCAGGTGGCCGATCTGGTGCCGCCGGGCGCGCGCGTGCTCGACGTGGGCTGCGGCGACGGCACGCTCCTGGCCTATCTCACCGCCCACAAGAAAGTCGACGGCCGCGGCATGGAACTTTCCATGGCGCGGGTGCGCGCAGCGGTGAGCCAGGGCCTGCCGGTGATCCAGGGCAACCTGGAAAACGATCTCAAGGACTATCCCGCCGGCGCCTTCGACTACGCCATTCTCAGCCAGACTCTGCAGGCGACTCACAATCCGGCGGCGGTGGTGGAGGATCTTTTGCGCATCGCGCGCCGCGCTATCGTGTCGTTCCCCAACTTCGCCCACTGGCGGGTGCGCCTGTCGGTGATGTTCGGCGGGCGCATGCCGGTGACGCCGACCTTGGCGGACTCGTGGTTCGACACGCCCAACATCCACCTTTGCACGATCCTGGATTTCATCGATCTGTGCCGCATCATGGGTGTGCGCATCGAGGCGAGCTTCGCCCTCGATGGCGCGGGCCGTAAGCGGGAATTCGCCGCCACCGCCGCGATCGCCAACCTGCTCAGCGAGCAGGCCCTATTCGTGCTCACCCGCGACTGACGTGGCCCCGGCCGAAGGGATGTTTCGTACGCCGTTGCCGGCGGGGCGCACCAGCACCTTGGCGCGGACGGCAGCGGGCGCACCGGCAAACGGCGCCGCATAGATCTGCTTTTCCGCCTCGACCACCACCACGCCCGCGAAAGTGGGGAACCAGCGGGCGCCCAGGTTTTCGATGCCCGTCGCCCAGCTGGCAAACAGGCGCCACCAGACCGGCGGCACGAACAGCGCCGTCGCGTTTTGCAGAGGCACGAACATATTGTCGCGCAAGAGGCGCGTGATCTGGCCCATGGAATAAGGCCGGCCGTGGGCGAAGGGGGCGGCCTCCGCGCGCGCCCATAACCCGCGCCGGTTGGCCACCACCACCAGAAGCCGGCCGCCGTCGGCCAGAACGCGCCAGCACTCGCGCAGGAACGGACGTAATTGGTCGCTGCCTTCGAGGCAGTGCACCAGGACGAGGCGGTCCATGGAACGGTCGGGGAACGGCAAGGCATCCTCCGCCGACAGCGCCACCAGGCTGGCGGCGGCTTCGGGCCAATGCATGACCCCCTGCCCGGCTGGCATAACGGCGACCACCCGCTCCGCCTCGCCCTGAAACAGACCCAGGAACGGCACCGCGAAGCCCACGCCCAGGACCCGCCGCCCGGCGACATCCGGCCACATCGCACGCAACCGGCGCGCAATCAACCGCCGCACCAGCCACCCCATGGGGCTAGCGTAGAAGTCGCGAAGATCGACGATATCGGCCCACATGGGATCGGTCTTACCACAGCCGCCAGGGCGGGCAATGCGGCCGGCAAGTGGGGAGTGGGAAATTGTTGTAACTCATTGAAAAAACAATAATTATATTGAATGCACGCGCCCGCTTCGGCGATACTGCCGCGAGGACGCACCCAGGGCGTTACCGCGTGCGCCGGCGCGTGGGATCGAGTAGTTTTCTGAAACTGTGGCGGCGGCTCCGGACCGGGGAGGGCAGCGCCAGCGCGAGGGACGCGCAACAGTAGAGTTGCCCGGGGGTTGGGGACGACGTTCAAAGATGAAACGGCGCGCAGCGCGAGGTGTTTACTTCTTCCTGCATCAGACCGCCCATGACCACGGTCTGCCCCGAGTCCAAATTGACGACCGAGTCCATCTCGCGGGCTTCGATCACCGGGATCTGCGAGGTAATGGTCGGAATGTTGTTGTTGGTCTGGCGCGCGACCGCGATGGTGATGGCGACGCCGGGGTCGTTCACATAGCCCGTGATCCGTGTGATCGAGGGGCGCAGGCTTAGGGTAATGCGCTTGGTGACCGGATTCACGGCTGGCTGCACGCTCATGATCAGGCCCACCGGGACGCTTTTGATCTGACTCGCGACAGTAGTCTTCCCCTGGGTCGTGGACGTTGAATCCGTTACGCTGACCTGAAGCTGGAAGAACACTTGGTTCTCGGCGACCTTCAACTGCGCCATCTGGTTGTTGAGCACCGTCAGGCGCGGACTGGAGAGCGTGCGAACGGTACCGAACTGCTTGACCAGCTCGGCCGCCAGCGAAAGATCGTTCCGGATGACTGGCACGCCCGCGGCGTTGACGCCGCGCCCGAGGATGGCGCCGGTCCAGGTGCCGCTGAGGCTGGGGTTAGCGAGATCCGACGGCACGCCTTGGGCGAAGTTGGTCTGGAAATTGAAATTCTGCCGGCCGCTGCTGGGGCCAAGTACCGCCGTCCAATCGATGCCGGCGCGGTAATTGTCGTTCAAGGTAATTTCCATCACCTTGGCTTCGATCAGCACCTGCTGGCCAACGGATTCCCGCACGTCCCGGAGATAGCGTTCGACTGCCTTGTGCTGGCGCTGGGTGGCGAACACCGTCACGATGCCGGCACTGGGATTGAGCGTGTAATTGCTTCCTCCAATGGCCGGAGCCGCCGCACGCGGTGCGCCAGCTGCAGCCGGCTCTGGCGACGAACCTGCGGGGCTAGCCATGGCTAAGTTGGCGTCAAGTTGAGACTGTCGGTTACTGAGCCCGGCAGCCTGGGCAACCAATCCACCAGCCGCCGGGGTACCGGCGCTGCCCTGGGCCGCGGCCGCAGCCGGTGCGGCGGCAGCCGGTGAGGCGGCTTGCTTTTCTGCCTGGGGGACAAAGGTCGCGTTCAAGCCTTCCGCAGCTGTAGTAGTCGTCCGCCGCGTCTGGATGTTTGCCATAATCTGCGCGACGTTCTTGCCGATATCGGACCACAAATCTGAGTTGGTCGAAGTTGAAATCGCTGTTTCCGACTTGTTGCTACCGCCACTGCTGCCGCCGGAGGCCCCGATCGATTGCCCAGCTGAGGATGCGTCGGTGGACGAGGACGCGCTGCTGGACGACGTGCGCGTCACATTCAGCATGTCCATGCGGTACTGCTCAAGATACGGGTCGTCTACCTGCACCTTCAGCACGTTGCGTTCGAAGCTGTAGCGCAGCTCGGCCAGTTCGGCGATGCGGCCGATCACATCAATGAACGGTCGGTCGGTGGCGGTCATGATGATGCCGCCCGCGATGCGAGGATCCATTTCGAGATCCACCTGGGCCTTGCGCGCGAGTTCGATCAGGATGTCGCGCACCGGCGTGGTTTCGGTGACCGCGATCGAGACGCGGCGAACGTCGGCCAGTTCCGGCGCGGAAGGAGCCGCGAGCACGGACGCGAAATTCGGGATCGGCGGTTCTTCGCCGCGGGCCTGAGGCGCCGGTGCACGGCGACCCGCGAGCGCTTCGTACTCGGCTTTGTTCTGGCCGCCGGCAGCATCGTAGTCGTTGTATTTCTCGACCGCGGCACAGGACACCAGGAGGCCGCACAACAGCGTCATCGCGGTCTGCGCCGCAAAGCGCGCCGCAAGACGGGTAAGCCTGTGCATCTTCATCAAAGTCCCCCAAGCCTGCTCGCGACCAGGCGCGCGTTTCGCGGCCGATGATCGCGTCTTGTATATGCGTGTGCCGCTGGCCCGCCAGCGTGACCTGCTCCCCTGAAACGCCCCCGATTTTGGGTTAGGGTTCTGTTCTCCATGAAGGAGACAGGCGATGCGCAAGAGCAGGTTCACGGAAGAGCAGATCATCGGGTTCTTGAAGGAGCACCAGGCCGGAGTGTCGGCTGGTGATCTG
>CANJOI010000183.1 GCA_947475365.1 Fidelibacterota bacterium | reverse complement strand
CGACGTCCAGGTCAGTTACGGATTGGACGCCACCGGGAAGGTGGTCGGCGCCCGCGTGCTGAAGGCGACGCCGCCCAACGTGTTCGACGACGCGGCGCTCGAGAGCTTCCGCACCTGGCGCTTCACGCCGATGCTGGATTCCAAGGGCGACCCGGTCGCCGCGCAGGGCTTCACCTTTACCATCGCCTTCCGGTTGGGCCGCTAGAGCGCTTTATTTCTGCGCCTCGGTAAGACACGCGGTGGCGATGCCGATGACCTTGTCCAGCACCGCGGGCGGCGGCGCCTGGCCGGTAGAGGTGGCCTGGTTGTAAGCCTTCATCTCCGCTTCCGAGAGGCGCCCTTTGATTTCGCGCACCAGGCAGGTGCACAGCTTGGCCTGGTCGCCGGACACGCTCTGGCCCTGCTGCAGGAACCCGGTGCAGATTTCCGACAGGGGATCGCCGCCGGTCCTGGGCGGGCGCTGCTGGGCGTAAGCCGGCGCCGCGATGAGCGCCGCGGCTGAAACCAATGCCAGCCAGATGTGTCTCCCGCGCATGCCTTCCCCCAAATCACCCAGGCGCGTTCTGAATTGACTTGCGCCCCATCCTCCGGCGAATCAGCATACAGGACAACACCAAGCCGGATAAGAATATCCGGATAAGCACGGGGTGGCCCATGTTCGACCCGATTTTCTCGCGGATCCTGAAAGCGCCCATGGCGCGCGGCGCGGAAGCGCTGATGGAGCGGCATATCACCGCGACCCAGGTGACGCTGGCCGGGTTCGCGGCGGCCGTGCTGTGCGCGACCGCGGTCGCCTACGGGTACTACGCGATCGGCCTGGTGTTCCTGATCGTGAACCGCCTCGCCGACGGCATGGACGGCGCGCTCGCGCGCATGACCCATCCCACCGATTTCGGCGCCTATCTGGATATGGTGCTCGACTTCGTGGCGTTCACCGCCATCGCCGGGAGTTTCGCGGCCGGCCGGCCGGATCACGCCATCGCGGCGGTGGTGGTCGCGGCGAGCCTCATGGGCCTGGCATCGACCTTCCTGGGCTTCGCGGTTATCGCGGCGGCGCGCGGCCTGATCCCGGACATGCAAAGCAAGCCGTTTACCATGGCCGGCGGCATCGTCGAGACCAGTGAGATCACGATGTTTCTGCTGATCGTGCTGGTGATGCCGGACCTGTTTCCGACCGCGGCCTGGATCTTCTCGGCCGCCTGCTGGGTCACCATGGCCCAGCGCATCTTCGAAGCGCGCGCGACTTTCGAGCGCGGCTGAAGCCGCGTTCGTTGGCGCGCCTCCGCCGCGACCGCGTTAAGCGGCCTGATGCGCTTCCGACTGCGTGAGCAGCATATAGAGGCCGTCGGCGGTGTCGGCGCCGCGCAGCTTTTCGCACATGGATGAATCGCGCAGCAGGCGCGATACGCGCGCGAGCGCTTTCAGGTGGTCGGCGCCGGCGCCTTCGGGCGCCAGCAGCAAAAAGATCAGGTCGACCGGTTGCTCGTCGATGGCGTCGAAATCAATCGCCTTGTCGCAGCGCGCGAAGAACCCGTAAAGACGCTTGAAATCGGCCAGCTTGCCGTGGGGAATCGCGATGCCGTTGCCGACACCGGTGGTGCCGAGCCGCTCGCGCTCCATCAAGGTTTCGAAAATCTTCCGGTCGTTGACGCCGGTGATGGCGCTCGCGTGACGTGCCAGGTCCTGAAGGGCCTGCTTCTTGTTGCCCGCTTTAAGGTGGGCGACGACCGACTCAGGCTGCAACAAATCGCTGATTTCCATACGTACGCCTTTACGCTCCGCTCGCGGGAAAAGTTCCCCCCGCGGGGTCTCTGCTCGGGTAACTGCTTCTGTCGTGAAGGCTTAATATAGTTAAGCCGGGCGCTGTCTGCTGCCTCTGGGGCGGCATCCCTTACTGTTTCCGCCAGGTTAACGCTTTGACTCGCCGCAAATTGCGCGTTTTGTCTGCCATCACATTCGGGTGATGGGACGCGCACTCTTGCGTTTTATCGAGCGACAACCCGTCAAATCCGAGCACCAGTGTCCGGTGCGTCCCGCCGTGCTTTATATCCTGGGCCCGGGGCTCAGCCGCGCGGTCCTTCGTAAGCCGTCCAAAAAAGTGGCGGAACATATGCGCGCAGCCCCCGGCAAGTCAAGATTGGCCCTGATGGGTGTCACAAAGCTGCATTAAACCAGGGGAATCAGGGCCGGGGGCGCGGTGCTCCCCGGCGCGTTTCTCAGCGTAGGCCGAGCACCATGCTCTTATCGCGCCGGCGCTGGACCGAGGAGGGGATGTTAAGCGAATCCCGGTACTTGGCGACCGTACGGCGCGCCACTTCCACGCCGTTCTCGCGCAGCACATCGACGATGCGGTCGTCGGACAGGATGTCGTCGGCGGTCTCGGCGTCGATCAGCACCTTGATGCGGTGGCGCACCGCTTCCGCGGAATGAGCCTCGGCGCCGGCCGAGGACGGCAGACCCTGGGTGAAGAAATACTTCAGCTCGAAGATGCCGCGCGGCGTGGCCATGTATTTGTTGGTGGTGACGCGGCTGACGGTGCTCTCGTGCATCTCGATGGCTTCGGCGATGTCGCGCAGGATTAACGGCTTCAGATGCGTGACACCCAGCCGGAAGAATGCGTCCTGCTGCTTCACCAGTTCCGTCGCCACCTTGAGGATGGTCTCGGCGCGCTGATGCAGCGCCTTCACCAGCCAGTTGGCCGATTGCAGCCGCTCGGCCAGGAACTGTTTGTCCTCTTTCTTAGTGGCCTTGCCGATATCGGAGATATAGCTGCGGTTGACCAGCACCCGCGGCAGGGTGTCGCTGTTGAGTTCCACGCGCCAGCCGCCGTCGGGCTGCGGGCTCATGAGCACATCCGGCACCACCGCGCCGTTCACCACATGCTCGAACTTGAGCGCGGGTTTGGGATCGAGCGCCCGCACCTCGGCGATCATGTCCTGGAGGTCTTCGGTGGAGACGCCGCAGACCTCCTTGAGTTTGCGAAGATCGCGTGCCGCCAGGAGTTCGATATTGGCGATGAACGCCTCCATCGCCGGATCGAACCGGTTGCGATCGATCAACTGTAGTTTGAGGCACTCTTTCAGGTCACGGGCGAAGATGCCGGGCGGATCGAAGCGCTGCATGATCGCGAGCAAGGCCTCGATGCGCGGCAGCGGCACGCCGAGTTGCTGGGCGGCCTCGGCCAGGTCCAGGCGAAGGTAGCCGCTCTCGTCCAGGTGATCGATCAGGTACATGCCGACGAAACGGTCGGCGGAATCGGTGGTGGCGAGGTTGAGTTGCTGCACCAGGTGACCGTGCAGATCGGGCGTGTCGGCGAGCGTGCGCTCCAGGTCCGGCAACTCGCCGTGGCCGCCCGCGCCATACTCGGTGGAGCTGTTGGTGTCGAAGCTGGTTTCGCCGCTGTCGGCCAGGCCTGCGTCGTTGTCGGCCACGCCGGCCTCGACGTCGATAGGCGATTCATCCTGCCCGTCCACAGTGTCGACGACCGACAGGCCGTCCTCGCTGCGATCGTCGGCGTTGCCCGCGCTCTCGGCCAGGGCACCCGCCTCGCCGCCCTCGTCGGATTCCAGCAGCGGATTGGATTCCAGCTCCTGGCTGATGTAGTCGGCGAGTTCGATGGAGGACAATTGCAGCAGCTTGATGGCCTGCTGCAATTGCGGCGTGATCACCAGGCTCTGGGACTGTCGCAGATCTAGGCGGGGCGATAGAGCCATGGCTATCCCAACAAAGCTTCCGACGGTCTTTGCCGTCTAGAGGCTAAAGCGTTCTCCCAGGTACACACGCCGCACGCCTTCGTGGGCCACGATCTCCGAGGGGCGGCCTTCCATCAGCACGGTGCCTTCGTGAAGAATGTAAGCACGGTCGATGATGTCGAGCGTCTCACGCACGTTGTGGTCCGTGATAAGCACGCCGAGGCCGCGGTCCTTGAGGTGCGACACCATTTCGCGGATCTCACCGACGGCGATGGGATCGATGCCGGCCAGCGGTTCGTCGAGCAGGATGAAGCTGGGCCGCGAAGCCAGGGCGCGGGCGATTTCGCAGCGGCGGCGTTCACCGCCCGAGAGAGCCAGGGCCGGCGAGCGGCGCAGGTGGTCGATGGAGAATTCCTTCAGCAGCGAATCCACCAGGGCATTCTGCGCGGCGCGGTCCGGTTCGACGATCTCGGCCACGGCGCGGATGTTCATCTCCACGGTCATGCCGCGGAAGATCGAGGCTTCCTGCGGCAGGTAGCCGATGCCGAGGCGCGCGCGCCGGTACATGGGCAACGCGGTGATGTCCTGGCCGTCGAGATAGATGCGCCCCTGGTCGGGACTGATCAGGCCGGTGACACAATAGAACGAGGTGGTCTTGCCGGCGCCGTTGGGGCCGAGCAGGCCCACGGCTTCGCCGCGTTCCACCTGCAGGTTCACGTCGCGCAGGACCGGCCGGCTCTTGTAGGACTTGCCCAGGCCGCGCACCACCAAGCCGGTCTGCGGAATGGCCCCGCCGCCGCCTGCGCCCGCGCGTTGCATGTCGTTATCCGGGCTCATGCCGATCCTTTCCGAGACTCTCTCACGTTACGCATCACGGCGCCGCCGGGTCGGCCTTGGGCGCGATCAGCGCGCGCACGCGCGCGGCATCCTTCACACCCGGTTGCCCGGCCTGGGCCGCGCTGCCGAACAGCTTGCTGGTGCCGCCCTTGACGTTCACGGTGGCGAAGCCGCCGCTGAGCTGGTTGGTGCCCTGCGTGATCTTCACACCGCCGTCGAGGGTCGCCATGCCGCTGTCGATATTGTAGGCGCCGCGCTCGCCGCGGATGATTTCCTTGGCGGTTTCCATGCGCACATTGCCGAAGCCCTGCACATAGTTGATGTCGCCGCGCCCGCGACCCAGGATCTGGGACTTGTTCTTGCTGGCGGCGGCCGGTGTGCTTTCGCGGAAGAACGCCACCAGACGGTCGGCGAACAACCGGTGCTTGGTCTTGTCCTCGGCGAAGGCGTTTCCTTCCGCCACGGCGACGCCTTCATTGGCCCAATACTGCAGCACCTTGTGCGCCTGCACCTGGCCGTCGGGGCTGGTGAGCGAAACCGTGTCGCCTTCCAAGACCAGCACCGCTTTATCGAGGTCATAGACCGCGGAACGGCCGACGGCGGTTTCGTTCTCCGATTTCATGGTGACGTTGCCGGTGGCGAACACCCGGTAGACCTCGTTGCCGCCATCGGCGCGGGTGCGGTAGTCGGCGATGAGTTCGTCGGCCGTGACGCTGACCGCGCCCTGAACCGCTTTGGCTTTGCCGCGCGCGATCACGCGTTTGGTGTCCTGGTGCAGTTCCATGCCGTTCTCGGAGGTGACTTCCACCGGCTCGCCCGACTCCTTGGGCGAGAACGTCAGCGACTGCGCGACCGCGGGAGACGCGGCCAGGCTCGCCACCATCATCATTGAAAAAAAGCGGCGGCTCATTTCGGCGCTCCCGGAGCTTTGGACGGTGCGGTGCTTTTGGTTTCTTCGGATTTGGCGGGCTTGCTGTTCAGCACCAGGCGCGAGGGACCGGTGAAGCGGATCACCTTGTCGTCTTTGTTGTAGGAGAAGCCAGAGGCCTCCAAGGTGCCGAATGAGCCCTCGCCGGTGACTTTTGCATTCCCGGCCGCGCTGCCGTCCTTGAGTTGGATGCGCGCCTGGGAGGTCTTGAGCTTGCCCTGCGCCTGATCGAGCGTGACCTCGCCGGTGAGTTCGACTTCCTGCTTATCGCGGTCATAGACTCCGGCGCTGGCGGACGCATTGATGGCGTTGCCGTTGCTGAGCGTGATCTCGGCCCTGGGCTTGTCGAGTTCCACGGTCTTGTCGTTGTTGGTGCCCTGGCGGACGCTGTCGGCGGTCACCGCATAGGGCTGCCCCTTGTCGTCGGTGCCGAAGTAGCGCGCATTGGTCATGGCGAGCGAGCGGCCGTTGGCGTCCTTGACCGGCGCCACGCGGATACGTTCTTCCTGCTGGCGGAACAGCGGCAGCACCAGAACCACCAGCAGCAAGAGCGCCGCCGCCACCGGCAGGGCTATCTTCATGATCTGAACAAACTTGCTGTATTGGCTGACGGACGCGGCCACCTTCTCGTGCTGCGGCGGGGTCGCGTGCCAGAAGGCGCCCTTCTTGACTTCAGGTTCGGTCATACCGCCCCCGCGCGCAGGATGTCGTGAAGGCGCAGGATGCCGACCGGCTTCTCGCCCTCGACCACGAACACGCAGCTGACCTTCCATTCGTTCATGCGCCGCAGCGCTTCCGCGGCCAGCACGTTGCGGGTGGTGGCCTTGGGCGCCCGGGTCATCACGTCGCCGGCGGTCAGGGTCAGGAGCGAGTTGATGTGGCGGCGCAAATCGCCGTCGGTGACAATACCGATGAGCTTGCCGGCCGCGTCGATCACACCCGCAACGCCAAAAGTCTTGCTGGTCATGTAGGGCACGACCTCGGCCATGGGCGTGCTGGATTTCACCAGCGGCAGCTCGTCGCCCGTGTGCATCAGTTCCTCGACCTTGAACAGCTTGCGCCCAAGGTGCCCGCCGGGGTGGAACACCTTGTACTCATCGGCGGTGAAGCCGCGGCGTTCGAGCAGCGCCACCGCCAGGGCGTCACCCAGCGCCAAGGTCAATGTCGTCGAGGTGGTCGGTGCTTCCACCACGGCGCAGGCTTCGCCCACCGGCGGCAGCAGCAACACCACGTCGGCGCCGGTCGCCAGCGCCGATTGGGCGCGGCTGGTGATGGCAATCAGGGGAATCCCGAAGCGGCGCGTATAGGCGACCACGTCACGCAATTCGCCGGCCTCGCCGGAATTGGAGATGGCGAGCACGGCATCGGCCTTGCCGATCATGCCCATGTCGCCGTGGCTGGCCTCGCCCGCGTGGACGAAGAACGCCGGCGTCCCGGTGGAGGCCAGGGTGGCGGCGATCTTGCGGCCCACATGGCCCGATTTGCCGACGCCGGTGACGATGACCCGCCCGCTGATCCTGGCGCAGATATCGAGCGCCGAAACGAACGCTTCGCCCAAGCCATCGCCCAGGGCCTTGAGCCCCTCGCGGGCATGGTCGAGCACCTGACGGGCGCAGGCGATATCGCTTTGAGTCGGCGTGGTTTTAGCGAGAGTCTGGTTCATCCTAGCGTCCGCGATCCGCGAGCCTAGTCTGGCCCGCTCGGGCCGAGAGTATGCCCGCGCCGGTTAAAAAATGGGTACAGTTTATTGCAATCCTCATGCCAACCCCGTCTTGACGCGGGATATAACTGCCGGGCGCCAATAAAGTGCCACGGACATAAGACGGGGACGGGCCTGTGCGCAAGAACCCGCGGCAATATTTTTGAAATCAAATCAATCGTTTAAGGCCCCGGTGCCCCGGGCGCCCTAGTGATTGAAGATATCCTCGTCCGCCCACCCGGCGACGTCCAGGGCGGCGCGGTCGGGCAGGAAGCGGAAACAGGCCTCGGCCAGCTCCGTGCGCCCTTCCCGGGCCAGGAGACGCTCCATTTCGGCCTTGAGGCGGTGGAGGTGGAGGACGTCGGCGGCCGCATAGTCCAGCTGCTCGGCCGAAAGGGTCGTGGCGCCCCAATCAGAGGTCTGCTGCTGTTTGGAGATTTCCACGCCCAGCAGT
>CANJOI010000182.1 GCA_947475365.1 Fidelibacterota bacterium | reverse complement strand
GTTGCCGCCAACGCCACCACCTCGAATGTGCAGGCGGTTTCAGCGGCCACCGAACAACTCTCTGCATCGATCAGCGAGATTGGGCGGCAGGTGGAGAGTGCCTCAAGCGTTGCCGAGACCGCCGTGGACCGCGCAGGAACCGCTGTCGGCACTGTGAAGGCTCTTTCGGAAATGGCGGCGCGCATCGATAGTGTCGTGCGGCTCATCAGCGATGTCGCCGAGCAGACCAACCTCCTGGCGCTGAACGCCACCATCGAGGCGGCGCGCGCCGGCGATGCCGGCAAGGGGTTTGCCGTGGTGGCCGCCGAAGTCAAGGCGCTGGCGAATCAAACCGCCAACGCCACCGGCGAAATCAGTGGCCAACTGAATGCCGTGCGTGACGGCACGGCGCGGGTGATGGATGCTATCCAGAGCGTCAGCGAGATTATCCAGAACTTGCGGTCGATCTCCGATCTGATCGCGCACGCCGTTGCTCAACAAAAACTCGCGGCCGGCGAAATCGCCCAGAATGTCCAGCAGGCGGCGACGGGGACGGTCGAGGTGTCTCACAGCATCTCGATCGTGTCGGAATCCACGGCGTCGGCCGGGGCATCTTCCCATCAAGTGCTTGAGGCCGCCGGCCAGCTATCGCGTGACTCTGAACGGCTGCAAGCGGATGTGGGAACGTTCCTGAGGGATGTGAGAAGCGCGGCCTAGTCGTGGGCCGCGCGCGGGCGCAATGGGGTGGGTCACGCGGCTAGGGGCCGCGGGGTCGCTGACGCGAGGTCAAATCCTCGGGGCGAGTTTTCGGCGGATGACGGAAGAAAAGGGTGTTTCGCCAATCGGCTGACGGCATTCAGGTTTTGAGGGCCTTTTTCAGCTGCTCCGGCATCGTCAATGTCGCCGGGTCCCATCCCTCCAGCACCAGAATCTCCTCCAGGCATTGCTCAAACTCGTCGTGCGCCCGTTCCGTCGCGCGGGCTATGGCCAGATGCACCGCCCGGTCGGTGGCGGTTTGCTCAACGCATCCCATTTGATAAGCCCACAACTCCCGGAGCTCTAGGAGTGATCTGCAAACCTGGGCGGGACATGAGCATTGAAAGATCAATGCTTGGTCGATGATCCTGCTGATCTGCTTCGAACTGTATCTTTCTTTCACTTTAACCTCTGTCTTGGGACGGCGGCCGTGATGGAAGGCGCATGGCCGCTATGGGGTGGCTCACACCGCGCACATTCAATTCGCCCACCTCGGCCGCGTCATCGACCGCATAGCGGCCGGACGCGTAAAGTTCCTTGGTGAGCATCGCTTCCCCGGGGCTGGCCAGACCGCACAGACGAGAAGCCAAATGGACCGTGCTTCCGATGATGTCATAGTGAAGGTGGCCCGGCTCACCCATGTAACCGGTCACCACCACGCCCTCAGCGCCCCCGATACCGCATCGTAAAACGTTGGCGTCGGAAAGCGCCGCGTCCTGCTCGCACAGGGCCTCGGCACATCGCACCGCTACATGGTGCCGCCCGGCGCCGGAGAAGGTGGCGATAAGGCCGTCGCCCATGAATTTCAGGACCGAGCCCCGGTGTTTGCGGACCAGAGACGCTTGCGCCTGCAAGCGTTCATTAATGCGGGCGAAGTACTCCCGCGGGGGAACGCTCCAGATGTGACCACTGGAGTTGCGCACATCCGTCACGAGAATCGCCATCTCCGTTATTTCCGCGAACTGGCCGAGGTCGGTCCCCGGGTCCTTGGAGGTATCCCGGGCGGACTCTGGCAGCCGCTGCGCCAATCGCTCCGCGCGCACCTGCAACTCCCGGCGCAAGCGCTCGCGTTCCAGGACGTCGCTCAACACGTCGAAGAAGCCCCGATCGTCCAGAGGCTTGAGGCATATGTGATCGACGGTTCCGGTCTGCTGCGCTCAGGCGTGCGCCTGGGTCGCCGCCAAGCCCGGGGCGCAGAGGACCAGAGTCCTTATCGCGGGCGCCATCTGCCTCATCGGTGCGGTCGCCGTCAGCGTGCCTGGCCTTTCATAATGAACGTTGATCACCGCGGCAGAGGGGTTGCCCTCCAGGAACTTCGGGAGCGCGAAAACATTGTCCACCCATCGGGCGCCTGCATAGCCTCGGCCCTTGAGTGCGCCGACGAGTACGTCCGCCGTCTCCGGGTCGTCGTCGATCACCAGAATCGGTTCGTCGTCCAAGAGGCCTCGCGGGGAAAGTGAGTTCAAGGGTGAGGTGTGTCCGGCGTGGCGTGGGTTATCGCGATAGGGAGAAAACGTGCGCGAGCCGATGACCGGCTCCGGTGTTCTGGCCAGGATGGGAAACGTCGCAAACCGCATATGGATCACTTCACGATGCGCTCTGCGCGTCTTGGGCGCAGGCTGCTGGAGTCAGGACAACGATGTTCAAGATGGGGGGAGGCTCGCGCTGGCGTCAGGGCGTGGATGCCGGCGGCGTCTTGGGATGTTGCACGCGCCAGCGCCGCACGGCCTCAAGCGTTCGGTCGACATGGCCGTCCGGGTCCAGGGCGCTATAGGAGAACAGGATGCGGCTGTCGGGCGTGATCACATAGGATGTGCGGTCGGCCATTCCAAGAACGCCGCCCATCATCGCGGCGCGATAGGCCTTCATGATCTTCTTGTCTGTGTCGGCCGCGACCGCGAACTTGTTACGGCACTCACTGACGGAGAATTTGTGCAGGGTTTCAATCTTGTCGTTTGATACGCCAATGACGGTCGCTCCCAATTCAGCGAAGGTATCGGTCGCCTCGGCAAAATTGTGGGCTTCGACGGTGCAGCCCTTGGTAAAGGCGGCGGGATAGAAATACAGCACCACCGGGCCGCGCTTGAGCGCTTCGGCCAGCGAGAACCGCATTTCCTTGCCGGCCAAAGAGGTCTTCGCGGAGAAATCGGGCGCGGCGTCGCCCGGCTCAAGCATGGCCCAGGCGGGAGTGCAGGAGACCGTCAGTGCAATCAGCAGTGTCCACAGCGCCTTCATGAAACTCTCCATCAACGCGGTTTAACGGGCTCCGTGTCAGAACCCGGCCTCCACGGCGAGCCGGATGGCATCTGCGCGCGTCCGCACGTTCAAAGATCGCAACACCGCCGCGACATGCATCTTGACGGTCCGCGGGCTGATATTCAGCGCGGCGGCGATGACCTTGTTGGGCCGCCCGGCCAACATCTCGGCCAGAATTTGCCGCTGCCGCGCCGTCAGTTTTTCAATGCGCGAGCCCGCGGCCTTCACCCGTGCCTCGCGCATCATCGTGCGCGGCGCCGACACTTCCACTTGCGACCCCAGGAAGTACTCGAGCCGCTCGTTGGCGTCAAAAATCGGCGCCACCATCACGGCGTTACGGAAGGGCGTGCCGTCCTTCTTATAGTTGGTGATCTCCACCATGGTGGGGCGAAGCTCAGCGATGCCTGTTCTCAGAATTTGGGTCAGCTCCGGCTCGGTTTCGGGGCCCGACAAGAACCTGCAATTTCGTCCGATGATCTCGTCGCGCCCGTAGCCGGTCAGCGTGAGAAAGGCTTGATTGCAGTCGACAATCGGATTGTCGGGCAGGCGTGGGTTACTGATGACGGCCGCAATCGGGCTGGTAGCGATCATTTCCGACAGCGACAGGCTCATTCTCGTGTCCGGCTTCGACATCAGCAATATGCCCCTTTGGACATGTAGCTACTCTGTGCAAGTGCCAGCATAGTCAATCAATCGTCGGCCGGAAATGCGGGATCAACCGTTCCGCGGCCTCAGTCTGGATTGGGTTTGCGCCATGAATCATATCTCAAACAATCATATCTCAAAAACGTCGATCACCGCCGCAGATGACGAGAAGCCATTCGTGCCGGACGACGTCAAGGAAGCCGTAAAGACACTGCTGCGCTGGACCGGCGACGATCCCGACCGCGAGGGATTGGTGGATACGCCGGCGCGCGTGGCGCGCGCCTGGCTCGAATATTGCTCAGGCTATAGCGAAGACCCGGGGGCATATCTCAGCCGCACCTTCGAGGAAGTGGGCGGCTACGACGAAATCGTCATCCTCCGCGATGTGCCGTTTCAGTCGCATTGCGAACATCACATGGCGCCGATCACCGGCAAGGCATCCATAGCCTATCTTCCCAAGAATCGCGTGGTTGGTATCTCCAAGCTCGCACGCGTGCTGCGCGGCTATGCGTCCCGCCTGCAGGTGCAGGAGAGATTGACGGCGCAGGTGGCCCAGTGCATCTGGGATAACCTGAAGCCGCAGGGTGTGGCCGTTGTTGTCGAGGCAACGCACGGGTGCATGACCGGGCGGGGCGTCAACACGCCGGGCGTCGCGATGGTGACAAGCCGCATGCTGGGGTGCTTTCTCGAAGACCCGCTGAGCCGCAAGGAAGTGCTCGCTTTGATGGGGCACGGGTAAGAGCCGGCCCCGGCGCCTTCGGTGGTCCCGTGAGGATCGCAATAATAGGGGCCGGCTTTGCCGGCCTGTCCTGCGCCGAGGAACTGGTTCTCGCCGGGCATCAGGCCGTGCTTTTGGATAAGGGGCGCGGCCCGGGCGGGCGCATGTCCACGCGGCGCATCACCACGGTATGTGGCGAAGCATCCTTTGATCACGGCGCGCCGTACTTCACGGCCCGCGACCGCACGTTCCGCCAGGCGGTGGCGGCGTGGGAACGGCGGGGATTGGTCCAGCCGTGGCCGATTGGCGGGCTGGAAGCCTGGGTCGGCGTTCCCAGTATGAACGCGGTCGTGAAGGATATGGCGTCCCGGCAAGACGTTCGCTGGAACACCTTCGCGCAGGGGCTGGTGCGGGAAGGGGGGCTTTGGAGCGTTGCGACCGATACCGGGCTGCACGGCCCCTTCGAGGCCGTGATGGTGGCAACCCCGGCGGAGCAGGCCGCGCCTCTCTTGTCTTTGCACGACCTGGAAATGGCGCGCGCCGCGTCCCTCGCCAAATCAAAGCCGGTTTGGAGCGGCGCCTTCGTGTTTGCCGATCCTCTTCAAACCCCGCTGGGGCTTTTCCGCGATCGGGGGATCATCGCGCTGGGGGTCGCCAACCGGATCAAACCGCATCGTGCCTCGGCTGAATGCTGGGTGGTGCACGCCGACAGCCAATGGTCCACGGACCACTTGGAAAGGCCCGCGCCTGAGATCGCCGCCGCCTTGCTCGACGCCTTTTTTCAGGCGCTTGAACTCCCGCGGGTCGCGCCGGTGGAAGCGGTGACGCACCGGTGGCGCTATGCGTTTCCCCCGGAGAGCAGCCTGAAGTCCCTCTGGAATCCAACCCTCGGCCTTGGCGCTTGCGGGGATTGGCTGCTGGGGCCCCGGGCGGAATGCGCATGGCTTTCGGGACGGAGCTTGGCGCGCGCGGTTCTGAGCCGTTCGTTCGCATCCGTTTCATCGCGGCCCGCAAGCTGAAACAGCCGGTAAAGCGATCATGCCCCACGGTAAGACCGTAGTGTTCTACGACGGTTCCTGCCCGCTGTGCCAGGCGGAGGTGGACCTCTATCGCCATCAGGACCGGGCGGACGCGCTGCGTTTTTGCGATGTGTCTCTGCCGGCGGCGGACCTGCTGCCAGGTCTTGACCGGGATCAGGCCATGAAGCGCTTTCACGTGCTGTCGACCGGCGGCCAATTGCTCTCGGGCGCAGCGGCATTCCTAGAGGTTTGGCGGAATCTGCCAGGATGGAGCATGGCCGCAAGGCTTGGGCGCCTGCCGTGGATGACGTCGCTGCTCGAACGGGCCTATTGCCGGTTCCTGCGCCTGCGGCCCACGCTGGTGAGACTCTTTATCTTCTTCCGGCGGCGCGCATAGCGCCTGCCTCCCGTGTCCTGGTAGAGTGCGCGCGCGACAAAATCCCCCGCGGGCGATGTCGTCCGTGCGCACGTCCGAAGGACGCCTCCCGTAAGAAGCATGGCACACGAGGCACTCCCCGCCCTGATCGCGCCGATCCTGGTGCCGCAGAACACCGCGGTGCTGATCCATTCCTTTATGCTGCTGGCGGTGGCGGTGTTCGCGGCCAGCGGGGCGCTGGCGGCCGGGCGGCGCAAGCTGGATCTCATCGGCGTCATCGTGCTGGCCATGGTGACCGCCGTCGGCGGCGGCACCGCGCGCGACGTGCTCCTCGATCGCCATCCGATCTTCTGGATCGCCGATCCGACCTTCATCGTGGCGTGCCTTGCGGCCACCGCCGTCACCTGGCTCTGGGTGCGCTACTACGCGCCGCCTGACCGCGCCCTCAGCTACGCCGATGCCATCGGCCTGGCATTCTCGGGCGTCAGCGGCGCCCAGGTAGCCGAGAACCTGGGTATGTCCGGCCTGATCATCGTACTGATGGGGACCATCACCGGCTGCGCGGGCGGACTGATGCGCGACGTGTTGACCGCGCAGGTGCCGCTGATCTTCCGCAAATCGGAACTCTACGTCACCACCTGCATCGCCGGCCTCATCGCCTACGTGCTGCTGCGCCGGTTCGGCATGACCGCGACGGTGGCGGGGTCCATCGGGGCGGCGATCATCCTGGGGCTGCGTCTCGCGTCCATCCGCTGGAAGATCACCTTGCCGGAAATGCATCTCGGCAAGGACAGCGCCTGAGCCGTTTTGGCGCCAGGGTCCTCAGTGGATGACCAGCGGGGCGTCGTAGAGCCGGAACTCCGCCGGCTTGATCAAGTCCGCATGCGCGACTTTCACCGAATGAAGCTTCCCGTCGAGTTTTTCCCGCCAGAAGGCGATGAAGCCGTGGAGCGCCGGGAAACGTGGCGCGAGGTCCAACTGTTGCCAGACGAATTCCTGCAGCACGGCGGGGTGATCTGGCAGGAAATAAAAGATCTGCGCGGTGGTGAGGCGGTAGTTCTTAAGCTGAAGCTCCAGGTCGGTCATGGGCGCTCCGTTGCAGGGACGTTAAAGAAACCGGCATTGGTTTCTCACACCCGGAATCGTACCTCCCGATCCGCGTATCGCAAATAAAAATAGTGTGTTCAAAGGGTTAGCAGCCTACGCGCGCGGGTGCTAACAGCCCGCTTAAAAAAATTTCCGCCGCCCTCTTGCGGGAAAAATCCGGTTCTCCCAACTCGCTTTCCGGCCGCTTTTTTGGGGCGGCTTTTCAATATCCGTTCAGCGCCTTGCGGGTTTCCGGAGGCGCCAAACCCAGTCATTTGCTTGAGGGAAAGGAATGACCATGACTGCTTTCAGACCACTCCACGACCGTGTCCTTGTGCGCCGCGTGGCCGGCGAAGAGCGTTCGGCGGGCGGGATCATTATCCCGGACACCGCCAAGGAAAAACCCATGGAAGGCGAAGTCATCGCCTGCGGCAGCGGCGTGCGCGGCGAGGACGGAACCTTGCATGCGCTGGACGTGAAGCCCGGCGACCGCATCCTGTTCGGGAAATGGTCCGGCACCGAGGTGAAGCTCAACGGTGAGGAACTCCTGATCATGAAGGAGTCCGACATCCTCGGCATCGTCGAGGACCGCAAGGGCCTCAAGAAGGCCGCCTAAGCGCATCACCCTGGAATTCGAAGGAACACACCCATGGCTGCCAAAGACGTGAAATTTTCCGCCGACGCCCGTGACCGCATGCTCCGCGGCGTCGACATCCTCGCCAACGCCGTGAAAGTCACCCTGGGCCCCAAGGGCCGCAACGTGGTGATCGAGAAGGCCTTCGGCGCTC
>CANJOI010000181.1 GCA_947475365.1 Fidelibacterota bacterium | reverse complement strand
GTACGGGTTATCCAGCTTCAAGGTGATGTTGCTGCCGAGATAGTAGGTCCAGGCGACGCTATTCGTATTGTTGACGGTGCCGAAGTTGTAGTCGGCATACACCGTGAGGTTATCGTTCACATCATAGCTGGCATGGCTGTACAGGTGCTTGTCGATGATGCCGGCCGACAGGCTGTTGGCCCCTTGCTCGGTGGCCTTGTCCCAATCGCCGCCCACGGTGAACGAACTGGTGGTGATGGAGCCGAAGTTGAAATTGTACGGCACGCCGCCGGCGCCGAAGGTGATGCCCTTGAGCGGGCCGCTGAAGATCACGCCACCCGGATTTGCCGCCCACAAGCCGGACTGGAACCGCAGCAAGGTCTTCGGGTTGGTGAGGCTCTGGCCCGCGCCGGTGCCATAGGCGGGATTGGCGACCTGCATATAGCCGGCCTGGTTCCAGTCGCGCGTATCGCCGTTCATATGGGCCTGATAGCCGTAATCGGCGCTCAGCAGGAAATGGCCGCGCCCGGCTGCGAGCGGCGTTCCGACCGCCGCCGCGATCTTATACTGGCGATGGTCGCCACGGCCGGTCACCCCGCCCATGACATTGCCCTTCACGCCGGTGAACTCGCTGTCCAGCACGAAGTTGACGACGCCCGAGACCGCGTCCGAACCGTAGACCGCGGACGCGCCGCCGGTCACCACGTCGACGCGCGAGATCAGAAGATCGGGGAACAGCTTCGCGTCGGTGCCGCCCGAGACGAAGATGTTCGGGAAACGCCGGCCGTCCAGCAGCACCAGGGTGCGGTTCACGCCCAGGCCGCGCAGGTTGAGCGTGCTGGCGCCGCCGGTGCCGGTGGAGATGTTGGAGTTGCTGGTATTGAGGTTGACGTTACCCGAGAACGCCGGAAGGTACGAAATGGCGTCGAACACGTTGGGCTTCGCGGACTGCTCAAGCTGCTCGGCGCCCACCACCGTCACCGGGGTCGGGGCTTCGTAGCCGTCGCGCACGATGCGCGAACCGGTGATGACGACTTCTTCGACCGCGGGGGCCTGGGTGTCCTGAGCCGGCGCCGGCTCGGCGGCCACGGCGGTGAACGCGGCTGCGGTGACGGCGAAGCCGCTGACGGAGGCCAGCAAAGCCTTGCCCATGGACGCGCGCGTGCTGTTGGTAAACATAACGATTTATCCCCCCTGTTAAGCTGGCGGCTTAAGCGCACCGGCTGTCGGCAAAATCCCCAGGTCCGCCCAAGGCCACTCCACCCTGGTTCTCCCGGACACCCTCACAAGTCTGTGTGTGGTAGGGGTGGATACTAAGAGAATTAATGAAAGGGAACAGGAAAAAAGCTCAAAGGCCCTTATCCCGCCCAAAATGCCCCTCCCCGTGGCATGAATGCATCGCTCAGGGCGAACCATGCTGCGCCGCAGGAAGAAGCTGCGCCGCACACAAACCGCCGGGACGCCCCCTTAGAGAGCCGCCATGGCCGTATTGGCCCGAAAGCGCTCTGGCGCGTCCCATGGAGCTTTACGCCCGGGACAAGCCGAGGGGCACACGAAACGCCGAGCGCCCGATCCACATGGTGCACGAGCCGCTCACTGCCGCGGGACAGCACCTGGGCCGCTCGCTCCGGCCCCTAGGCCTTAGCGGGGGGCAGCGTTACCACCGCGTCGTCGATCTCGTTGCGGTCGCTGGCATCGAACGGGAACGCCTGTGCGGCGATGCGCGCGCAGGCGGCAATACCGGTCACGGCGCCATCCGTGACACCGCCCTCGCGCAGGGCTGCCACCATGCCGGCGACCACTGTATCCCAAGCACCGTCGCCGACCTTGGCGGCGAAGCCGGCGTCCGGGACGATTTCGACGTGGCGTTCCTTCACCGCGATGAAAATCAGGACACCGTTGGCCCTGGCGGTGCGACCCGCCACACGCTCGGCGAATTCCAGATGCGCCAGACCGCGCGCGGCGCGGGTCTTGGCCGCCGCGGGCACCAGCGCCAAGCCTAACGGCGTTAAAGACAACAGCAGCCAGACCACAAAACCCAAACCGCCGCCGGCGGCGAAGGCAAAGCGCACGTGACTCTCGGGCCACAGCAGCGCCTCCACGCCGATGGCGAGCACCGCCGTCACCGCCGCCCACAGCGCGGGATAGACCGCGTAAGAGTCACTGACGTCCGTGACCGCGATCACGATCTCGGCGCTGGTTTGTTTCTCGGCCGCGGCGACCGCCGCCTGCACACGCGCTTTGTCGAGCATCTCTACCATTTGCCGGACGCGCCCCCGCCGCCGAAGGAACCGCCCCCGCCGCTGAATCCTCCACCGCCGCCGCCTCCACGCCAGATGCTGGGGCCACCGAGCATCACGCCCGGCAGAAAGCCCCGCCGGCGCCTGCCGCGTGTAAGCAGCAGGAAAATGATGAAGACGACGATCAGCACCACGGGCGGAATCTCGCCGGGGTCCTCGCGGTGATTGACGCGCCCCTTGGCGGGCTGCACCGGAGCATCGCCGCGCAGGGTTCCGAGGATCGCATCCGTGCCGGCGACGATGCCCGCTTCCATGCGGCCCGCGCGGAACTCAGGGATAATGCGCCGCTCGATGATCACGCGGCTGGTAGCGTCCGTGAGCGTACCTTCCAGGCCGTAACCCACCTCAATGCGCACTTCGCGCTCGGCCGGCGCCACCAGCAGGATCGCGCCGGTGTTCTTGTCCTTCTCGCCGATGCCCCAGGCGCGGCCCAGCTGGTAGCCGTATTCCGCGATCTCGTGGCCTTGCAGCGAGGGAACCGTGGCCACGACCACTTGCTGATGCGTGACGGTCTCGTGATCGGCGAGCTTCTGGCTGAGCGAGCGCACCGCCTCCGCCGACAGCACATGCGCCTGGTCGACCACCCTGCCCGTCAACGGCGGAAAGGAAATCTCCGCCGCCTGAACACTTACAGTCCAGAGCAGCGCGAACAGAAGCGCGAGCAGGCGCATCAGAACTTGACGGCGGGCGCCGTCTGGGCGCCTTCGGTAGCGGTGAAGGTTTCCTTCACCTTGGCGTCCGGATACATCACCGCCGCCACCCACCGTCCGGGAATGGTGCGGAGTTGGATGTTATAGCGCTGCACCGCGTCGATATAATCCTTGCGCGCCACGGTGATGCGGTTCTCGGTGCCTTCCAGCTGCGATTGCAGGGACAGGAACGCCTGGTCGGATTTGAGGTTGGGGTACTGCTCGGCCACCACCAGCAACCGGCCCAAGGCGCCGGTGAGCTGGCCTTGCGCCTGCTGGTACTGCTTGAAGGCTTCCGGATTCTGGGTGATGTCGGCGGGCAATTGCACCGACGTGGCCTTGGCGCGCGCCTCGATCACCGCCGTCAGGGTTTCGCGCTCCTGCGTGGCGTAACCCTTCACGGTCTCCACCAGGTTCGGCACCAGATCGGCCCGGCGCTGGTACTGGTTCTGCACCTGGCTCCAGGCGGCCTTCACCTGCTCATCGAGCTTGGGCACCTCGTTGACGCCGCAGCCCGCCAGGGCAACGGCCGTAACAAGAATGACAAGAAAACGACGCATGGGAGCATCCCCTTGGTGGTTGAACCACACTTATAAGTAGGGTGCCCCGGCCCGGCTCTCAAGTGGGGTTATTTGGCGGCAATCTGTTTAGCCGCCTCGGCGTAGGCATTTGAAAGCTCCACCTGGAGCGTGCCTTCGGCAATTTCCTTGCCGGCAGCCTGCAGGTCCTTGCGCACCTTGGAGAGCATATCCTCGTCGCCGGGCTTTTCGAAGTTGGCGGCCACGACCTCGGCGGCGTATGCGTCCGCGTCGGTACGCCCCAACTGCTTGGCCACCCACAGCCCGAACAGCTTGTCCCGGCGCGCCAATGCGCGGAACCTCTGCTCTTCGTCGAGTTGGAACTTGGATTCAAAACCGCGTTCGCGGCTATTGAAGGCGTCGCTCATAAAAGGACCTCTTTGCCGAAAAGATAACAGCCGCACCTTATATAGATGCGGCTGTTTCCCGGATAAAGAGGCCGTGAGCGGAATTTCTATTGGACAGCGTACTGCTTGACGATGTCGTACATGAAATCTCGGCCGTCATAGAGCGATTTGACCCGGATGCGCTCGTTCAGGCCGTGGACGCCGTTGCCGTCGGGATCGCCGAAGATGCCGCTGACGCCATAGGTGGGAATCCCCACCGCCGACAGGAACGCGCCGTCGGTGGCGCCGGCCTGCAGCACCGGAATAATCGGCACGCCCGGCCACAGCCTGGCGGCGGCCGTCTCAATCGGTTTCATGATTTCCGGCGTGAGCGGCGGCGGGCCTTTGGTGATTTCGCTGCGCGGCGACGCGGCCGTGATTTTAACCTTGGGATTGCCGATCAGCTCCGCCAGCTTCTCGCGGATCTGCTGCACCGAGGTGCCGGGAAAAATGCGGCAGTTGACGTTGGCGCTGGCGCGCTGCGGCAGCGCGTTGGTGGCGTGGCCCGCGTCCAGCATGGTGGCGACGCAGGTGGTGCGCAGCATGCCGTTATACCCGGGGTCGGCCGTGACCACGGCCGCGGCTTTCGCGTCTTTGCCGTCCTTCGCCAGCGCGGCCATGGCAGCCCCGGTCTCACCGCCCACCAGCGGCGACATGCGCGTGAGGAACGTGCGCGAAGCATCGGTATATTCCAGCGGCCAATCGTACTTGCTGATGTTGGACAGCGCCGCCGCGAGTTCATAGATGGCGTTGTCCTTGGTGGGGCGCGAGGAATGGCCGCCGGGATTGGTGACTTCCAGCTTGTAGTCTTGCGGGAATTTCTCGCCGGCCTGGATGTTGAGCGCGATCGGTTTGCCTTGCGCATCCAGCCGCCCGCCCGCGCCTTCATTGAGCGCGAAGGCCGCGTCGATCAGGTCGCGCTTTTCCTTGGACAACCAGCCCGCGCCGTTGAAGGCGCTGGAGGTTTCCTCGCCGCAGGTCAGCGCCATCTTGATATCCCGCTTGGGCTTGAAACCCTCTTGCTTCAGGCGGACCAGGGTATCGACCCACACCGCCGCCTGGGCTTTGTCGTCACTGACGCCGCGGGCGTAGAAGTAGCCGTTCTCCTCGATCAGGGTGAAGGGATCGCGCGTCCAGTCCTCGCGCTTGGCCTCAACCACATCCACATGGGCGAGCAACAGCATGGGCTTGCTGCCGCCCTCGCCTTTGAGCACCGCGAACAGCCCGCCTTCCTTGGGTTTTCCGGGCGCGGTGAACACCTGATAGTCCTTGTCGGTGTAGCCCGCCGCCTTCAGGCGCGCGGCCATCTTCTCGGCCGCCAGCGTGCAACTGCCGGCGGACAAGGTGGTGTTGGTCTCCACCAGTTCCTTATAAAGCTCGCGGAATTTCACCTGGTCGGCGCGCGGCGCGTCCGCGGCCATGGCGGTGGAGGTCAACAGTGCGGCACTGAGGCCCAGCGAGAAGACGCGCTTGATCACGGTCGTGCTCCTGTTTTTGAAGACTACACAAGCGGCCAGCCTGCACCGATCCGGCCAAGCGGACAATAGGACGCGCAGCCGGCGCAACCGGCGCGGCTTTACTCCCAACAACATGCTTTGAACGCCGAATCTGTGCCCCGGCGCGGCCAAGCCCCACTATTCCATTGAAATCCCTGGTAGGGTGCCTGCCCGCCACCGCCGCGCGGGATCGCGAAAAACACAAAAGGAACGCACACCATGGCTTCACATCAGCAGGCGCATAAGACCGGCGGCGGCATCGGCGGCACGGCCAAGCGCGAAGCCAAAGAGGCCAAGAAGGCGCGGCGCGGGAGTAATCTGGCGACACGGGCCGACGAGAACCGGACCCGCCAAAAGGGCAATCACCAGGCGCCGAAACCCAAGAAGTAACCTCGCCCGCCCAGTCCGCCTGGGGTAGCCTCCGGTCAGGTCCACTGCCGGAGGTCCCCATGACGTCACGAAAGATAAAGGCCTGCCTCGTGGCGGGATTTACGGCGCTGACGCCGGCGGCGGGCTTTGCCCAGTCCTCTGTCCCCGGCGCGGGTGCGCCGCCCGATCATCCGGCGGTCACGGTCAACGGTGTCACCTATACGCCGGCGTCGATCCTGAACCGCAACATGGGCACACCCGCGGAACAAGAGACCGCGTTCACGCCTCACCGCATCATCGGCAACATCTATTACGTGGGCCTGAAGAAGCTCACCTCGTTCCTGATCGTCACTACTCAGGGCAACATCCTGATCAATACGACCTACGAGCGGAACGTGCCCACCATCGCCAAGTCGATTGAGCAGCTGGGCTTCAAGACCGGCGACATCAAGATCATTCTCGGAAATCACGCCCATGGCGACCACATGGAAGGCGACGCCGCGCTGAAGCAGATGACGGGCGCCGAGGTAATCGTCATGGCCGAGGATGTGAAAATGCTGGAAGGCATCACGCCCGGTGGACAGAAGCACCCCATCGACAAGGTGGTCCACGATGGCGATACCGTGAAGCTGGGCGACGTCACGCTGACCGCGCGGCTGGTGGCGGGCCACACGCCCGGCTGCACCGCATGGACCATGCCGGTTGTTGACGGCGGCAAAAGCTATAACGTGGTGTTTGGATGTTCGCTGCGTTCCCCCGGCACGATCTCGCCGGAGGTGGAGGCGCAGATGGAACGGTCGCTCAAGGTTTGGCCCGCCCTGCCCTGCGATGTGATGCTGGGCGATCACCCCGCTCAGTATCAGATGGAAGAGAAGTTCGCCAAGGTGAAGCCCGGCGCGCCCAACCCCTTCATCGACAAGGCCACCTGCACCACCGAGATGAAGATCCAGGAGGCCATGTTCCGCGCTGTTCTCAAGGAGCAGGCCGGAAAGAAATAACGGCCGCCCAGGAAGAAACGTTTCACGTGAAACGTTCCTTCCGGAGGCGACCGCTTTTCATGCATTTCGCCGGATAGATCGCCGGCGCGAAAAAGGTGGAGACCGGAGCGCAGGCGCGCTCCGGTCTCCGGACGCATTTACATGCGGAAGCGCATGCCCACACGGAACGAGCGGCCGTAGACGTCGAACAGCGACGCGTTGGTCTGCGGGCCGTAGGCGTTGCCGGTCTGCGCGATCGACGGCGGATCCCGATCGAACAGGTTGTCGACGTTGAAGTAGAGCTCGGCGTTGCTCGTGCCTTCCTTATAGAGCGAGTAGGCGATCGACATATCGGTCTTGTAGTAGGCGCCGATCTGATTCTTCTCGATCGTCTGCACGCCCGCGGGGATAGGATTCGGGCAGCTGCCGGCGGCGCACTCGATCATGTCGCGGTACATCTTGCCGCCGCTGACGTATTGCTCGTTGAAGGTGACGCGGATCGGGTCGTTGCTGTAGCTGATGTTCAACGAACCGTTCCACGGTGGCGCGTTGTCGTTGATGGAGCCCGTCGAGATGCTCAAGGTGGTGTCTTGCTGCTTATAGGCCAGGTTACGCGTCGCCACGAGGCGCACCGCAAGATTGCCGCTCCAGTCTTCGTTGATGGCGCTGAGCGGCGTGCGGTAGCTGGCTTCGATATCGAACCCACGCACCCACAAGGTGGCGGCGTTGACCGGCTTGTTCTGGATCTCCTGAAGGACCCCCGCGGCGTCGCGAATGATATAGGGGCAGTACAGCGTAACGCCGGCATAGCACTGGGTCATGATGGTCGTGGCGTTCGGCGACGAAATCGCGCCCTTCAGGCGGATGTCGTAATAGTCGAACGACGTGCTGAAGCCCGAG
>CANJOI010000180.1 GCA_947475365.1 Fidelibacterota bacterium | reverse complement strand
CTTCGGGCGGGGTATCCATTCACATCACCGTGACGTCATAAGCGCCGATTGTACCCGGCGTTTGCCCGACTCAAAAGCCTTCCGCCTGGGCATTTGCGCCTGCTTCGCCTATGTTGCCCGGGCACACCCCGGGGACCCATGACGCCAGCCGCCAGTCGTACCGCAAGCCGCCGGCGTATCCTCGCCGCTGTCGTCATTGCCGCGGCGGTGGGGGCGTTTTTCCTGTTCGGTCTCCAGCGGTTTTTCACGCTCGCGGCCCTGCAGGATCGTTACGCTGCGCTGGAGGCTGGGCGCGCTCAGCATCCCGCCGCTTTCCTCGCCGCGTTCATGACGGCCTATGTGGCGATGGCGGCCCTGTCGATTCCCGGCGCCGCCATCATGACCCTGGCGGCGGGTGCGTTGTTCGGCTTCGGCCTCGGCACCGCCGCGGCGCTACTGTCGGCGACCACGGGCGCCACTGTGGCGTTTCTGTTGGCGCGCTTCCTATTCCGCGACGCGATCCTTGCCCGCTACGGCGTCCGGCTGAGGGCGATCGATGAAGGCATCCGGCGAGACGGCGCGCTTTATCTTCTCTCCTTGCGCCTGATCCCCGCGGTTCCGTTCTTCTTGATCAACCTGCTTACCGGACTTACCGGCTTGAGGGTGGGGACGTTTTTCTGGGTGAGCGCCGTCGGCATGCTGCCGGGATCCATGGTCTATGTTTATGCCGGCACCCAGCTCGCGACCTTGCGCACCATGGGCGACATAGTGTCGCCGCGTATCATCATGGCGCTGGTGCTGCTCGGCCTGTTTCCCTTGGCCATACGCGGCATCCACGGCCTGTTCACCACGCGGCGCGCGCTGGCGCGGTTCGACCGCCCGCAACATTTCGATTACAACGTCGTCGTTATCGGGGCGGGATCCGCCGGGCTGATCGCGGCATATGTAGCCGCGGCGGTAAAGGCCAAGGTCGCCTTGATCGAACGCGCGCGCATGGGCGGCGACTGCCTCAATACCGGCTGCGTCCCAAGCAAGGCGCTGATCCGCACCGCCCGCTTGTTGTCGGACGCCCGGCGTGCGCGGGACTTCGGCCTGACCTCGCTGACCGCGGATTTTGACTTCGCCGACGTGATGGCGCGGGTGCGGCGCGTGGTGCGTTCGATTGAACCTCACGATTCCATCGAACGCTACACTGGCCTCGGCGTGGAATGCGTTGCGGGAACGGCGCGTATCCGCGATCCCTTCCGGGTGGAGGTCGATGGCAAAACACTGACCACGCGCGCGATCGTGGTGGCCACCGGCGCCGCGCCGATCGTGCCGGCGATCCCCGGTATCGAGGATGTCGAGACGGTCACCAGTGAGACAGTCTGGTCGCTAAAACACCTGCCGCGACGCTTGCTGGTGTTGGGCGGCGGGCCGATTGGCTGCGAGCTTGCGCAGTGCTTCGCGCGCCTCGGCGCGGCCGTGACCATCGTCGATATGGCGCCGCGCCTTCTCGCCAAGGAAGATGCTGATGCCGCCGGGATGATCGCGGAGCGCCTACAGGCCGAGGGGATCACACTGATGCTCGGTCATAAGGCTGTGTCGTTCGCGCGGCGGGCCGATGGAGCGGTTCTCACCTGCGCGGCGACCGACGGGCAGACGGCGGAGATCGTTTTCGATACCGCTCTGCTGGCGCTGGGCCGGCTTCCCCGGGTCGAAGGATTCGGGCTGGAGGAACTTGACGTGCGGATCGCCGACACCGGGACCGTGGCGGCGGACCCATACCTGCGCACCAATATTCCCAATATCTATGTGTGCGGGGATGTCGCCGGCCCTTATCAATTCACGCATGTCGCGTCTCATCAGGCCTGGTACGCCAGCGTCAACGCCCTCTTCGCCGGACTTTACCAGGCCAAGGCGGACTACCGCGTGATTCCGTGGACCACCTTTACCGACCCGGAAGTCGCCCGTGTCGGGTTGAACGAGGAAGAGGCGATAGCAAAAGGTGTGCCGCACGAAATCACCCGCTATGACATCGCCGATCTGGACCGCGCCATTGCCGATGAGGCGGCGCACGGCATGGTCAAGGTGCTCACGCCGCCGGGAAGCGACCGGATTCTGGGCGTCACCATTGTCGGCGCTCACGCAGGCGATCTGATCGCCGAATTCGTGCTGGCCATGAAACACGGCCTGGGCCTTGGCAAGATTTTGGGCACCGTGCATGTTTATCCGACCATGGCCGAGGCGGTAAAAGCCACGGCAGGCGCGTGGCGAAAGGGGCATGTGCCCGCCAGGGCCCTCAATCTCGCCCGCGACTATTTCCGCTGGCGCCGGGGCCGGCCGTAGAACTGTTCATTTCGCTAAGAGCGGTGGCGTGTTCTCGGAAGATCACACGGTCTTCCGCGACGCTTCTTCAGGGCTTTTGCCAGCGCATCCGCCGCCGTGCGCAGGACTTGCAGGCGTGCTTCTTCGATCCCCGGCTGATCCGTGAGGCCAACAGCGATCTCGGCAAGTATGTCCGCGAGCAGATGGTAATGAAGGTGCATGGCGAATTCGCGCTTCTCCGCCCCCGCCCTGACAACGCGCAGCAGCACATCATCGGGCCCCACCTTTATGTCGAAGGCCGATTCACGGCCGAACGCGCCCATATACGTCTTGTCGGCAAAGTCGATGGACACCTCGGCCTTATCCGCGATCGATTTCATAGCCCATCCGCCCTTTTAAGTCTCGGTTGCAACCAATTCGTCCGTCAGAAAACGGACTCTGTCGGCAACAATGCTCGCCAAACCCGCCATGAGGCTGAACGCCGCCTTCTTGTGAGATTCGGCGAAGGCATCAAAATTCGCACGCGAAAGAATGAACACCTCAACGTCCGTGAGTGCGATCGCGTCGGTGGTATGCGCGGCGCCGTCGAGAAACCCGGCCTCGCCGAAGAACGAGCCCCGTCCGCACGTGTTTATGCGACGCGACCGCGTTTGCCCCACGGGCAGCATGAGAGCGACCAACCCCCGCCGCACGAAGAAGAGGTGGGCGCCGTCCTCGCCGCGGGAGAACAATCTCGTGCCTTTGACGAAGCTGACTTTCTCAAGATGGGTGTCCAGCGCATCCAAGGTTTCCTGCTTCCGGCCTTTGAACAAATCGAGTTCGTTCAGCTGAAGCGCCGTTTCGGGATCATCGGCAAGCGGGGCTTCCTTGAGCGTGCCGGCGGCGTCCTTCAAGATCCGGCCTTCGATCCAGGCCTTGGCCTCGTCCAGATCGTCGAACACGCGCGCAGCGCTTTTGTATGGCGCTATTCCCGTCCGGTCGACGTAGGCGTCGAGGTTTCTCCCTGACGGAAGATGCGTCGGCAGCCGGCTATACACCAGAAAGCCGTTTTTCTCGGCCATGATGTCGCGCGTCTGTTCGAGCACGTGCGCGACGGTGAAGTCGATGGTTTGGACGCGGTGCATGTCGAGAACGATATATTTTCTGGCCTTGATCTCCGGTTCGAGCACCGCGTGCAGCTGGTCGGCGGTTCCGAAAAATAGGCTCCCCTGCAGTTCCAGAATGGCGGCCTGTCCGCCGCGCGCGCGCAGCATCTCGGTCTCCCACTCCGGGCGGGGCCGTCGAGAAAGGCTCTCATTCCCATAAATCTTTCGCCGTAGGATGGAGGTCTTCAGCTGCTCCCGCACAAAGAGCAGGATCGCGAGCGCGATGCCGGCGCCCGAGGCCGGGATCAGGCCGACGAAAAGCGCCACCATGACGACGGTTAAAATCACGACGAAGTCGAGGATGGTGTCTCGTGAGCGGACCAGCGCCAGCATGCGGCGATCGATCATCCGCGCGCCGACCACGATCAGGATTGCTGCCAGGGCGGCGAGCGGAACCCAACTTATAAACCGCCCCAGGAGCACAAACGTGAACAGGGCCATGGCGCCCTCGAACGTACCGGAGAGGCGGCTTCTGCCGCCGCTGGAAAGGTTGACCAGCGTCGCGCCCATCTGCCCAGCCCCCGGCACGCCGCCAATGAACGCCGAGGCCAGATTGCCCAGCCCTTGGCCGATGAGTTCACGATTGGAGTTGTGGCGGCTGTGAGTCATCGCATCCAAGACCACGCAGGTTTTCAAGGTGTCGATCGAGAGCAACACCGAAAGCGTGAGGGCCGGCACCATGACCGAGGCGACGTCGTCAAACGTGAGCGTCATCACCGACCTGACACGGCCGAGGAAGCCAGTCACGAATCCGCCCCCTTGATTGCCGAGGACCGTGATCATCGGGCCGATGACCAAGCTGTTGCCCTCCGCTTTCATCAAGGACGCGTCCAGCGCGGCCAGGCAGAAATACGCAAGCACGCCCGCGCCCAGCGCCAGGATCGGCGCGGGAACCCGCCTGGTGACACGCGGCGCGGCGAGCATTACAGCTGCCGTGGCGGCGCCGACAGCAATGCTTTGCCATCGCCAGCCAGAGGGCGTAAGCACCGCCCGCCATACCGGTACGCCGCTCGGGCTACCCAGCAACTTGGGAATCTGGCTGCCGATAATGATCAATCCGACGCCGGTCATGTAGCCGGTGACGACCGGAAACGGCATGTATTTGATCAGGCGCCCGAGCCCTGCCGCTCCATAGATCAGTTGCAGCGCGCCCGACAGCACGGCGATGACGATCAGCAACGGGACAACGCTTTCGGCACCAACGCCCCGATGCACGAGGTCGGCCGCGAACGCCGACATTACCGCGGCCGCCGGCGCGCAGGGCGCGGTGATCAGGCGATCGGTGCCTCCCATCGCCGAAGCGACAATGCCCAGGGCGGTGACGCCGAGGATGCCGGCCAGCGCGCCGTAAGCCGGATAAACCCCGCCAAGAGGCGAAAATATTGTAACGCCGAAGGCAATGGCGGAGGGCAGCGCGACAAGCGTTGCGGCGAACCCGCCCCATAGGTCGCCGGTCCAGCGCTCGCTCACACTGGCACGCTCGGACAAACCCTTTAGCATCCGATATTCCCCTCCGCCTTCCGCCGCACTCACGCACCCGCGGCAGCTTACGCCAACGGCGCCGCCGCTCTCCCATGCATTTGTGAGGATATTCCGCGGTCGTTGACGGTGGTTGACTGAAATCAACTCGGACGACTTCGTCCTGCCGGAGAATGGTCTGCCCGGTGAAAAAATCGCATCAACAGCGGCAGTATTCATGAACCATCATCACCGCCTGCTGGCCACAGTGATCTTTAGCCTGTTTCTCCTTGGGCTCATCTCGCTCAGTCTGGGCGGGACGAACCCGGGCATCGCCGCGGCGGCGGCCCTGTCGGTTGCGATCCTCGCCGCCATCTTTCATTTCGTGCTGCCGGGCAGCACATTTTTCTCGGCGGTGTTCGCCAACTCGATCGGCGTTTATGCCTGCGTTTTCGTATTCTTCCTGGATCAGAACTTTCCCCAGGCCGGAGCGCGGGTCCAGGAGATCGGGTTTGTTTTGCCGCTCCTTGGCTTTCTCGCGGGCGTTCTGTGGCGCCGCCGCGAGATCGCCGCCGACGTGGTGGCCGAGGAGGGCAGCGCCAAGCGCCAAGCGCTCCTGCGCGCGATGATATGGGGCGCACCGCTGGTGATTGTCGGGACCGCGACCACCCTCATACCCATTCGCGAAATCGAGAGCTCCGGGCAGGAGTTCGCCTTGCTCACGGCGATGCTGATCATCGCTCTGGCCGCCCTTCTGGCCGCCCGGGACATTGCCTCGTTTCTGCTCAGCACGGCCATTCTGTCAGAGGACTTTTTCACGAACGCGGCCCGGCTGGCGAAGCCGGCGTTCGCTTTTTTCACGGTCTACTCGCTGCTGGTGCTGGTGTTCGGCTGTTTTTACACGATCCTCGACCGGTATTCAGCGACCGCGAATTTCTTGGCCGGCGGGGTTATTCGTAAGCTCTCCTTTGGCGAAGGACTGTACCTGTCGATTGTGACCCTCAGCACCGTGGGATATGGCGATCTCATCGCGCAAACCACCGCCGCGCGCGCGCTGGTCGGCGCGGAAATCTTCTTCGGCGTATTGCTGCTGCTCTTCGGCGTTCAAGCCATTCTGAGTTCCGGTCAGAAACAGACGGGGGCGGCTTCGTAGCCCTCCCCGCCGAAGCCTTCGGCAAAGCGCGCGGGAGCCGGCGGGGAGTACGGGAAAGGCCCTCATGGCTGATCCGTATCAACTCGCGCGCACCAGAAATGTCGTTGGATCGTGTCTTATCAACCCGCCAATGGGGCGCCCATGCTGAGATTAAAGCCCACCGCGATCATCGGATTTTTAGGAGGTGCGGCATTGTTCGTGGGGGCTGTCCTCCTCACCAGCAAGACGCCGCTCATCTACCTGAATCTCCATGGCGCGATGATCGTTGTCGGCGGAACCATCACCGCGTCCTTGATCGCGTTCCCATTTGAACTGCTGAGGGGAGCCTTTGCCCGCGCCTGGAGTTTGGTCAAACAGGATCACGCGGTTTCGGTCAAGGACCTGCAGCGGTTTGTCCGGGTCGCCGGCTTCAGGCAGGGCGGGGGCGTGCTCAAGATCGAGGAGGAGATAAAGGAGACCGCCAGTCCTTTCGTGCGTACAGGCTTCCAGCTGATCATCGACGGATTGCCCCCCAACGATATTGAAAGCGTTCTTGAGCTTCGTATGAGGAACCAGGAGCTGGTCGAACGCAATGAAGCGCTGGTTTTCAAGACGATGGCCACCTTTACGCCGGCGTTCGGGTTGGCCGCTACCCTCATCGGGCTGGTCAATATGCTGTTCCTCATGGGTCAGGGGGCAACTCCGCAGATGGTCGGCGCGAACATGAGCCTCGCGCTCCTGGCGACGTTCTACGGCGTCGTGTTGGCGAACGGCTTCTTGCGGCCGCTTGCGACCAAGATCGAACTCAAGACCCAGGACCGCATGCGCGTCATGGCTATCGTGACCGAGGCCATCCGCTGCATCGCCGAGGGGCGCGGGCCAGGCCATGTGCGCGAGGTGCTGTATGCGATCGTCGCCAGCCACGGCGACGAGGTCGGCTTGCGAGACACCCTCGGCGCCATGTCGGAAGAGTATTTATATAAGCATGAGGCCTGAGGATGGCCGAAGCGGAGCAACAACCCTCACCCCCGGCGCCACAGCAGGCCCAACCGGCGCCTGCGCCTCCTGCCTCAGTCGCGCCATCGCCACCACCGCCCTCGCCGCCGCGTCGCGTTAAACGGCAGCGCTTTTGGGGAACCCCACCGGGCGATGATGGGGCCGTCGACGCCTGGCTGATGAGCTATGCCGACATGGTAACGCTGCTGATGACGGCGTTCGTGATATTGGTGCTGCTGGCGGGGCCGGCCGGCAACAAGGGCGACGACGGGCCCGATAAGGCGAACGGCATCCGGGGCTTTCTCAACAATATCTTCGAATTGCGGGCGATGTCGCCTTACGCCGACGACAATGACTTTCTCGTTGTCGGGCGTGAAGGGGCCATCGGCGCCCTTACGCCGCAGCAGCGGGCCGGGCTGACGGTTGTGAAGAAGCAGGATCTCGACCAGATCCGGCGTCGTCTTGAGACGCTCGACCAGTTGCGCCAGGGGCTGGAGAAGGCGAAGTTGAACGACTATGTGAAAGTCGAGCCCACGGACGAGGGCATCAGAGTAGACCTTCCCAACCCGATCATTTTCAACGGCGGCGCCTCCGACATCGACAGCAAGAGTCTGCTTCTGCTGCGCGCGTTGATTCCTATCCTTTCCATCGGCGATTTTCAGATCGTGGTGGAAGGCCATACCGACAATGCGCCGGTTGCCGACCCCGCGCGCTACCCTTCCAATTGGGAGTTGTCG
>CANJOI010000179.1 GCA_947475365.1 Fidelibacterota bacterium | reverse complement strand
GTTCACGCGACATCCGCGCGCCGAACCTGGGCGAACTCTACAATCGTGGCGGTGGCGGCCAGTCGCCGGGCCTGATCGATCCGTTCCGTCCGAACGCTCCGCCGGTCACCTATCTGAACTCGACCTCGGGCAACCCGGCGCTCAATCCGGAAAAGGCCGACACCACCGGCCTGGGCGCCGTGATCCAGCCCGCGTTCTTCCCGGGCTTCTCGGCCTCGGTCGACTTCTATGACATCAACATCAAGGGCGCGATCGACACCATCGGCGGCCAGGAAATCCTGGATCGCTGCTTTGCCGGTCAAGCCACCCAGTGCGCCTCCGTGCAGCGCAACGCCCCGACCAATGACGGGTTCGCGCTCGGCACGATCCGCATCATCGACGTGAAGCCGTTCAACCTCGCGGCCTTGCATCAGCGCGGCTACGACTTCGAAGCCAGCTACCAGACCAAGCTCGATCAGATCAATCCGGGCTGGGATGGTGACGTCAGCTTGCGCGCCATCGGCACCTACATCCAGTTCTACAAGCGCGACGACGGCCGCAACCCGGTCATCGACGCGGCTGGCACCAACGGCGGCCAGGGTCCGCTCAAGTGGCGCTGGATGTTCAACGCCAACTACACGCTCGACCCGATCTCCATCACCTGGACCGGCCGGTTCATGAGCTCTGGCCGCTACGGCGGGACCGCGACCACTTACGTGGAGTGCAAGGCCGGCTCCTGCCCGGTGTCGACCACCTCGTTCCCGACGATCGATTACAACTACATCGAAAGCCGGTTCTATCATGACCTCTCGCTGACCTATAAGTTCACGGACGGCGTGCAGGCTTATGTCAACGTGTCGAACCTCATGAACACCGCGCCGCCGTTCATCGTCTCGACCAACTACTGGTACATGACGGTGAACCCGCAGATGTACGACACCATCGGCCGCCGCTTCTTCGCCGGTGTCCGCTTCAAGATGTAAGCTGATCAATACGTTACAAACGGAAAAGGGGGCCTCAGCGGCCCCCTTTTTCATGCCGAACGCGGCCTGCGTGATCGGGCGTGCGGAAAATTATGTTGTCGAACAAAGTCATAAAATTAGCCGGAGCTTCCCGGTTTTCGTCTAGACAGTCTTAAATCCCTGCGCCTATGGTCCGGCCCTTCGTTGCCGCGCCACTTTTTCCGACCCCGTTTTCGTTCAGAGACAATGACCCGCTTCCTTCGACTTAGCGTCGTACGAATTACGCAGTTGGTCCTCGTAGAGGGCCGATTTGCCGTCGTTTGTACGAATGCTCAAGCCGAGTCAGGAAGCCGTCATCATGGTCGCCCGCGCGCAACATCTCTACCGGTTCACCGTCCACTACACTGAGTCCTCCGCCCTCAGCAGGATTCTGGACGCCCTGTTCCGTGCGGGCGCCGAGCCCTCATGGCTGTTCACGCGCCTGTCCCGGCGACGATCCTTCCGCCTCGATATCCGCGTTGCCGACCTTCCTGAGCTGAAGGTCGAGACCTTGGCCGCCCGCATCCGGGCGATGCCGGCCATCCAATCCGTCAAATTCAAAGTCTATGTGGAGCCGCCGCGCGACGGCGTCGCCGTGGCGTTCAAGGAGGCGCGGCCATGAAAACCCTGTACGACAAGCTGTGGGATCAGCACGTTGTATGGTCAAGCGGGGCCGAGGCCTTGCTCTACATCGACCTGCATCTGGTCCACGAGGTCACGTCCCCGCAGGCGTTCGCCGGTTTGCGCAAAGCGGGGCGCGCGCTACGCGCGCCGCAGCGCACGCTGGCGGTGCCGGACCATAACGTTCCCACAACGTCCGACCGCGCGCAGGGAATCGCGGACGCCGAAGGCCGCCGCCAGTTGGAGGCGCTGGCCGCCAACTGCGCCGACTTCGCCGTGCCCTACATCCCGATGACCGATGCCCGGCAGGGCATCGTGCATGTGGTCGGCCCCGAACGCGGCGCGACCATGCCGGGTATGACGATTGTCTGCGGCGATTCCCACACCTCGACCCACGGCGCCTTTGGCGCTTTGGCGTTCGGCATCGGCACCAGCGAGGTCGAACACGTCTTGGCGACACAGTGCCTGACCGCGCGCAAAAGCCTCAATATGGCCGTGACCGCCGATGATCCCTTGCCGCCGGGCGTGACCGCCAAGGATCTGGCGCTGGCGGTGATCGCCAAGGCCGGAACCGCCGGCGGCGCCGGGCATGTGATCGAATATCGCGGGCGCGCCTTCGCTGGCTTGTCGATGGAAGGCCGCATGACCGTCTGCAACATGTCGATCGAGGCGGGCGCGCGCGCGGGGCTTATGGCGCCGGACGATGTCACCTTCGCGTACTTGCGTGACCGTCCGTGCGTGCCGCGGGGCGCGGATTTCGACCAAGCGGTGGCGGCCTGGCGCGGTCTCGTCACCGATCCGGGCGCTACCTTCGACAAGGAAGTCACCATCACCACGGCGGATCTGGCGCCGCATGTCACCTGGGGCACCAGCCCGGAAGACGCGCTGCCCATCACCGGCCGCGTTCCGGCCCCCGATACATTCCCCGATCCCGCGAAACGCGCCGCCGCGCGGGCGTCCCTGGCGTACATGGGGCTCACCCCCGGAACGCCGCTCAGCGGCATCGCCATCGACAAAGTGTTTCTAGGGTCCTGCACCAACGGCCGCATCGAGGATCTGCGCGCCGCCGCGGCTGTGCTGCGCGGACGCAAAATCGCCGCCGGTGTCGGCATGCTCGTGGTTCCCGGGTCCGGCCAGGTGAAAGCCGAAGCGGAGCGGGAAGGGCTGGACGCTGTGTTCCGCGCCGCCGGAGCCGAGTGGCGCGAACCGGGCTGCTCCATGTGCCTCGGCATGAACCCCGACACTCTGAAGCCCGGCGAGCGCTGCGCCGCCACCTCCAACCGCAATTTTGTCGGACGCCAGGGGCCTGGCGGGCGGACTCATCTGATGAGCCCCGCCATGGCGGCCGCGGCCGCGCTTACCGGGCGTCTCACCGATGTCCGCAAATTCTCAATGGTGCATCAATGGAAAAATTCCTGACTCTGACGGCCGTGGCCGTGCCGCTGCCGGTCCTCAACGTCGATACCGACATCATCATCCCCGCGCGTGCGCTCAAGACCACCACGCGCGATGGACTGGGCGCCATGGCCTTCCATGCGCTGCGCTTTGACGGCGAGGGCGGCCTCCGCGACGATTGCGTTTTCAATCAGGCGCGCTATCAGGCGGCCGGCATCCTGATCGCCGGCGCCAATTTTGGCTGCGGCTCGTCGCGCGAACATGCGCCGTGGGCGCTGGCCGACATGGGCATCCGTTGCGTGATCGCGCCCAGCTTCGCCGACATCTTCGCGTCCAACTGCGCCAAGAACGGCATCCTGTGCGTGACCCTGCCGCCGGTGGCGGCCGATGCGCTCGCGCGCATGGCCGACGGCGCGCGCTTCACGGTCGATCTCGTGCAGCAAATCGTCATCACGCCCGCCGGCGGCACGGTCGCCTTCCACGTGGAGCCGGCGCGCCGCGAGGCCTTGATGGCGGGGCAGGACGAGATCGGCGCGACGCTGGCCAGGGTCGCGGAGATCGAGATTTTCGAACGCCGGCGCGCGCAAGCCCAGCCGTGGCATGTGTCGGCGCGCCTGGACGTTGTCTGATATTGTAATTTTATTCCTCAGAACCTGATTAAAAGTAATAAAGAGAAAGAGAATTACATATAAAAATGTCTAATATAACTAAAACACTATTGACCGGCGGCCGGGGCCTGACTAGGTTGCGCCGCACAACGCGAGAGCGGGGTACAATTTCCGTTTTTGCTTGGAATACTTGCATTCGTAATGCGGAAAACCCCGCTTTACGGAAACGATATTTTCTTGCCTGAGGAAAGACGATGACGGCGCGTGCGGCGGTTCTGGCGGAGAGCGAAGCGGACACCTTCATGTCCGGCGCGCGCCTGATTCTGAAGGCGCTGGAGGACCAGGGCGTCGAGGTGGTGTTCGGCTATCCCGGCGGGGCCGTGCTGCCGATCTACGACGAACTGTTCAAGCAGAACCGCATACGTCACATCCTGGTGCGCCATGAGCAGGCGGCGGTGCATGCGGCCGAAGGTTATGCCCACTCCACCGGCAAAGTGGGTTGCGTGCTGGTCACCTCCGGTCCCGGCGCCACCAATGCCGTCACCGGACTCACCGATGCATTGATGGATTCAACGCCCATCGTCTGCCTCACGGGGCAGGTGCCCACGCATCTCATCGGCAATGATGCGTTCCAGGAAGCCGACACCGTCGGCATCACGCGGCCCTGCACCAAGCATAATTACCTGGTGCGCGACGCGGACCAGCTGGCGCGCGTGATTCACGAAGCCTTCCATGTGGCGCGCGAAGGACGGCCCGGCCCGGTGGTGGTGGACATTCCCAAGGACGTCTCCATGGGGCAGGGGCGTTATGCGCCGCCGCTGCCGCGCGGCGCCGCGCACAAAACCTATCGTCCGCGCACGGCGCCAGATGCGCGCGCGGTGCGTGAGGCCGTGGCGCTGATGGCCAAGGCCCGGCGCCCGGTGTTCTACACCGGCGGCGGCGTGATCAATTCCGGCGCGCGCGCCGTGGCGGCCTTGCGCGAACTGCTGGCGCTCACCGGGTTTCCCATCACCTCAACGCTCATGGGCCTGGGTGCTTACCCCGCCGATCAGGACCAGTGGCTGGGCATGGTCGGCATGCATGGGACGTACGAGGCGAACCTCGCCATGCACGACTGCGACCTGTTGATCGCGGTGGGCGCGCGTTTCGACGACCGCGTCACCGGCAATCTTGCCTTCTTCTCGCCGGGCTCGAAGAAGATCCATATCGATATCGATCCGTCCTCCATCAACAAGAACGTGGTGGTGGACGTGCCGGTGGTGGCCGACTGCGGCCAGGCGCTGGAAGCGCTGGTGGCGGCCTGGAAGGCCGAAACCGCGCCACGGCCCGGCCTCGCCGGCTGGTGGCGCCAGATCGCCGATTGGCGCGGCCGTGATTGCCTCTACTACGAACAGAAAGGGCCGGTGATCAAACCGCAGTACGCCATCCAGCGTCTGTTCGAGATCGCCAAGGACCGCGACCCGTTCATCTGCACCGAAGTGGGCCAGCATCAGATGTGGGCCGCGCAATTCTGCGGTTTCACGCGCGCCAACCGTTGGATCACCTCCGGCGGTCTGGGCACCATGGGCTTCGGTCTGCCGGCGGCCATCGGCGCCCAGATCGCGCATCCCGGCGCCTTGGTGATCGACATCGCCGGTGAGGCCTCGGCGCTGATGAACATTCAGGAGCTGTCCACGGCCGTGCAGCACAAAGCCGCGATCAAGCTGTTCATCATCAACAATCAATATATGGGCATGGTGCGCCAGTGGCAGGAGATGCTGCATGGGGGGCGGTATGCCCACAGCTATTCCGAGGCGCTGCCGGATTTCGTGAAACTCGCCGAGGCGTTCGGCTGCGCTGGCATGCGGGTGAGCGATCCCGCGCGGCTCGACCAGACGATCCGCGACATGCTCGATACGCCCGGCCCCGTGGTGTGCGAGGTCGCGGTAGACCCGCGCGAGAACTGCTTTCCGATGATCCCCTCCGGCAAGGCCCACAATGACATGATCCTCTCCGCCGAGGATGCCGCCGCTAAACGCATCACCGGCGAAGGCCTCGCGCTGGTGTAGCCGTGGGAAAAACAAGCATGCCACACCCGGACGACACGCCGCAGAGCCTCTATGAAGGCATGGTGCCGCTCGCGCGCCTGAAGGATCGCCATGTCTACCGCCACGTCATCGCGCTGGTGGTCGATAACGAAACCGGCGTGCTGGCGCGGGTGAGCGGCTTGGTGTCGGGCCGCGGCTACAACATCGAAAGTCTGACGGTGGCCGAGATCGACAAGGACCGGCAGCTGTCGCGCATCAATATCGCCACCTCCGGCACGCGCCAGGTGATCGAACAGGTGAAGGCGCAGCTGGGCCGTCTGGTCCCGGTGCACGAAGTGCGCGACCTGACCGACGAAGGCCCGTGCGTTGCGCGCGAACTCGCCCTGGTGAAGGTGGCCTGCACCGGCGACAAACGCGCCGAGGCTTTGAAGACCTGCGAGATCTTCCGCGCCAATGTGATCGACACCACGCCCCAGTCCTTTGTGTTCGAAGTGGTGGGCGACACCGACAAGATCGACGCCTTCATCGACCTGATGCGGCCCCTGGGGCTGGTGGAAACATCCCGCACCGGGATCGCCGCCATCGCCCGCGGCCCGGCGGGTTTCCTGTCAGACGGGCTCTCGCCCAACACGCCAAGCTAAGATTCAATAAGGAATACGCCATGCACGTCTATTACGACCGCGACGCCAATCTCGACCTGATCCGCGGCAAAAAGGTCGCCATCCTGGGCTACGGCAGCCAGGGCCACGCCCATGCCCTCAACCTGAAGGACTCCGGCGTGAAGGACATCATGGTGGGCTTGCGCGCCGGCTCCACCTCGCGCGCCAAGGCCAAGGCGGAAGACCTGAAGGTGGTGACGCCGGCGGAGGCCGCCAAAGCCGCGGACGTGGTCATGTTCCTGACCCCCGACGAGTTGCAGGCGGAAATCTATACCGCCGATGTGAAGGCCAACCTGAAGGAAGGCGCGGCCATCGCGTTCGCTCACGGCCTCAACATCCATTTCAACCTGATCGATCCGCGCCCGGACCTCGATGTGTTCATGGTGGCGCCGAAGGGCCCCGGCCATACCGTGCGCTATGAATACTGGCGCGGCGCCGGCGTGCCGTGCCTGGTGGCGGTGGCGCAGGACGCCTCGGGTCAGGCCAAGCCGCTGGCCTTGTCCTACGCCTCGGCCATCGGCGGGGGCCGCGCCGGGATCATCGAGACCACGTTCAAGGAAGAATGCGAGACCGACCTGTTCGGCGAACAGGCCGTGCTGTGCGGCGGGCTCACCAACCTGATCGCCGCCGGCTTTGAGACCCTGGTCGAGGCGGGTTACGCGCCGGAGATGGCCTATTTCGAATGCCTGCATGAAGTGAAGCTGATCGTCGATCTCCTGTACCAGGGCGGCATGGCGGATATGCGCTACTCGATTTCCAACACCGCCGAATACGGCGATTACGTCAGCGGTCCGCGCATCGTCACCGATGAGACCCGCAAGGAAATGAAACGCGTCCTGTCCGAAATCCAGTCCGGCAAGTTCGTCACCAACTGGATCACGGAATGCAAAGCCGGCCAGCCGAGCTTCAAGGCCATGCGCAAGAACTGGGCCAACCACCCGATCGAGGAAGTCGGCGGAAAGCTGCGCGCCATGATGCCGTGGCTGAAGCAGAACAAGCTGGTCGATAAGGCCGCGAACTAAGGACTCGCCGACGTGATTGTTCGCTCTCTCATTCCGCGGCTTCTGGGGCTTCGACTTACGCCCCCCTGAACGCTGCCCGGATCTCTTTGACGACGGGCGTTCAGGGGACTTTTGCGGTCGTCGCCCCCAGAAACCCAGGAATGAGAGAACGGACAATGAGCAACAATCACGTCACCATTTTCGACACCACCTTGCGCGACGGCGAGCAATCTCCGGGCGCTTCCATGACCCCCGATGACAAGGTGCGCATCGCCAGAATCCTGGAAGAGATGCGCATCGATGTCATCGAGGCCGGCTTTCCCGCGGCCTCGCCCGGTGACTTCGCCGCGGTTGCGGCGGTGGCGGCCGAGGTGAAGACCGCGGTCGTCTGCGGACTGGCGCGCGCCATCCGTGGCGATATCGATCAGGCGGCCGCCGCCTTGAAGCCCGCCGCGCGCGGGCGCATCCATACCTTCATCGCCACCAGCCCGCTG
>CANJOI010000178.1 GCA_947475365.1 Fidelibacterota bacterium | reverse complement strand
GTCAATTCTCCGTTGTAAGGGCCACACCCGGCGCGTGTGGATGCGGTGGTTGGGCAATCCCATGCCGGAGATTCCATCTTTCGCCGGCATCAGCAGCCTCCTTCAGATGTATGCGCGCCACCTCTAGTGCCGCTCTTCCGGGGTCGGGGTGCCTTGGAACCCCTGGCGCTGGCCGCTGGAGGCCTGGCCGCCCTTGCGTCCGGCGTCGGCGGCGCGTTCGCGGTTGTTGGCGAAGTTGCCGCTCGAGCGTTGCCCGCCCTTGCGACCCGCTTCCACCGCGCGCTCGCGGTTATTGGCGAAGTTGCCGCCCGACAACTGGCCGCCCTTGCGCCCTGCCTCCGCCGCGCGGTCACGGTTGTTGGCGAAATTGCCGCCGCTGGCATGGCCGCCCTTGGACGCGATCTCCCGCTGGCGCGCGGGATCCATGGACGCGAAGCCGCGATCCGATTTCGGTTTCGCCGGCGGCGCATCATCTTGCGCCGGCGCCGTTTTGACGGTGGGGTCGGAGGTATCGGTGGACAGTGGGTTGGCCGGATCGATCTGTGTCATGGAGTTGTCTCCTGCGGTAACGGTTTTCGCTGTCCCCGCCGAAATTCCCATCTCCCGTCCTTCAGCGATTGAGAAGGCGGCGGGCGGGCATTCGGCCCACCCGCTTGGGGAAGGGGTCTAGTCATTGAGCGAAGAGTCGCCCTGCTGTTGCGTGCGTTGTGACGGGTCCGGTTGCCGGTCGCGCTGCCGGCGCGCCTGGCCTGAACCCATCTGTGAATTCTGCGTGTCTTTGTTCACGTTCAGATTCATGAAACCAACTCCATCAGTGAAGATACGAACGCTGCATGCCGCGCGGTGTGAGAGACGGTCATCGAAGCGGGCACACAGAGGCCCAACGTTTTGTGCCGCAGTTAGTTGCGCCTCCGTCCGCGCCGGTAGTGGCGCACAGGGCGCCGACAATCCCCGGCTGTGATCGCGCCGGAAACGCGGCGAAACGGCAACCGGGGGACGACACACCCCAAGTGTGCTATCGTCGCGGTGTATCAAGGGGAATGGGACATGAGTTCGAGAGCATTGGCGGATCTCGCCGGATTCCTGGCACCGGTCGCGTGCGATCCGCGGGGCAGCCGCGGGCGTCTGCACCGCGAGTCCGAAGCCGCCACACGCACGGTGTATCAGCGCGACCGCGATCGCATCATTCACTGCGGCGCTTTCCGCCGGCTCAAGTACAAGACCCAGGTATTCGTCTACAGCGAGGGCGAGAACTACCGCACGCGTCTCACGCACAGCCTGGAAGTCGCGCAGATCGCGCGGTCATTAGCGCGCTTCATGGGCCTCCCGGAAGACATCGCCGCGGCCTTGGCGCTCGCGCACGACCTCGGTCACACCTGTTTCGGCCACGCCGGCGAGGATGCCCTCAAGGAATGCATGGCGGACTACAACGGCTTCGACCACAACGCCCAGTCCTTACGCATTGTGACAAAGTTGGAACAACGCTACGCGGCGTTCGACGGACTGAACCTCACCTGGGAGACTCTCGAAGGCCTCGTCAAACACAACGGCCCGATCGTGGGCGAGGACACACAGCCGGTGCCGCTCGCCATCACCGAGTACAATGCGGGCCACGATCTTGAACTCGCGACCTGGCCGGGGGCGGAAGCGCAGGTCGCGGCGGTGTCCGACGACATCGCTTATAACGCCCATGACTTTGATGACGGTCTGCGCGCGGGATTGTTCGCGCTCGACCAGGTCATGGATCTGCCGGTGGTCGGCACGGCGTTCAAGGTCGTCGCCACGCGGCACCCGGGCCTCGACCGCAACCGGTTGATCCACGAATCCTTGCGCGCTGTCATTGCCGCCATGGTCGATGACATTATCGCCGAGACTTACCGGCGTTTCTCCGCGCTCAAGCCAGTATCGGCGGAAGGGGTGCGGGCGCTCGGCGCCCCGCTGGTGGGGTTCTCGGTCGGAATGGCCGCCGACGTGCGCGTGCTCAAGGATTTTCTGTTCTCCCATATGTACCGCCACACCAAGGTCAACCGCATGACCAGCAAGGCGCGCCGCGTGGTGAAGAATCTCTTCGAGCTGTTGTTCACCGAACCCCAGCTCCTGCCCGAGGACTGGCGCGACGACACCATCGCGCCCGGTTCCCTCAAGACTGCGCGGCGGGTGGCGGACTATATCGCCGGCATGACGGACCGCTTTGCCCTGGACGAACACGCGCGGCTGTTCGATCCCTCGGTCAAGCCCTAGGGCGGAATTTTCCGGCGACGACAACATTTCGCGGTTGCGCGCGTTCACGCTGTCGCGGCGGCGACAGGCATGTCCGCACACAACCAGGCAGGAGATCCCCATGGCGCAACGCCGGAGCCCGAACTCCCGGAAGTCCACAGCGAAATCCCCAACGAAATCCCCAACGAAATCCCCAACGAAATCCAAAGCGAAATCCAGAGTGAAGTCCAAATCCACCGCGGCCCGTCCGAAGGCGAAGACCGCGAAAGCAGCCGCGCCCAGGACGACAGCCAGGACGAAAGCCAAGACAAAGGGCATGACAACGGCGAGAGCCAAGAAGGCTGCCTCCACATCCACCAAGAGCACACCCAAGGCGGCGAGGCCGGTCGCCCGCCGCACCGCCCGCGCGGTGCAGGGGCGCAAGCCCGGCGGCCTGACTCAACGCTCCGCCCCCACCTCCAAAGCGGGAAAGGTCGGCGTGGAGACCCGCCCGCAGGATATGGATGCCGGCGGGCGCGGCCCGGGCTTCGTCTACGAGGAGCAGTCGCGCCAGAGCTCCGACGAGCGTTTTTCGCCGGGCAACTACGAACCCGGCCAAGTCGGCGAGGCCAAGATGTCACCCCGTCCGCGCGGGGTCGCTTACCGTGGCGGGGGCTCGGAAACCGAAACCCCAGCCGACACCAACCCGCGGGTTGCCACCGACGGCAGCGCGCGCGAGGAGCAGGGCGCCTCCCGGGATTACGGCAAGGCGGAATAACCCTCGATTTCTCAAGGGTGTGGTACAAGCGGTGGTCCCCTGGGGCCGCCGCTTTTGTTTGTTGGCGGCATTGCTCCGCCGGGGCCCTCTCTATAATGTCCGCCCGCTTTTGGCCCCTCAGATTATTAGACAGCCGCCATGAACATCTTCGCCGTGATGAAAACCCGCATCGACGCCGTGCTCGGCGACTTGATGACCGCGGGCAAGCTGCCCGCGGGCCTCGATCTTGCCCGCGTGGTGGTTGAGCCGCCGCGCGATGCGTCCCACGGCGATATCTCCACCAACGCCGCCATGGTGCTGGCCAAGCCCGCCGGCATGGCGCCCAAGGTTCTGGCCGAGTTGATCGTCGCGCATGTGAAGGGCGTTCAGGATGTGACCGGCGCGTCCGTGGCCGGCCCCGGCTTCATCAATATCAAACTCGATGACGCGGTCTGGCGCGGCGCCCTGACGGACATCCTGAAGGCCGGGCGTTCTTATGGTGACAGCACGGTCGGCGGCAGCGAGAAGGTCAACGTGGAGTATGTTTCCGCCAATCCCACCGGCCCCATGCATGTGGGCCACGCCCGCGGCGCGGTGGTGGGCGACGCACTCGCGCGACTGTTGGCCAAGGCCGGGTTCGCGGTCACCAAGGAATACTACATCAACGACGCCGGCGGGCAGGTGGACAACGTCGCGGCAGCTCTGCGTATGCGCTACCTGCAGGCCCTGGGCCGCATCACCGAAGCCGATGTGCAGGGTGCGCTGGAGCGCAAGGAAATCCAATACGGCGGCGCTTACCTGATCCCGGTCGCCGAGGCCCTGAAGGCGCGCGACGGCGATAAATGGGCGGATGTCGCCGACGCTGCTGTCTGGATTCCGGCGCTGCGCGAATTCACCGTCGCCTACATGATGAAGCTGGTGAAGGAAGACCTCGACAGCCTCGGCGTTCACCATGACGTGTTCACATCGGAAAAGGGCCTCGTGGACAGCGGCAAGGTCGACGATGCGCTCAAGTTCCTGGCGGAGCGGGACCTCACCTACACCGGCGTGCTGGAGCCCCCTAAGGGCAAGACGCCCGACGACTGGGAACCCCGGCCGCAGCTGCTGTTCAAGGCCACCCAGTTCGGCGACGAAGTGGACCGGCCGCTCCGCAAGTCCAGCGGCGCCGGCACCTATTTCGCCAGCGACATCGCCTACCATAAGGACAAGGTCGACCGGGGCTTCAAGAACCTGGTGAACATCTGGGGCGCCGACCACGGCGGCTATGTCAAACGCGTCCAGGCGGCGCTGGCGGCGCTCACGGGCGGCGAGGGCAGCCTCGACGTGCTGCTGTGCCAGATGGTGCGGGTGCTCAACAACGGCGAGCCGGTGAAGATGTCCAAGCGCGCGGGCACCTTCGTCACCCTGCGCGACCTGATCGACGAAGTCGGGCGCGACGTGGTGCGCTTCATCATGCTCACCCGCAAGAACGACGCCCCCTTGGATTTCGATTACGCCAAGGTCATGGAGAAGTCGCGCGAGAACCCCGTGTTCTACGTGCACTATGCCCATGCCCGCGGCCGCAGTGTGTTCCGTCACGCGGCCGAGATGTTCCCCACGGCGGATTTGTCCGACGCGGGCCTGGCGAACGCCGACCTGACGCGCCTCAATGACCCGGACGAACTGGGCGTGCTCCGCATGCTCGCCGCCTGGCCGCGCCTGGTGGAAGGGGCGGCTTTCGCCCACGAACCGCACCGCATCGCGTTCTACCTCTATGAGCTGGCCTCCCAGTTCCACGCATTGTGGAATAAAGGCAACGATGCCACCGAGCTGCGCTTCCTGCAGGCGGCGGATCAATCGGTCTCGTGCGCGCGCCTCGCGCTTGTCCGGGGTGTGGGGCTGGTGATAGCGTCTGGCCTGACGGTTTTTGGCGTCGAACCCCTCGAGGAAATGCGCTGACACAATGGGTCTTTACGACCGCGACGGAGCCCAGGAGAGGGGCGAACCCAGCCTGCGCAGGACTGACGTAAAGCGCGACGGCGACCCGTTTGGAAACAAGGGCGGCGATGCGCTGCGGGCGACTCCCTTCACCGATGAAGTCTTCAACGACCGGGAAGACCGGGTCAGCCGGCAGGGTGGGCTTTCCGCCAGCCTGATGGTCGGCGTCGCGCTGGGCGCGGTGCTGGTGGCCGGCGTCGGCTGGTATGCCTTCAAGGCGCCGAGCGGCGGGGAGCTGGTCGAGGGGCAAACCCAGACCATCAAGGCCGAGGCCACCCCCTATAAGATGAAGCCCGACAATCCGGGCGGCATGCAGGTCGAGAACCAGGACAAGCTGGTCTATGACCGGGTCGCCAAAGGCGCCGCGCCGAAGCGCGAAGAGAACCTGTTGCCCCCGCCCGAGGAGCCCAAGGAGCCGCCCAAGATGCCTCCGAAAGAGGTGGCCAAGGCGCCTGATAAACTCCCGGAGGTGAAAGCCCCCGAGCCGAAGGCCGGCGAAAAGACTCCTGAAAAGGCCCTGGAGAAAGCTCCCGAGAAGACGGCAGAAAAAACGATGGAGTCCATCGTTAAGGAAGCCAACAACCAGGCACCGGCGTCGTCCGCCAAACCGGCCGCGCCGTCCTCCGATGCCGCCGCCCTGGCCGCCGCCGTCGCGGCCGCGACCGGCAAAGCCGACCTAGCGCCCAAGGCGGCCGAACCCGCTGTTACAAAACCGCCCGAGCCCAAGGCCCCTGAACCCAAACTCGAGGTCGCGGCGGTCACCCCGGCCGCGCCCACTCCGGGTACGCCAGGCGCCTTCCAGATCCAGTTGGCCTCCGTGCCGACCGAGGAGGCCGCCAACTCCGAATGGAAGCGCATCAGCGGCAAGCACCAGGACCTGTTCGCCGCCCTGACCCCCTCGATCACCAAGGCCGATCTGGGCGAGAAGGGGATCTACTACCGTCTTCGCGCCGGCCCGCTGGCGGACAAAGCCGCCGCCGACCAGCTGTGCGCCTCCCTTGCCGCCGACCGTATCGGCTGCATTGTGGTTAAGCCGTAACCGGCCCAAGGTCCTGTCATGACCATCTCCCCAGCGCCGCTCGCGGCGGTGTTTGGCCTACAGGGCCTTACCCTCACTGACGCCGAGCGCGCGTTCTTCAAAAGCGTCCGTCCGGCGGGCTATATTTTGTTTGCACGGAACATTGACTCTCCGTCTCAAGTCACTGCTTTGGTTGGAGATTTGAGGAGTCTTACACCGGAATTTGAAGCCTTTGTCCTGATCGATCAGGAGGGAGGCCGGGTACAGCGCCTCAAGCCGCCGCACTGGCGTCATGCGCCGGCCAGCGGCGAGTTCGAACCGCTCCACGCCGCCGATCCAGCCAAGGCCGACGCCATGGTCCGTCTCAATATCCAGCTGATCGGCGAAGAGCTGAAGGCGCTCGGGATCGACGTGAACTGTGCGCCTGTGGCCGACGTGCCGGTGCCGGGCGCCCATGACATCATCGGTGACCGGGCGTTCTCCAAGGATCCCGCCATCGTCGCCCGCCTGGGCGCGGCGGTGTGCGAGGGGCTGTGGGACGCCGGCGTGCTGCCGGTCATCAAACATATCCCCGGCCACGGCCGGGCCATGAGCGACAGCCACCTGGAACTGCCGGTGGTGACCACCGGGTTGGACGAACTCCGCGCCACGGACTTCGTGCCGTTCCGGGAACTCTCAAAGCTTCCCGGCCTCATGTTCGGCATGACCGCCCATGTGGTTTATACCGCCATCGATCCCCAAAACCCGGCCACGACCTCCGCCAAGGTGATCTCGGAGGTCATCCGGGGCGAAATCGGCTTTAAGGGTGTGCTCATCAGCGACGATCTGGGCATGAAGGCCCTGGCCGGGCCGTTCGACGAGCGTTCCGACGCCGCCCGGGCGGCCGGATGCGACCTGATGCTTCATTGTGACGGGAATCTCGCCGATATGGAGGCCGTGGCCCGCACTGCCGGCCCGCTGGGCGCGCGGGGGCTCAAGGCTCTCGCGGACGTCCAGAGCCGCCGCCCGCGCGCCAAGATCGCCAACACCGCCGCCGCCGAGTTCAAGATCATAGACGCCCTCCGTCATGTCTGACGTGGAAGGCCTGTCCACTTTCGCCTCCATCCTGGCCATGGCGATCCCGGCGATCCTGGCCATCACCCTGCATGAGGCGGCTCACGGCTACGTCGCCCTGCTGTTCGGGGACCCCACGGCCAAGGAGCGGGGGCGGCTGTCCCTGAACCCCATCCGCCATGTGGACCCGTTCGGCACCGTCATCCTGCCGGGACTGCTGATGCTGGCGAAGGTCCCCTTCCTGATGGGCTGGGCCAAGCCGGTGCCGGTGGACTTCAGCCGGTTGCGCCACCCCCGCCGCGACATGGTGTGGGTGGCCGCCGCCGGACCGGGCCTGAACATCCTGCTGGCCATGATCTCGGCGCTACTGTTCCACGGGCTGGCGTCGCTGCCTGAGGACTGGCAGTTGTTCAGTCAAACGCTGCTAACAAATAGCCTACTATTTAATGTCATGCTGGCGGTGTTCAACATGATGCCGCTGCCGCCCTTGGACGGTGGCCGGGTGGCGGTGGGATTGCTGCCGCTGGGGCCAGCACGCGCCTTGGCGCGCATGGAAAAATACGGCATCTTGGCCCTCATCATTCTCCTGGTCGCGCTGCCGTCCTTGGGGTCGTTGATCGGACGGGACCTGAACCTTTTCGCCTGGATCATCCTGCCCATCGTCGAGCGCGTGGTCGAGCTGATCGCCGGCCTCGCCGGAATTGCTACATCCTGATTCGCGTAACGCATTTAAAGTGACTGGCTAAGCATCTGATGTCCGAAGATTTTCCCGCCGACCTGACGTTCGAGGAAGACCCCGCGCGGGACGACGCCGATCCGCTCTCGCGGCTGGTGCTTTCGCTGGGCGGATTCGACGG
>CANJOI010000177.1 GCA_947475365.1 Fidelibacterota bacterium | reverse complement strand
TATGACCGCGCCGACCCTGCGCGACATCCTCACGTCCTCGGCCAAGCTCAAGCAGGGCAGGGGAAATGGCCAGGCGCTGGCGGGGCGGACCCTGGCCATGGTGTTCGAGAAGCCCTCGACCCGCACCCGGGTGTCGTTTCAGGTGGGCATGCAGCAGTTGGGCGGGAATGTCGTGACCTTGTCGCCGCAGGAAACTCAGATCGGCCGCGGCGAGAGCATCGCCGACACGGCGCGGGTTCTGTCGCGCTATGTCGATGCGATCATGATGCGCACCTCGGCGCCGGAAAAGCTCGCCGAACTGGCGAAGCACGCCACGGTGCCGGTGATCAATGGGCTTACCGATGAATCGCACCCCTGCCAGATCATGGCCGACATCCTGACCTATGAAGAGCGCAAGGGCGACATCGGCAAGGCGGTGGTGGCCTGGTCCGGCGACGGCAACAATGTCGCCACCAGTTGGATTCACGCCGCGGCGCATTTCGGTTTCGAGCTGCGCCTCGCCTGCCCCGCGGCCCTGGCGCCATCGGCGAAAGCTTTGTCCTGGGCCAAGGGCAAAGGCGCAAACGTCACCGTGACCGCCGACCCCCTGGCGGCGGCCAAGGGCGCCGATTGCATCGTGACGGATACCTGGGTATCGATGGGCGATGACGCGGGAAACCGCCACAACATGCTGACCCCCTTTCAGGTGAACGAGAATTTGATGGCGACCGCCAAGCCAGACGCGATCTTCATGCACTGTCTGCCGGCCCATCGCGGCGAGGAAGTCACGGCGGGCGTCATGGATGGGCCGCAGTCCGCGGTGTGGGACGAAGCGGAAAACCGCCTGCACGCCCAAAAGGGCGTGCTGCTGTGGTGCCTGAGCTGATGCCTGGAGCCGATGTCTGCCTGCCCTTTATCCTGTCGGGTGGCGCATTTCGCGGAAGACTGGTGCGCCTGACGGCGGCGGCCACCGAGATTCTCAAAACCCACCAAGACCCGGAGCCGGTTTCGCTGTTGCTCGCGGAGGCCATGGCGGCGGCGGTCGCGCTGGCCAGCGGGCTTAAATACAAGGGTGTGTTCACGCTGCAGGTTCAGGGCAAAGGCGCGGTCCATACGCTGGTGACCGATATCACCAGCGAGGGCGATCTGCGCGGCTGCACCAAATTCGATCCCGATGAAGTGGCGGCCGAAATCGCGCGGGCGCGGGGCCGGTCGATGCCTCATCTGTTGGGCCCGGGCGCGCATCTCTCGTTCACGGTGGATCAAGGACCCGACACCGAGCGTTATCAGGGCATCGTGGAGTTGTCGGGGGAAACCCTGGCGGACGCCATACACCACTATTTTCGCCAATCGGAACAGCTTGAATCTGCCCTTAAAATTGTCTCTTCGGCGCCGAAGGATGGCGCCGGTCCCTGGACCGCGGCGGCGCTGCTGTTGCAGCGCATGCCCGAGGACGGCGGCGTGCCTATCGCCAACCGAGAAGAAAACGATGATGTCTGGCGGACGGCTGTCATCTTGATGAGCAGCGTGAAAGATTCCGAGCTGCTGGATGTTACATTGCCGCCGGAACGCCTTCTGCACCGTCTGTTTGCGACCCTCGACGTGGCCGCCGCCAAAGCCCGGCCCCTCGCGGCCAGATGCCGCTGCTCGCGCGAGCGCAGCGAACGTATTCTTGCCTCATTTCCGGTGGAAGAAGTGAAATCCTACGCGGAGGACGGCAAGATCCATATGACGTGCGAATTCTGCCGCGCCGACTATGTGTTTTCGGAATCGGACATCGAAGCCATCGCGGACCAGCACCGCGCCTAATCTGATTTGAGCGCTGATTTAACGGATAAGGACAATCCCATGGTCAAATCCATTGCGACACGTCTTGCGCCGGCCCTGGTCGCCGGGGTTCTGATGTTCCAGGCGGGCGCGGTTCTGGCCGCCGATGCGGCCCTGCGGTTTGCCGACGCCACCACCTTCGCCACGGACGCGACTTCGCTGTCGATCCAGGTCGATGCGCGGCCGCCCAAGGAATATCCCCATGTCATGTACCGGGCGCCGTTCACCTTCGAGCAGGCGGCCAAGGCCTGGGCGGATTCGCACTTCAATCTCAGCGGCAACAGCGTCAACACCCTGCGCATCACCTTGAAGGAAGGCGACATCACCGAGAAGCTGCTGCCGAAGACCGGCGGCATCAAAGGCTGGTTCACCAAGGATCAGTCGGCGGAATATGAAGCGCGGCTCGCGGTGGAAGTGGCCATAATCGATCCTAACGGCAAGGTCATCGCCTCGGCTGATGGGAAAGCCTGGCAGTCACGCACGGTGACGGAAGGCGCCACCGAGGAAGACAAGCGCCGTGTTTGGTCGGAGATGATCAAGTCGACATTCGACAACATGGACGCGGAACTGCAGCCGCGCATCCGCTCAACGATGTCGAACTACGTTCACTAAGACCGGGTCGGGCGCCCTAAGGCCGGCCGATAAAGGACAGGAACTCTTTCCGCGTTGACGGGTCGTCGCGGAAAGCGCCCAGCATCGTGCTGGTGACCATGGAGACACCGGGCTTCTCGACGCCACGGGTGGTCATGCACTGGTGTTCGGCCTCCACCACCACCGCCACGCCTTTGGGCTTCAGGACGTCATTAATGGCGTTGGCGATTTGCGCGGTCATCTTTTCCTGGATCTGAAGGCGCTTGGCGTAAGCCTCCACCACGCGCGCCAGCTTGGAGATGCCCACCACGCGCCGGTCCGGCAGATAGGCCACATAGGCTTTGCCGATGATCGGCACCATGTGGTGTTCGCAATGGCTCTCGAAGGTGATGTCTTTCAGGACCACCATTTCATCGTAGCCCTCGGTTTCCTCGAACGTGGTGCGCAGGATTTCTTCCGGGTCCTTATGGTACCCGGCGAAGAATTCCTCGTAGGAGCGCACGACGCGCGCGGGGGTATCGCCAAGCCCTTCGCGCGCGGGATCATCGCCGGCCCATCGGATCAGCGTGGCGACGGCGGCTTCGGCTTCTGCGCGGCTGGGCCGTTGCGGTGTCTTTGATGCGGTCATGGGCAGCCTAATTTATGGCGGCGGTGTCGTAAGGACTATCGAGAGAAAACGCCGGGATTTCAATGTCGAACCGCTCGCCCTCAGGCGTGGTCATTTCGTAACTTCCGACCATGATGCCGGACGGCGTGGGCAGCGGGCATCCGCTGGTATATTCGAAGTGCTCGCCCGGCTTGAGCACCGGCTGTTCACCAACCACACCCGGGCCTTTGACTTCCTGCAGACGGCCCAGTTTATCGGTGATGCGCCAGTGACGGTTCAACAGTTGCACCGTTTCCGGTCCGCGGTTCTCGATATTGACGCGGTAAGCCCAGACGAAGTGATCGCTGTCCGGCGACGACTGCTCCTCAAGGTAAAACGTGCGCACGGAGACGCAGATGCTCCGTGTCACCTTCTCATAGAGTGCGGTCGGCGGCTTACTGCTCAAGAATCCCTCGCTTCGGACAGGCTTATATTGAACGCCAAGGGCTTGGGCGCAAGGGCCTAAGGTCAGCCGAGGGCCTGTTTCAGGTCCGTCAGCAGATCGTTGGCGTCTTCCAGGCCCACCGACAAGCGAATGAATCCCTCGGTAATTCCGACTTCGGCGCGTTGCGCTGGAGTGAGACGCTGGTGGGTCGTGGTGGCCGGATGGCAGATCAGGCTCTTGGCATCACCGAGGTTGTTGGAGATGTCGATCAACTTGAGCTTGTTCAGGAACCGGAACGCAGCCTGCTTTCCGCCCGCGACTTCGAGCGCGATGATCGAACCGCCGCCGGTCATTTGCTTGGCGGCGAGCTGATATTGCGGATGGCTCTCGAGCAGCGGATAAGACACGCGCGACAACGCCTTGTTGTTGGAGAGAGCGCGCGCGATGGCGAGCGCGCTCTCGCAATGCCGGCGCACGCGCAGGTCGAGCGTCTCTAGGCCCTTGAGCAGCACCCAGGCGTTGAAGGGCGACAGGCTCGGGCCGGTGTGCCGGAAAAACGGCGTAAGTTTTTCCGTGATGAACTGGGTTGTGGCAAGCACCGCGCCGCCCAGGCAACGGCCCTGGCCGTCGATATGCTTGGTGGCGGAGTAGACCACCACGTCGGCGCCCAGCGCCAAGGGCTTCTGCAGGATTGGCGTGGCGAAAACGTTGTCGACCACGACCGTGGCGCCGGCGCCGTGGGCCAGCGCGCAGACCGCGGCAAGATCGATCATCTCCAGGCCGGGGTTTGACGGCGTTTCCAGGAACACGGCTTTGGCAGGTTTCGCGAGCGCGGCTTTCCATTGGGCCAGGTCGGCGCCATCCACGAACTCGGTGACGATGCCGAACCGCGGCAGCAGTTCGGCGCAGATGTATTGGCAAGAGCCGAACAGCGCACGCGAGGCGACCAGCCGGTCCCCGGCGCTGAGCTGGCAGGCCAGTGCGGCGAACACCGCCGCCATGCCGCTGGCCATGGCGCGGCATTCCTCCGCGCCTTCGATCAAGGCAAGGCGGCGCTCGAACATCGCGACGGTGGGATTGCGGAAGCGCGAATAGACGAAGCGCTCGCGTTCGCCGTTGAAGGACTGCTCGGCCTCCTCGGCGGTCTTATAGACGTAGCCGGAGGTCATGTAGATCGCTTCGCTGGTTTCCATGAACTGGCTGCGCTCGGTGGCGCCGCGCACAAGTTGAGTCTGGAAGGCCCAATCGCGTTGAGAGTCGTAGTCGGTGCTCATGTTCAATTCCTCGCGCGCACGTACTGCTCTTTGGGCAATAAAAAAGCCCCCGACCGGAAACGGCGGGGGCATAAGCCCTCGACCTTTTAGCGGTTTTTAACGTGGCCGCAATCCGGTCTCAAATCACCACGGAAATCCTAGGTACTCCGGCACCAGCGCCCGGTCAAGGTTCGCTGAGACAGCGGGTCTGCCCGGCGGCGGGAGAACCTTTCTAATCTATTGAAACATCGCTATAACTTGGATGCAACTATGCGGGATGGATCTCATGGCGAACGCTTTCGCCGACTACTTACGCTCATTCGTTGACGTTCTGAACTCCACCGAGGCCACCGATGCCGCCGGCAAGGCCATCACGGTGGATGAAGGCATAGCCCTTGCGCATGACGCCATGCGCAAGCTGATCGGCACGCCCAACAAGATGATGTTCGTCGGCAACGGCGGCTCCGCCGGAATCGCCGGCCACATGGCCATCGATTTCGCCAAGAACGGCGGCGTCCGATCGGTGACCTTCAACGATGCCTCTTCGCTCACCTGCCTTGGCAACGATCTGGGCTACGATCAGGTGTTCGCCAAGCAGGTGGAAATGCAAGGGCTACCCGGCGACATCCTGCTCGCGATCTCCAGTTCGGGTGAGTCCAAGAATATCCTGGCGGCGGCCGATAAGGCCAAGGCCATGGGCTGCGCTTGCATCACCCTGAGCGGCTTCGCTCCCGCCAATCGCCTGCGCGCGCGCGGAGACGTCAATTTCTACGTGGCCTCAGGTGTCTATGGCTTCGTGGAAACCGCCCACCAGGCCATACTGCACGCGATTCTGGATACGGCCATGGGCTGGACCACCGACACTGCCATGACCCAGCCGTCACGGCAGCTGGGGCAGACGCGCTAAACCAATCGCGAGCCCAAGCGGCTACCGCATCATCTGGCCCGGCTGTTTGGTCTTGGGCATGAGCTGTTTGCCAGTCACCAGACTAACGGTATGGGCAGCCGTCAGGAAAAATCCGAACGTCAGCAGAATAATGATGGCGCCGTAAGGCAGAATCCGCGGGCTATTCGGGTTGGGGGGTTGCTTCAACCGGAAACGGCACAGCACAATCAATCCCACCTCCACCGCCGCAATGGCGAGCGTTAGTATCAGCTCCATGCTCATGGCTTCGACGCGTCCTTCACCTTCTGCACGGTATCGGGGGTTTGCGGCGCGTCGGGCGGATCGCCAGGATCGCCCGGCTCGTAGGGCACGACGCCCTGTACGATCATGCGCCGCAAGTTGAAGATGGCCCGCGGATCCTGAATGAAGTTCAGGTAGCGGCGATACCAGTAGGCCGCCGCGCGCGGATTCACGACTCCGGCGTTGCCGTCTTCATACGCCGCGCCGAGCAGCAGCATCGCTGGCGGATATCCCTTGGCCGCGGCAGTCCATAGATGGCTCATCCCGCCGCTCCAGCTGGGGGAGATTCCGGCGCGGCCGTAGATAATCATGTTGGCCATCATATAGCTGCCGCCGGGGTGCCCCTGGTTCGCGGCCTGCTCGTAAAGCATGAAGGCCTGGATATCGCTCTGGGGTACGCCCTGTCCGGCGGCATACGCCGACGCCAGGAAGAACTGCGCGTCCGCATTGCCCTTGTCGGCGGCGGCGCGCAGGAGCCCGATGGCCTTCGGCAGATCCTGTTTGACCTCCGAGCCCAAGCCATACCGGGCCCCCAACTCGGCCTGGGCACTGAGATCGCCCGCGGCCATACGCCGTTCCAGCTCGGGTATGGCCATGCGGGCCTCCGGCCGGGGATCTCCAAGCAGCATGCCGCCTCCAGAAGCCGCAGCCTCGTCATTGGCGGCGAATCCGGGCGTGGAATACGCCACAGTTGTGAAAAGGATTACGACCAGAAGAGCGCGAAGCAGGATCAACATCTATTTTCCATTTTTAGAGCGAGGGGCGTCGGGCTCGGCGTCGGCGGGCACAGGCGTGGCCCATTCGCCGAGTTTGTTGCGGAATGCGTCGCGTACCTGGGCCATCGTCTCGGTGCTGTCGATGATGTAGGGCGTCAGCAGGACGATCAATTCCGTGCGTTGCAGCGACGTCGACTGGTTTTTGAACAGATTTCCCAGGATAGGAATGTCCTTGAGATAGGGGATGCCGCTGTTCCCGCGGCTGTAATTTTCCGAGATCATTCCCCCCAGCAGCGCGGTCTGACCGTCGTCCAGCGACAGCGTGGTCGAGAGCGAACGGTTGATGATCAGGGGGCTTTGGACACCGGAAATGTTGTTCTGCTGGGCATCGCTGACTTCCTGGGACACCGTCATTTCAACGCGCCGGTTGGAATTGATGGTGGGCTGGATGTTCAGGATGATGCCGGTATTGCGGTACTGGATCGACTGCAGGATCGAGGTGTTGCCGCCGACGGTGCCGCCGGTGGGTGAAGCTTCCTGCGTGGTGATGATCGGGACCTGGGTGCCGACATTGATAGAGGCCCCTTTGCCGCTGCTGGTGACCAAGCGCGGCGACGACAGGATCTGCAGACGATTGTAGTCAGCCAGCGCGTTGACCTGCGACATGATCGACGCATGATCCCGCACCAGTGTGAAGAAGATGCCGGTGCCGTCCGATTTGACGGTGGTCTGATTGAGCGCGCCGGCGCCGCGCGCTGCCCAGTCGAAAGTTACCCCAAGGCTTTCGCCCTGCTTCAAATTCACCTCGGCGATGGTGGCTTCGATCATGACCTGGAGCGGCGCGCGGTCCATCTGTTGGACCAGTGTGCGGAATTGCGCGTATTCCTCGGACGTGCCGGTGAAGATGATGCCGTTCCGTGCTTCATCAACCATGACCTTCTGCCGGGTGGACGATGACGTCATGGGCGGCGTTCCCGGGGTCTGACCTTGCGCCGCCATGCCCGGGGTTTGCGTCGTCGTGGTGGATTCGGCGATGCCTTTGATGACGTCGACGATGTCCTTGGCCTTGGCATTATATATCTGATGGTAGAACGCGCCTTGGGTGCCCGCGGTCTGTGACGGCTTGTCCAGCTCGGTCGCCCATTGCAGGACGTGCTGCAGAGCTTCCTGTCCGGTGCCGAAGGCGATAATGACGTTTTGCGCTTCCACCGGGATGAGTTTGACCGCCGCCGAAATGCCGCCACCGGTGCCGATGCTGTAACCCTCGGCCGTCAATATCTCCACCAACTGTGTCGCGAGCTTGCCCGCGCTCCAGAACACCGGCGAGATCCTCAAGCTCTGCGTGCCGGCGAGGTATGGCTGGTCC
>CANJOI010000176.1 GCA_947475365.1 Fidelibacterota bacterium | reverse complement strand
GAAAACACGGGTCTGGTCGCAGGCCACCGCCATGACCATGAGGTCGGTCATGAGCTTGTGGCGCGCGGCGACCAGGGTGCTGTCGGTCCCCGGCACCGGATCTTCTTTGGGCGCCTTGGGCGCCACACAGGCCGCGCGCGGCTCGGGCTTGGTGAGCTGGTGGTCGAACTGTTGCTCCAGGTGCCGCAGGCCCGTGAAATACTGATCGAGGCGCTGCTTGTCCTCGGCGCCCACGTCCTTTTCCAGCGCCTTGATGCGGTCCATCACCGGCGACAGCGCGCTCTTACGCACCATGACACGCGGGTTGGGCGTGAAGGTCGGCGCGTTAGGATCCTGGAAATCCGGGCCGAACAGGCGGGTATAGAAGTTGAGCGGCGAGAATTCCGGTGTGTTGGGCGTGGTGGCGTTCTCGTAGGAAATGACGTTGCGGACGTCGCCGGTGGCCGTGGCGGTGAGGCTCTTAAAGCGCGTGGTACGGCCGATCTTGTTGGCGACGGTGACATCCAGTGATTCTGCCAGCGGCTGGGTACCGGTGACAGGCGCAGCACCCGTACGGAACACCACCCAGCCGGTGTAGTGACAGAAGAAGTTGCCGTCGCGATAGGCGGTGAGGCCGGTGTGGAGGTTGATGTGATCCTTGACGTTCTTCAGGGCCTCGAGCTCTTCGGTGAGCGTGTAGCCCTTGCCTGTTTCCTTGGGCACGAAGATCTTCTTGGACATGCCGCAGCCCCAGAACCAAGTGCCATAGCGCACCGGTAACGGAGAACCCTCGGCCAGGGCGTCGCCGTTGCCGTTGAGGAAACAGTTGAGCAACGGCAATGCCACGGTCACCGCGCCGCCGTTCATCAGTCCGCGCAGCACCCGGCGCCGGTTCAGTCCGTACATGGCCGCCTCCTATTTCGAGCCGGCGGCATCGGCCGCCTGAACGGTTTTGGCTTTTGCCCCACCGACCTCTGAAAACGCGTTACTGAGCGCAACCGCCTTCAGAAGCGCAGGCAATGTGTAACCACCCGCCGCGAAGCGGGTGTTGAAGTACTCCAGCTTGTCCCTGTCGCCCGGCGTCGTGGGGCCGCCGGTGCCATAGGCATAAGCGCGCTTGACCAGGCAGGAGGTCAGCGCCGGGTGGTCGTGCAGCACATGGCCGAGTTCGGCCACATTCTTGAAGGGCTTGCCGTCCAGCGCGCCCGACGTGTCGATCGGGGCGCCCTTCTCGGTGTCGCGGTAGCGGCCCACGCCGTCGAAGTTCTCAAGCGCGAGGCCCAAGGGGTCCATGATCTTGTGGCAGCCCGCACAAGCCGGGTTCTTTTGATGAAAATTGATACGCTCGCGCACCGTCTTGAACGGCGACTTGGGGTCTTCAAGCGCGGAAAAATCCACATTCGGCGGCGGCGGCGGCACTGGCTGACACAGCAGGATTTCGCGCACGGCCTTGCCGCGCAGGGTGGGCGACGACCGGCCGGGATGGGCATGCACCGCGAGGAAGCTGATTTGTGTCAGCACGCCTGCGCGCGGCGCATCATCTGGGAAAGTGTAAGGCGACCACGCCGGCGGCGCCTTGAGGCCGTAGACCACGGCGACGGCCGGTGAAATGAAGGTGTCGTGTGTGGTGAACAGGTCGCGGTAGTCGCGCGTCTTCACCACGAGTTGATCGACCACGGTACGCAAGGTTTCCTCGCGCGCGTCCGCCATCATCTGGCCGTTGAATTTGGGATAAACCGTCGGATCCTTCGACAGCACGTTGAAATCGTCGAAGCCGAACATGTCGTCAAAAAAAGCGCGTGCGCCGGTTTCGACCCGGCGGCTGGCGAGCATCATGTCGACAATGCGGGCGCGGCCCTTGGCAGTCTGGATCTCCCCGCTCTCCGCCGCCTTAAGCACGGAGTCGTCGGGCGCCGCGTTCCATAGAAACAGTGAAAGGCGCGTTGCCAACGAGAAGGCGTCGAGGCGCTCACCGCCAGGATGGCGCGGATCGGGTTCCGACTTTTCGGCAACGAAGAGCACGTCCGGACCAACCAGCATGCCTTCCAGGGCGACACCCAGACCGGCGTAGAAATCCTGGAGCTTGTCGGCCGCCTTCCCGGCCTCGGCGACGAAGGCGTCGAGTTCCGCCGCGCTCAAAGGACGGCGCGTCAGCAGCCGCCCTTTCTCGGCGAGGAACTGCGCGGCGCAAGCCTTGTCGGGCGCGGCCACGTTCTGCGGTTTGCAATTTACCAGGTAGGTGCGGTGCGCCTTATCGACGGCCATCGCGGCAACAGTCGCCGCGGCCTTTTGGTACAATTCCAGTTGCTGCGTCGTCACGCCGCCGCGCGACGTGCCAGCGGTGAGCAGGCCATCGGTGCGCTGCGAGGGCGGGAATGAGGTCACCGGTTTGAAGTCCGGACCGAACACATAGGCGATGGTGTTGAGATACTGGGCTTCGGTCAAAATGCGTAAGCGTTTGACGGAAGCATCGCCCGCCGGCTCCGCGGCCGCGACATGGCGACTGGAGGGCGCGGGGCCGGAACATGCGCCGAGCATGACCATGGACACTGCCGCGAGCGCGACGCACCGCGAAGCCTGACCGGCAAAAACCCGCATATTCTCCCGTCTCCCCCGGTGGGCAGTGTAGCAGCCCCCGGCCCGGGAAGCATGCCCCGCGCACAGGGGCATTTCCTTTATGGCTCAAGCTTTTGTGGCGGGAGTCTCCGGGTAGTTCCAGAAATAGCTCATGACGTATTTAGATTCCGCCACGGGCGTCACGCCGCGATGGATATGGGTCCAGAATGGCGGAAACAGCACGATCTTGCCCGCTTCCGGCCGGACCATCTGGCTCTGGTGGGCGAATTCGGTATGCCCGCCGTTCCGGACGGTCCGCAGATACAGCAGCCCCGCCAAAACCCGTCCCTGCGCCGTATGGGTGTGATCATAGTGCCAGCCGAAGCCCTGGCCCGGCTCTACACGCTCGATCATGGGCAGGCTGCAGTCGAGGCCTTCCCACTCCACGACTCCGGCCAACCCCGGATACTTCTGCATGTAGCTGTCCATGGTGGACCGCATGGCCGGCACCACCGCCATGAACAGCCGCTCCCAGCCCGGAGAGCTCCGGTTGATGGTGAGCATCGTGCCAGAGCGTACCGCATTCGCTTGCGAAGAACCGTCAACCACAACGGCGCTCGGCCGCCGCGCCGGATCGCGCTCGAACAGCGCCACGATCTCGTCGCACAACGCCGCGGGCACAGCTCCCGGATATTCCTCGATCATCATGCCGCCGATATTGCACAAAAACGAAGGGCCCGCCAATCGGGCGGGCCCTTGTTTTGCGGGCGTTTTTTTGCGCCGGCGGCTCTTACATCTTGAAGCGGACACCGGCCAGGAAGTTGCGGCCCAGCACGTCGTACCGGGTGTTGCTCTGACCCGAGTAGTAAGTGCTGCCGGTGTTGCCGCCGACGAACGGCGGGTCGGTGTTGAAGATGTTCTGGATGGTCAGGAACACTTCCGTGTCCTTGTTCTCAGCGAACGGCTTGTAAGTGACGTTGATGTCGTAAACCGTATCGGCGTCGACGCGGTTGTTATCGATGGTGCGGCCGCCATTGTTCGGACAACCCGAAGTGCACTGCACGAAGGCGTTGTTGTAAACGCCGCCGGCGGTGTGGCGCATGCCGAGCATGAACGACATCGGATCGAGCGAGTAGGTGACCGACGCATTGAGCTTCATCTTCGGCGCGGTCTGGCCGCTGTAGCCCGTGGTCGCGAAGCCGCCGAGAACGCCGACACCATTGACAAACTGATTGGCCGACAGAGTGGGGTCGAAGGACGACATCTTCAACACATAGCTGGCCAGGGCGCGGATCGACAGGCCGCCGCTCCAGCTGCTGACGAGCTCGTCCAGGTTGACGCGGTAGCTGGTCTCGATGTCGATGCCACGCGCGACCTGCGAGGCAATGTTCTGCGGCGAGACCACGACCGTCTGGATCGGATAAAGGCCGGTGTTCCCGATCGGCGAAGCGCCCACGACTTGCGGCCGCAGGATGTTGGGGCAGAAGAGCGTGTTGCCCGCAAAGCAGCCGTCGATGATCGACTGACCGCTCGGCACCGACACCGAACCCGAGATGTCGATGTTCCAGTAGTCTACCGAGGCCTGGAAGCCCGGGAAGAACGTGGGCGAGAGCACCACGCCGATCCCGGTGGTATCGGCCTCTTCAGGCTTCAGCAGCGGGTTGCCACGGCTGAGTTGGAAGCCGCCGGTTATCGAGGTTCCCGTGAACGGGTCGGCGAACGGATTGCCCGAGGCGGCGGTGCCGCCGGCGAACAGCTCGCCCAGGTTCGGCGCGCGAATGTCGCGTGACCGGGTGAAGCGGAACCGCATGTCGTCGATCGGCTGGTAGGTGGCGCCGACCTTCCAGGTCGTAACGTAGCCCGAGGTCGTATAGTCGGTGCCGCGCATCGCAAGGTTGACGTCAAACGATTGCGCCCACGACACATCCTTGGCCAGCGGAATGACGGTTTCGATGAAACCTTCGGTCACGCTGTAGTTGCCGTAGTTGCCGCGGTAGTTGCCGGTGAGCCAGAGGCCCTGCTCGTCGTCCGCGGTCTGGATGCTGGTGATGCGCTCGTAGCGATGTTCGATACCGAACGCCACGGAGACCGGACCGGCCCAGGACGAGAACGGCTCGCCGCTGACGCTGATGGAGCTGGCGTCCTGACGCAGGGCGTCATAGCGGAAGCTGGTGCCGGCGTAGTAGTCGATCGCGGCCTTCGAGTTCACCCCAACGCCGAACGGATTGTACGGCACGCAGCGGGGATCGTCGTTGGTGGTGATGGCATCGACGTTGATGCGGCAGACGATGGCGCCGTTGGCCGCGCGCACGGCGTCGCGGCCGTTGGCGATGCGGACGGTATGACCCACCGAGTCAGCGCGCTGGGACAGACCGGTGGTGCTGATCGGGTAGTAGGCGTCCCACTTCCAGTTGGTGTCGACAGCGTCGAAATTGCCGGTAAGGCCGAATTCGCCACGGCGAGTGGTGCGCTTGTTGTTGGAGTGGAAGCGCGGCACATCGGCGTTCCACGAACCCATTACGAAGGAGGTGAGCTTCAGAGCGGTCATCTGCGCCGCTACCGCCGCCGGAATGAACGGGTTGTCGGCCTTGATGGTCATATTGGCCAGGGTGCGGTTCGGATTCGAATTGGCGTTGGAGTGGGCATAGGCCCACTGGTACTCGGCATGCACCTGGATGTTGTCGGTCACGTCATAGCTGAGGCGTGTGAACATGTTCAGGCGCTCGACTTCCGGATCGAGGTCGAGGTTGTTGTCGATGCGCGACGTAGCCCAGTCACCGCCGACCATGGCGTTGTTGGCGCAGCAGATCGAGCCATACTGGAACTGGTACGGCGTGCCGCCCGGGCCGAAAGCGATGCCCTTCAGGGGGCCGCTGGTGATCAGACCGCCAGCGGTGCCGCTGCTGACGCCGACCCGGCGCGCGGCCAGGAACGCCGGCAGGCCGTTGGTCGGGGTGTAGGCGGAGTTGGCGACCACCGAGCCGCCCTCCGAGTTCCAGCCGCGCGGCACGCCGATGATGCCGTCGTTGAAGCCGTCTTCGCCGAAGATCAGGAAGTGGCCCCTGCCGTTGGCGAAGGTGGTGCCGCCCGAGAGCGAGACCGTCCAATTGCGGTCGTCGCCGTAGGTGGTCACGCCGCCTTCAACCTTGCCTTTCAACCCAACGAATTCCTTGTCGAGCACAAAGTTGACGACGCCCGAGAGCGCGTCCGAGCCATAGGCGGCCGAGGCGCCGCCGGTGACCACGTCGACGCGGCTGATGAGGCCGTTGGGCATCGAGTTGACGTCGGCGCCGGTGAAGCCGTTGCTGACCGAGGCGTTGATGACGCGCTTGCCGTCGAGGAGCACCAGCACGCGGTTACCGCCGATGCCGCGCAGGTTGAGGACGTTCACGCCCGCGGCGCCGGAGGTCAGGTTGGCGGTGGCCGAACGCGGGGTCGTGCTGCCGGAGAACGCCGGCAGCTTGTTCACTGAGTCCGCGATGTTGGTGTCGGCGAAAGAGTTGAGCATTTCGGCGCTCATCACCGAGACCGGCGTCGGGGCTTCATAGCCGTCGCGGATCACGCGGCTGCCGGTAACGACGATTTCTTCCAGCGCTGGCGCCTGGGCGCTCTGCGCGGCCGGCGCGGTCTGCGCTTGAGCCTGCGCGGTGACGACCGCGCTTGTGATCATTGCCAGCGCCGACGTCGTGGCCAAGGCGCGTGCCTTCACCAGACGGAGTCCGGGCGTAAATTTGGTCATGGTTCCCCCTAATAAAAATCCCCGCGCTCGAATGTCTCCCGGAGCGCGTTCCCCCTCTTTGGGGTCATAATGCAGTGGTACTACTCAGCCGCACCGGTTGCCGCAAGCTTTATGCGTGGCCGCATGTTTCGTGGGGCACTGTGTTCGCGATGACACAGTTCAAGCGGACGACCGCTGCGGCGCGTCAATAATATTGCATCGCAGCACAACGTCAGCTGACTAACTTTCGCATCGCGGCGAGTGTGGGCTGAGCCCGCAGCCGCTTCTGCATATCCTTTGCCAGCCCGCGTTTACCCCGACGCCGACGTTAAGGCGATCGCGGCGGGAGGATATGCCCGCAAAGGGCGGGCTCGGGAGACCCGCCGTGCTGGGCCTTCATGGCCGCGCAACGCCTACGGCAGGCGAAATTCCTGCCCGATCAGGCGCGCGGGGTCGGCGCCTTTGCGCGGCACGAACTTCTGGACGCGGTTGTTCCAGGCGTCGGCGATGAACAGATTGCCGCTCTCATCCACATCGAAGTTGTGGGCGTTGTCGAAAGCGCCGGGCGCGGCGCCGGTGACGCCCCAATACGTCAGAAGCTTGCCGTTCAAATCGAAATGGGCGATGCGGTTGTAGTTAGCCTCCGTCATCCACAAGGTCTGATCCTTGGTGATAATCAGGCGCGTGGGACTGCCGACGTTCTTCCACTGGTCCAGGAACTTGCCGTCACGGTCGAACACCTGGATGCGGCTGTTGCGCCGGTCGGCGGCGTAAAAGCGGTGTTGGGCGTCGATCGTGACCGAATGCACCAAGTCGAATTGGCCGGGGCCTGAGCCCTTGGAGCCGAATTCGGAGACATACTTGCCGTTCTTGTCGAACTTGATGATGCGGGCGTTGACGTAGCCATCGGTCACGTAAAACGAGCCGTCCGGCATGAATGCGAGACTGGCGGGCATGTTGAAATGGTTGCGGTCCGTGCCCGTGACGCCGCGCTCGCCCAGCTTCATCACCTGCTTCTTACCGTCGTTGGTGAACTTGATGATCTGGTGCTCGAGATCGACCACCCAGACGTGACGGTCCGGGTCGTAAGGATTGACCTCTATGTTGTGCGGCAAACCGAACAGGTCGTTCCACTGCGTCCAGTCCTCGACCGCCTTGCCGTCGGCGTCCAGCGCCATGATCTGGTGCAGATGGGGCAGTTCGGCTTTGGCCCGGGTGGACGCGGTGCTGCGCTCGGGCAGCACTTTGCCGTCGGCCGACAGCATCGGCGCATTGGGTTGGGTGCGGCGCTGATCGGAAACCGTGATCAGGATGCGGTTGGGCGTGTCGATGGTGAGCGACGTGACCGGCTGATCCCAACGGTCGATGCCGGGCTTGAACCAGCCTGCCACCGGCTCATAGGGCCCAGTCTGATCGAGGCCTCCTTTTTCCTGGGCTTTTTCCTGGGCTTTTTCCTGGGCGCACGCCTGCCCTGCCAACGCCAATGCCGCCACACACACAGCCGCCGGGATTATTTTCATGCGTCCCCTCCCCCAATCACGCTGTCATCATGCAACGTCCGCCGCCACCGGCGGTAGCGTCAATTCCGGCGAAAGCGTGAATTCGGTTTCACGTGAAACAATCGCCCCATGTTTCACAGTCATCCACAGTGATCAGGATGCGGGTGGGCGTGTCGATGACCGTTCCCATCCTCATCGTCCCTGCCCCCACAAAAGGAAAAGGGCGGTT
>CANJOI010000175.1 GCA_947475365.1 Fidelibacterota bacterium | reverse complement strand
ATCGGTGCCCCATGAACGAGACCCTCAATTCCTCCCTTGATCCCTCCCTTGATCCCGAGGGCGCGCCCGCTTTGATCCAGGCTCATATCGACCACGGCCGCCTGGCCGAGGGCGAGGCGCTGGCGCGGACCGTGCTCGATCAGTTTCCCGCGCACTATCCCGTACTGCTGGCGCTGGGCGGGATCCTTGAGCGCACCGCGCGCGGGGAAGAAGCTGTGGCGGTCTATGAGCGCGCCAGCGCGGTGAACCCCGGCAGCGGGCGCGCATTCACCCGGCGTGCCGTGATCCTGCTGCGCCGCCACTGGGGCGCGGCGCCGGCTCCGCGCGCGCCCGCGCCGGACCGGCGCATCATGTGTTCGGCGCTGGGCACATATGGCCGGTTCGCCAACCAGCTGCTGCAATACGCCATGACGCGCCTCTACGCCGAGGACCATGGCCTCACGGCGGAATTCACAGACTGGATCGGGCGCGACCTGTTCGGCTTTGACGATCCTTTGCTGGGCGCGCCGCTGCCCGAACTCTCGGAGAAGGACGCCGATCTTTTGGGGGCGCTGTCGGGGCGGGACAACCGCGACCTCGCGGGGCGCGACTTGTGGGGATACTTCCAAAAGGACTCCCGCGACTTCGCCGGCCATCGCGACCGCTTCAGGCGCCTGTTCACACCCCGGCCCGAACTGGCGGCGGTGACGGAAGGATGGAGGGCCAAGCTGAACGCCGGCGGCCGGCCGCTGGTGGCGCTGCATCTGCGTCGCGGTGATTTCGTCACCAACCGGCTCTGGACGGCGCCGGAAGACTGGTATTTGGCCTGGCTGGCGGCGCTATGGCCGCGCCTCGAGCGCCCGCTGCTCTATATCGCGACCGACGATCCGGGCGTGGTCGCGGCGTTCAAAGACTATGCCCCCGTCACCGCGGACGCCCTCGGCGCGCTGCTGCCGGGCGCGGAGTTTTATGCCGATTTCCACATCCTGACCCAGGCGACGCATCTCGCCATCTCCAACAGCTCGTTCTCCTTCGTGGCGGCGATGCTGAACCAGCGCGGCGAGGCGTTTGTGCGCCCCGATCAGGATGCGCGCGCGCTGGTGAGCTTCGATCCCTGGAACGCGCCCATTACGCTCGCGCAAGACCCCACAGTCACCGAGGGCGAAGGGCTGGCGCGTCAGATTCTGGATGCGATCCCGGACCATCTCCCCGCCATGATGGAGTTGGGCGCGATCCTGGAAGCCAAAGGCGCTTCCGGCGAGGCGCTCGGCCTCTACGAACGCGCCATCGCCGCCCATCCGCATGCCCCTGAACCCCGCGCCCGCCGCGCGGCGATTGCGGCGCGAAGATAGCTGTGCCGCCGTGTGGAACATGAGGCGATTGTTTCACGTGAAACCGAATTCACGCTTTTCCCGGCGCCAGCATCTGCGCACGGGATGTGGCGAAGTCCCGGATTTTATCCGGCGGTGCCGAGGGGTTTGCCGGCGGCGTGGGCCGGTGAGGGGTGGTCCAGCGCGGAGGTGCGGCCTTCCGCGCCAAGGCGCCGGGAAGCTTCCGGCCAGGGCGGCAGCGCGGCGGTTTCCTGGTCCCAATGGGCGAGCGAGGCTTCGTCGCACCATTTTGCCAGCTTCGGCATCGCCTTGCGATGGGCGCCGGAGAGCATGAAGCCGCGCATGGCGGCACGGTCACGCCATAGGGTCAGTGTCCAGAAGGCGCCGGCGAAATTGTTGACCTGCACGGCGAGGCAGCCGTCGGCCGCGCGGGCTTGCCGGAGGCTGCGGTAGGTATGCCAGAAGAACGGCAGAAAAAACCGGGCGGACCGGATGCGCAGGCGGGTGATGGAGACCTGCGGCATCGGGCTACATAATGAGCGGGGCGGCGCCGCCGCGACCCGCGCCGTCGTCGTCTTCCTCGAACAGGTCGGTGAGCTGCGCCATGACCGCGCCGCCCAATTCGTCGGCGTCCATGAGGGTCACGGCGCGGCGGTAATAGCGCGTGACGTCGTGGCCGATGCCGATGGCCAGCAGCTGCACCTCGGACTTGTCCTCGATGTAGCGGATGACTTCGCGCAGATGCTGCTCGAGGTAGTTGCCGGGGTTCACCGACAGCGTTGAATCGTCCACCGGCGCGCCGTCGGAGATCACCATCAGGATGCGGCGCTGCTCGCCGCGCGCGGCCAGGCGGTTATGCGCCCAGGCCAGGGCCTCGCCGTCGATGTTTTCCTTGAGGATGCCTTCGCGCAGCATCAGGCCCAGGTTGCGGCGCGCGCGGCGCCAGGGGGTGTCGGCGGCTTTGTAGATGATATGGCGCAGATCGTTGAGACGCCCCGGATTGGCGGGTTTTCCGCTCTCCGTCCACAGACGGCGTGACTGGCCGCCCTTCCACTGGCTGGTGGTGAAGCCCAGGATCTCGACCTTCACGCCGCAGCGCTCGAGCGTGCGCGCCAGGAGGTCCGCGGTCATGGCCGCGATGGTGATGGGCCGCCCGCGCATGGAGCCGGAGTTGTCGATCAGTAGCGAAACCACCGTATCGCGGAAGCGGGTTTCCTTCTCGCGCTTGAACGACAGCGAGTGGGTCGGGTTGGCGACAATGCGGGCGAGGCGGCTGGCATCCAGCAGGCCTTCCTCAAGGTCAAACTCCCAGCTGCGCATCTGCTGCGCCATGAGGCGGCGCTGCAGGCGGTTGGCGAGGCGCGACACCACGCCCTGCAAATGCGCGAGCTGCCGGTCGAGTTGCAGCCGGAGGCGGCTCAGCTCCTCGGCGTCGCACAGGTCGGCGGCGTCTTCTTCCTGGTCGTAGCGCGTGGTGAAGACCTTGTAGCGTTCCTGCTCGCGGCCCTTGTTATGGCCCATGCGCGGCGCCGACTGCTTGCCGTCGGCGTCGTCCTCGGCGCCCATGATGGGCTGGCCCTGGACGTCGCCGTCCTCCACCGCCTCGGCTTCGGCCTCGCGCGATTGCGACGGCTGCTCGCCTTCGCCCTGGCTTTGGTCGCCTTCGTCGCTCTGGGAACTATCGTCCTTGTCCTGGTCGGGATCGGCGTCGCCCCCGGCCGGGTCGTTGCCTTCCTGTTCCTCGTCCTGCTGCAGGTCCTGGGCGTTGTCTTTTTCCAGCTCCAGGGTGTCGATCAGGCGGCGCAGGATGTCGGCGCTCTTGCGTTGGTCGGCGACATTGTCCGAGAGCTCGGCAAGGTCACGGTCCAGCTTCGCGCCGAAGTGCTCCTTCAGCAGGTCGCGGATATGCCCGCCCGACGCGCCCAGGTGCAGTGTGCCGCAGCGGTCGTGCACCAATACGCGCAAGGCGTCGCTCATATCGACTTGATAGAACGAGCGCGCCGCCTGATAGCCTTCCAGGGTCAGGCGCTGTTCCAGGGCCTGGCTCAGGTTGTGGTTCACGCCTTGGTACTGGCGGGCGCCGATCACCTCGACCCGCGTCTGTTCCATGGCGTTATAGGCGGCGACCGCATCCTTGCTGACCGGCATGCGCCGGGCATGCACCGCGTCGCTGTGGTGCGCCAGCCGCAGCGCCAAGGCGTCGGCGGCGCCGCGCAGGCGGGTGACATTCTCAGGCGTGAGCTTGTGCGGCGGCATCGGCAGCCGCATGTCGTTCTGGCCGCCGGGCGCGGGCTTCTGGTTGGCGGCGAGAGGTGTGTAGACCACCGCCAGGTCGCGCTTGCCGGAAATGGCCTTCACCGCCGCGGTGGTCGCGGCTTTGAACTGCTCGGCCTTGGAGAGACCGCGTTCGGCGGGACCGGGGTGCGGCGGCTTGGTGACCATGGCGAAGGCCTAGCCTACGCCACGGCTTCCACGGCCGCGCCCGCGATATCCTCGCCGAAGCAGCGCTGATAGTACTCAGCGATGACCGGCCGCTCGGTCTCGTCGCATTTGTTGAGGAAGGTCACGCGGAAAGAATAGCCGAGGTCCTTGAAGATCTGGTTGTTGTCGGCCCAGCTGATCACGGTGCGCGGCGACATGACGGTGGAGATGTCGCCGGCCATGAAGCCCGCGCGCGTCAAATCCGCCACATCGACCATGGCGGAAATGATCTTCTTGCCTTCGGCCGTGCCGTAGCCTTTGACCTTGGCCAGCACGATGTTGGTTTCGGCGTCATGCTTCAGATAGTTCAAGGTGGCGACGATGTTCCAGCGATCCATCTGGCCCTGGTTGATCTGCTGGGTGCCGTGATATAGGCCGGTGGTGTCTCCCAGCCCGATGGTATTGGTGGTCGCGAACAGGCGGAACGCCGGATGCGGCCGGATGATCTTGTTCTGGTCGAGCAGGGTGAGCTTGCCGTCCACTTCCAGCACGCGCTGGATCACGAACATCACATCCGGGCGGCCGGCGTCGTATTCGTCGAACACCAGCGCCACCGGGTGCTGGAGCGCCCAGGGCAAGAGGCCTTCGCGGAACTCGGTCACCTGCTGGCCGTCGCGCAGGACGATGGCGTCCTTGCCGATCAGGTCGATGCGGCTGATATGGCTGTCGAGGTTGATGCGCAGGCACGGCCAGTTGAGGCGCGCGGCGACCTGCTCGATGTGGGTCGATTTGCCGGTGCCGTGATAGCCCTGCACCATGACGCGCCGGTTATGCGAGAAGCCGGCCAGGATCGCGAGGGTGGTGTCGTGATCGAAGCGATAGGCCGGATCGAGATCGGGCACATGTTCGCTGCGCTCCGAGAACGCCGCCACGGTCATATCGCTGTTGAGACCGAAGGTCTCACGCACCGACACCTGCTTGTCGGGAGTGGAAGAAATCTGAGCGGGTGTTTCCGTCCGCTTGCTCATATCGGGGCGCACCTTAAGTTCAAGGGGGAAGCGGGTTTATGACACGCCGGAGCCTCGGCCCGCAATTACGCTTTAAATAAGGGATTTCAAGGTGTTTCAGTCAACCTAAAGAGGCCTTTAGGTCTGAACCGCCGGCTGCAGTTCGCTGCGCAGGAGTTGGTAGGCCTGATTGATGATCTTCATGCGGGTTTCGGCCTCGGCCGAGCCGCCGTTGGCGTCGGGGTGATACTTCTTCACCAGCTCCTTGTAGCGCTGCTTCAGGCTCTCCAGCGTTACCGGCATGGTGAGGCTGAGCACCTTGAGGGCGCCCTGGCGCGCGGCATGAACCTGCGAGGCTTCGTCCCGTCCGCCGTCTCTGGATCGGCCGTCTTTGGCCGAGGCGGTTTCGCCGTCGGGATCGAAGGCGGTGCCGGCCGCGAAGCCAAACGGATCATGGACTTTGTAGCGCCGGCGTCCGCCGCCCAGGGTCCCCATCTTCCAGGTCGGGCGCTCCCAGGTGGCGGCGCTGCGAATCTCGGCTTCCAGGTCGGCGACGGTGGCGCCTTTGTGGTAGTCCCAGGACGCGTTGTAGGCGCGCACATGCTCCAGGCATAAGGTGACATAGGACCGCAAGTCCCGGTCCTTGGGCGCACGATATTCACCGGTGGCGGTGCACCCTTCCCAGGCGCAGGCGCAGGTCGCCTTGTCCCGGGATTTCTCCCGGGGACTTCTTTCCGACGCGAAAGACTCGGCTTTGAGCGGCATGGTGGCTAAATATGGGTGGCCGGCCCGCGCGCGGCAATCTTGTATCTTCGCGGCGGATATGTATTTCGTGGATGTGAGATGATGGGAATTTACAGCGAGCGCATCAGATCGAAGTTGACGGCGGGCCTCGCGCCCACGCGTCTCGACATCGTTGACGATTCGCAGCGCCACCACGGACACGCGGGCGCCGCCTCCGATGGCGCGGGCGAAACCCATTTCAATGTCGCGGTCGAATCCGCGGCCTTCGCGGGCAAATCACGGGTGGAGCGCCAACGCCTGGTGCACGGCCTGCTGGCCGACGAACTGCGCGAGCGCGTGCACGCCCTGTCGTTGAAGCTGACCGCGCCGGGTGAAGCCTGAGCTACTCGGTCCCGGTATAAAATTTCGGAAACTCGCGCTTCACCACCGGGCTGTCGGTGGCCCAAGCGTGGCAGGTGTTGAGCAGGGCCGGCTTCACGGTGACGCCCTTGGTCTCGATCGCTTGCTCGCGGCGCCTGCGGCCCATGGTCTGATAGGTGACCGTCGCGGCATGGCCGACCAGGTCGACGATGTGGACGCAGCCTTGCACGCCCCCCACCACATCGCGCACCGCTTTGGTGAAGCCCTTGATCAGCTTCAGGCCGATCAGTTTGCGGAAGGCGGGCGTGATGGCGCCGCACACCTTGAACGGGGCATGATCCGTCACCGCCACCGCGTCGGTGACGGTGAGGCCGGCATCGACCGTGATCCTGAGCGACATGCCGTGGACGATATCGCCGGGTCCCACCGGATTGGCGGCGAGCGGCGTGCCGAGCGGCTTCATGTCCTCGACGCTGCTGTCCACGTCGAAGGCGCCATCGGCGCGTTCATAGCCGCGGCACACCACGGTGCGCCGGTGCAGCAGTTTTCGTGCGGTGGTTTGCGGCAGCGGCACTACGCGGGCTCCGCGCTGCGTTTTGTGGATTCTGTCCGCTCCGCGGACGGGGGAAATTCGGTCATGGCCAGCACGCCGTCCTCGCGCCAGGCGTGGCAGGCGTTGATGAAATGCGGTTGGGCCTTTGCCGCCTGCGCGGCGCGGTAAAGCGGCTCATCCAGCGTTTGATAAGCGACCGTCGCCATGGGGCCCAGCAGGTCGACCAGGTGCACACACCCTTTGGTGCCGCCCATTTTCTCGCGGACGGCGCGGTTGAAGCCTTTACCCAGGCTCACCCCCACCAGCTGCTTGAACGCCGGCGTGATGGCGGGGCACAGGGCAAACGGCGTGTAATCCTGAATCGCGACGATGTCGCGGATGATCAGGTCGCGGCTGATGGTCATGCGCAGGCCCATGCCGTGGATGGGCACACCGGCGGGGATGCCGTTGCGGTCCTGGTTGGGCACATCGTAGGTCTTCACGTCGGTCAGCCAGCCGTCGATATCGACGAGGCCGTCCTCACGCTCGTAGCCCTCACAGGTGACGGTGCGGGTATGCAGCAGGGTTCGGTCGAACGTGGGCTCGGGCAGCGGCATGGAATCGACTCTTGCGGCATGGCACAAGCGTGCCATGCCCCAGTTTAAGAGGTCGCATTTCCAGATGGAAATGCTCCGGCGATTTAATCATCGGCGTCGGAGAAGCATACCGCACATTATTGCAAAGCCGTCAGGCCGAAGCGCCGTAGCTCTCGCCGTAGATGAAGGCGTTGCGATGGGCGAGATCCTGTTCAAGCTCCGTGTTGTAGACCGCATAGAGGTCACGCACCGAGACCATGCCGACCACCCGCCGGTCTTGGCCGCGCGCGCCCTCGACCACCGGCAGGTGGCGGTAGTTGTGCAGCTTCATCATGCGGATGGCGTCCGCCGCGGTGTCGTCGGGGGAAAGCGTGTCCGGGTCCGCTGTCATGATGTCGCGCGCGGTGGAGATCTCGGGATTGAGGCCGGCGGCGATGACCCTGGCGGTCATGTCGCGTTCGGTGATGATGCCGACCATGCGCTCTCCCTCCATCACCAGCACCGCGGCGATCTTGCGCTCGCGCATGAGGCGCGCCGCCGTTCGCACAGTGTCCTCGGGCCGCACCGTACAAAGGGTCTGACCGCTAATGACGTCGGGAACAATCTTCCTGATCATGGCGCAACTCCCTTCCAGAGCCGGCGGCGGGAGGCCGCCGGCGAATTCGGGTCTCAAGCCCCGACGGAAGGGCGGGCGAAGAAAGCGGCCCGGCCTCGAGCGGGGTCTCTCGACCCCTCCACGATCAAAGTGTCTGCTTGTGGGGAAGGGCGGTCAAGCGGCCGCGGGCGAGGCGGGTGTGGCGTCCTCGGCCTTGGACGCCGGGCGTATGCGGATCAGGGTCAGCTGATTGCGGGTGCGCCGCACCACCTCGAAGCGGAAGCCATGGAACAGAAACCGTTGGCCTGCTTCGGGAATCGTCCGCGCCTCGTACAGGATGAGCCCCGCGAGGGTTGTGGCTTTGTCATCGGGCAGGCCCCAATCGAATTCGCGGTTGAGGTCGCGCAACGTGACCGAT
>CANJOI010000174.1 GCA_947475365.1 Fidelibacterota bacterium | reverse complement strand
GGCGTAGCCCGAGCGGTCGAGGCCCGGCACATTGAGCGCGGTGGAGCCGAACACGCCCGAGGTCTGCACCAACACCCGTGAGATGTCCTTGTAGAACAGGCCTGCCGACAGGAAGCCCGTGGGGTTCATGTACCATTCCACATAGGCGTCCACACCCACCTGCTTTTCCGGCTTGGCGTTGGGGTTGCCGCCGGACACCGTCTGGTTGGCGTCGCTGACCGTGAAGTTGGGGCGCAGGTCGTCGAAATCGGGGCGCGAGGCCGAGGTGGAGACGCCGAGGCGGCCTTTCACTTCCGGGGTGATGTTCCAGTTCAGGTTGGCGCTGGGGTAGACCATGGTGTCTTCGCTGGTGGTCTGCACCAAGCGGGTCTGCGCGGGCGTCGCGCCCGCGGCCGGGAAGGCCACCCAGGCCTCGCCGGTGTTCTTGGTTTTCTCGACGCGCGCGCCGTAGACCACGTTGCCCCAGTCGAATTCCGTGGTGCCCATGGCGTAGAACGCCATCAGTTCCTCGGTCACCTTCCACCAGTTGGCGCTGGTGTCGGTGCGGGTGGCGAGGCCCTGTTTCACCAGGTCGTTCATGAAGTTGGTGGTGAAGTCCTTGTCGGTGTAGCGGAAGGTGTAATTGAGGTTCTGGCTGCCGAGGTAGCCGATCTTGTCGGTGGCGAAGGTGGCCCAGGTCGGGATGGTGCCGGTGGAATAGGCGCGGCTGTAGGCCACTTCGCGCGACTTCTTCTTGCGGTCGGTGTAGAGGCCGCCGAACTGCAGCTTGGTGGGCAGCGCGCCGAGGTCCATCAGGCGGCTGACGTCGGCCTTAAGGGTGCTGGCCTGGGTGATGTCGCCGCCGAACAGGTTGCCGATGCTGGTCAGCGGGAACTGGAAGTTCTCGATGTTGGTCACCTGCGCGCCTTGTGTGCGCGCCGCCGTGGCGCCGCCGGTGGTGTAGAGCCGCACGGTGTTCACGGCGGTGTTGGTGAAGTCATAGGCCACGGTCGGGCGCAGGTTGAAGGCGCTGGGGCTCTGCAGCGCCGCGGTGACGGGCGTGTCGCGGCCGTCCTGGGTGAAGGTGTAGTTGGCGCGCCAGTCCAGGGTCCATACGTCGGCGAACAGATGCTCGCCGCCGATGGTGGAGGTGGACATCTTTTCTTTTGAGTCGCGGTAGTCGATGCGGGCGTTGATGCGGGCACCATAGACCGTGCCCTGCTTGGGGTTGGCGGCGTTGATATAGGCGGCGCTGGTGTAGCTGTTGCCGGCGGCGTCGGTGCCCTGGTCCAGGCGGAAGATGAAATTGTCGCGCAATTCATCGTCGTGATAGAGCGTGTAGATGGTGCTGGCGAAGATGTTGTTGCCGTCCCAGCGGTAGTCGAGGCGGGTGGAGCCCGAGATGTTGTAGCGGGTCAGGCGGTAGTGCTTGTTCTCGTGCTCGCGGGCGAAGTGCTTGGCGGGGTCGATGGTGTTGGAGAGGTAGGGGTCGGTCTCCCAGTTGTCGGTCGCCATCTCGCGGCTGTAGTAGGAGCCCTGCGCCACCCAGCCCAGCTTCCCGTCGGCGAAAATGTTGGAATACACCAGCGAGGTGTCCATTTCCGCGCCGCCGCCGAGCGTGACGTAGCCGCCGGCGGCCTTGCCGCTGATGGTCTGGCCGTCGTAGTCGAAGGCGCGGCGCGTGCGGATGTCCACGTTGCCCGCCACCGAGGCGCCCGCCATGGAGGGCACGATGGCCTTCTGCACGGTGATCTGGCTGGCGATGGCCGAGGGGATATTGTCGAAGCGCGACTCACGCCCCTGCGGGCTGACCACCGACAGGCCGTCGAACGACAGCGTGGTCCAGTACACCGGCGCGCCGCGCAGGTTGACGTAACGGGCCTGGCCCTGGTCGCGCTCGATACCGACACCCGGCAGGCGGCCCACGGCGAAGGCGACGTTCTGGTCCGGCAGGTTGCCGACCGCGTCGGCGGACAGCACGCTCACCAGCGAGTCCGAGAAGCGCTGCACCCGCAGCGCGGCGGCCTCGCTATCGGCCAGCGGCTTGCCGGTGATGACGATCTCTTCCACATCACCGCGCACCGCGGCGGCTTGCGCGCTCGCGGCGGCCGCATCGGCGGCATGAACGGTATGTGACAGCGCGGCCACCGAGACGGCGCCGAGCAGGAGAGATTTGAATTTAAGCATTGGCGAACCCCCAACTAATTGAAGGGGCGATATATAGAGACAGGTTGGAGCAAGTTTTCTTTCAGTTGCATTGCGGAAATTTTACAATGCTTTCTCTTTCCTTTCTCGCAGCCGAATGGGAAGAAGGTGTGATCTTCCGGCCTCACTTCTGCTCAGGATTTCCATGACCCGCGCTATTGTTACGCTGCTGTGCCTTGTTCTCGTCGCCGCCTGCGGCAAGTCGGATAAAGAGGCGGTGTCCGATTCCGCGAAGCTGGAAAAAGGCGTGGGCACGCCCGTGCCGGCGGCCGGTGAAACCCAGGCCGTGGCGACCCAGGCCGCCGACGCCGCCGACGATCCCGCCATCTGGGTCGACCCGAAGGACCCCACGCGCGGCGTGATCTTCGGCACCGACAAGCAGGCGGGCCTTTACGCCTACGATCTCACCGGCAAGGTGACGCAGTTCATTCCCGATGGGCGCCTCAACAACGTCGATCTGCGCGGCGGTTTCCCGACGCCCTCCGGCGAGAAGGTGCTGGTGGCGGTGAGCGACCGCGATCGCAAGGGCGCAGCACTCTATCTGCTGGACCCCGCCACGCTGCAGACCGCGCCCTGGGGAATCGCCAAGCTCGACCTCGGTGAGCCTTACGGCCTCTGCATGGGCAAGCGCGGCGATGACTTCCTGGTGATCACCAACGGCATCGACGGCGAAGTGCGCCAGCAGAAGATCGCCGCCGGCCCCGACGGCGCCTTCATCGCCACCGAGGAGAAGCGCTACGCCGTCGGCAGCCAGACCGAAGGCTGCGTGGTGGATGATGAAAAGGGCGTGCTCTACATCGGCGAGGAGGACCACGGCATCTGGCGCTATAGCCTCGACCCTGCCGACACCGCGCGCGTGAAGATCGCCGCCGCGCCGTCCGAGATGATCACGCCCGACGTGGAAGGCCTCGCGCTGTTGAAGGACGGCGCCAAGACCTGGCTGATCGCCTCCAGCCAGGGCGATTCCACATTCCCTGTGTGGCGCGTGGACGGCGAAGCGCCGGTCTACGCCGGGCGCTTCTCGGTGATGGCGGCCAAGGGCGTGGATGGCGTCACCGGCACCGACGGCGTCACCGCCCTCGGCGGCGCGGTGGGCGCTTTCCCGGAAGGCGTGGTGATCATGCAGGACGATGTGGATACGGACGGCGAGGCCACATCCACCACCCGCGCGCGCCAGAACTTCAAACTGGTGGACTGGCGCGACGTGAAGGCGGCGCTCAAGCTGGAGACGGCCCCGTAGCCCGCGACCTCGCAACTTTCCACCACTGTGCGCTGCAAAATGACTCGTAAGTTTCGCTCCGGGCTGGAACTGGCGAAACTCTCAACCTCATTCGCCGACCACGTGTTCTACAAATGATTTCCGGGGGTTAGCGCCAGAAAGCGCTCGCCCGGGGGGTGTCATGGTGCTGTAATGGCTTTCTCGCACCTGCGTTGCGCGGGTGCGGTTGAGTTTGGGGAAAGCCATGACGCTCACGCGCGCGCTCGCCATTGCCGCGACGGCTCTGTTTCTCAACGGGCAGGCTTTCGCGCAGGCCGCCGCGACGCCCGACCCGGCGCTTACCAAGCTGTTGACCGCGGAGCTATCGCGCTTCTCGGGCACGGGCGGGATTTACCTGCACCACCTTGGCACCGGCGCCGAAGCCAATGTGCGCGGCGACATGCATTTCGACAGCGCCAGCACCATCAAGATGGCGGTCGCGGTGCTGGCGTACCGCCTGCAGGACCAGAAGAAGCTCAACCTCAACGACCGCTACACCATCAAGGCCAGCGATTTCCGCGGCGGCTCGGGCATTTTCAAGTACCACGATGTCGGCCTGAACCCGACGCTGCGCGACGTGATCCTGCAGATGATCATCACCAGCGACAACTCCGCCACCGACATCATGATCGCCAAGGTCGGCGGCCCGGCGGCGGTGAACGCCTTCCTGAAGGAGCAGGGTTTTCAGACCCTGCACCTCAACATGACCACCAACGATTATTTCCGCCGGCCCTATGACCTGGCCGATGCCAAGAACAAGTCCATGACGCCCGAAGACGTGTTCGCCATGCAGACCAATCTGGAGTCCTTCACCAAGCCGCGCGAGGCCAAGATCGCCGCGCTGCGCAAGGAGGTGGCGGACAAGAAGATCAACGAGCAGATGCGCAAAACCGCCATGGACGAGACCACCTGGCTCGGCATCGTCACGCCCAATGAGATGGGCCGGCTGATCGAGGGCATCGAGAAGGGCACCATCGCGTCCAAGGAGGCGTGCGACGAGCTGAAGCGCATGATGCGCGGCCAGCAGTCCGGCACCCGCAAGATCCCGCACTGGCTCTCGGTGCCGGTGGCGCACAAGACCGGCGAGACCGGCGGCGTGACCAACGACGTCGGCATGATCTACGCCCGGTCCGGCCCGATCGTGATCGCGTTCTACACCATCGGCTACGAGGGCCTCGCCGCCGACGCCGACGACCGCCTGGGCCATGTGGCCCGGCTGATCGTCGAGTATTTCGACGGGCCTTCCGCGCGCTGATTTTTGAATTTCACCACGTTTGCTGAGGGGCAAACGTTTTACTCATGAGGGGTATCATGACGTTCCATCGCAGAAATTCGCTTAAGACATTCGTCCTCACCACCGTCAGCGCGGCCGCGCTCAGCGTTTCCGCCCAGGCGCAGACCGCGCAAACCGCCCAGGCGCCTGCGGTCGAGGAAATCGTCGTCACCGGCACCCGCGTGGTGCGCGACGGCTACGAGGCGCCGACACCGCTGACGGTCGTGGGCGTCGAGCAGATTCAGAAGATGGCCCCGGCCAATATCGCCGATTACGTCAACACCCTGCCGCAGCTCACGGGCTCCGCCAGCCCGCAGACCTCGCGCACCAGCGTCAGCGCCGGCGGCGCCGGCCTCAACACCCTCAACCTGCGCCAGTTGGGCGGCACCCGCACGCTGGTGCTGCTGGACGGCCAGCGCTCGGTGGGCTCGCAGCCGACCGGCCTCGTCGACATCAACACCTTCCCGCAACAGCTCATCAGCCGCGTCGATATCGTCACCGGCGGCGCCTCGGCCCAATACGGCTCGGACGCCGTGGCCGGGGTGGTGAACTTCATCCTCGACAAGAAGTTCACCGGCGTGAAGGGCGAGGTGCAGGGCGGCGTCACCACCTACGGCGACGACCGCAACTGGAAGATCGCGCTCACCGCCGGGGTGCCCTTCGCCGATGGCCGCGGGCATTTGCTGTTGTCCGGTGAAGCCGCGCGCGTGGACGGCATCGAAGGCACGCCGCGCGCCTGGGCCAAGCAGGGCTGGCACATCATCCTCAACCCGGCCTACGCGGTGGGCAACGGCCAGCCGTTCCAGATCGTGGTGCCGCAGTCGTCCCAGAGCAACCAGACCCCCGGCGGCATCATCACCGGCGGCCCCTTGAAGGGCATCGCCTTCGGCCCCGGCGGCACGCCCTATCAGTTCAACTACGGTTCGGTGATCAAGGACCCGTGGATGAGCGGCGGCGATTGGGCGGCCAACGACGTCACCTCCATCACCAACACCCTCGACCCGTCGGAAACCCGCCAGACCGCCTTCGCGCGCCTGGCGTTCGACATCACCGACGACATCAACATCTACGGCCAGTGGAACTGGGCCTATGACGACAGCCTCTCGGGCACGTCGTCGCACTTCAATCCCGGCGATCTCACGGTGAAAGCCGACAACGCCTTCATCCCCGCCACCGTCCAGGCGCAGATGACCGCGCTGAAGCTCACCACCTTGCCGTTCGGCACCATGTCCGCCGACGTGCCCTATCTGAAGGCGCGCAACACGCGCCTGGTGCGCCGCTATGTGGCGGGCGCCGAGGGCAAGGTCGACCTGTTCGGCTCCAACTGGTCGTGGGACGCCTACTATCAGGCGGGTGAATCGGGCGCGACCAAGCGGTTCTACGACCGCTTCAAGTCCAAGCTCAACCTCGCGCTGGATTCCGTGCGCAACGCCCAGGGCATCGCGGTCTGCCGCTCGACCCTCACCAATCCCACCAATGGCTGCGTGCCGTTCAACCTGTTCGGCACCGGCGTCAACAGCCAGGCGGCGATCAACTATATCTCCGGCTGGTCGTTCGCCCGCGAGACCTACCGCGAGCAGGTGATGGCCGCGTCCATCACCGGCAATCCGTTCGACAACTGGGCGGGTCCGGTGTCGTTCGCGACCGGCATCGAGCACCGCGTGGAATCCGGCGGCGGCATCCAGAGCGCCTCCAACGCCATCAACGATTCCTACGTCGGCAACCAGGCGCCGGTGGTCGGCAGCTACAACGTCACCGAAGGCTTCGTCGAAACTGTGTTCCCGCTCATGAAGGACGCGGCCTGGGGCGATGCGCTCGACCTCAACGCCGCCGCGCGCTTCACCAGCTATTCGACCTCGGGCTTTGTCACCACCTGGAAGGCGGGCGTTACCTATCAGGCGATCGAGGACCTGCGCTTCCGTGTGACGCGTTCGCGCGACATCCGCGCGCCCAACCGCACCGAATTGTTCGCCGCCGGGATCTTCACCGGCAACCTGGTGAACGATCCGTTCCACGGCAACACGCCGGTCAACGTGCAGTCGCTCCAGGTCGGCAACCGTAACCTCAAGCCCGAGAAGGCCGACACCTGGGGCCTGGGCGCGGTGCTGCAGCCGCGGTTCTTCCCCGGCTTCCAGGCCTCGGTCGACTACTATGACATCAAGATCGGCAACGCCATCGGCACCGTCGGCCGCCAGGAAGTGCCCAACCGCTGCTTCGCGGGCGAGACCGCGTTCTGCTCGGCGCTGACCTTCGCGCCCGGCTCCAGCGATCCGAATTCCGGCTTCCTGTCCCAGGTCATCATCCAGCCCACCAATTTCGTGGTCACCCGCACGCGCGGCGTCGACTACGAGGCCAGCTATGTGCTGCCTTTGGACTCCATCAGCAATAGCTGGGGCGGCACGCTCTCCTTGCGCGCCCTCGCCACCAATTACCTGACGCTCTATTCCAACAACGGCACCACCGTGACGCAGTCGGTGGGCGCCAACGGCGGTTCGGGCCCGCCGCACTGGAAGTACACCTTCTCGGCCACCTACGATTACGATCCGTTCACCGTGAACTTCACGGGGCGCGGCATCAGCTCAGGCGTCTACAACAACACCACCATCGGCTGCACCTCGGGTTGTCCGCCGATCACAGCGACCATTCTGACGCAGAACATGGTCGACCTGCCGGGCAACTTCTATTGGGATGCGGCGCTCACCTATAAGTTCGCCCATATGGCGGACAACGGCTACGACGCCGAAGCGTTCCTCTCGGTGCGCAACCTGGCCAACACCGACCCGGCGATCGTGGCGCAGGGCACCTCGGGCGTGGCGTTCTCGACCCCGCCCTGCAACGCCTCGATGTATGACTGCCTGGGCCGTACCTTCAAGGCGGGCATCCGCTTCAAGCTCGGCGCCGCCGCGCCCATGAAGCGCGCGGAACCGGCGATGGCCGCCGCGCCGACGCCGCCGCCCGCACCGCCGGCCCCGCCGCCGCCGGCCGCGCGTCCGGCTCCGCCGGCCGTGCCGCAGAAGTTCCTGGTGTTCTTCGACTTCGACCGCTCTGACGTGCGCCCCGACGCCGCCAAGATCGTCACCGAAGCCGCCGAATACGCCAAGAAGAACGGCAAGGTCGTGATCCATGTGAATGGCCACACCGACCGCGCCGGCACCGACGCGTACAATCTTGCTCTGTCGGAACGCCGCGCCCGCGCGGTGCAGGCCGAGCTGACCAAACAGGGCTTCACGGCGAACCAGATCACCATCTCGGGCAAAGGCGAGTCCGAGAACCTGGTGCCCACGGGCGACGGGGTC
>CANJOI010000173.1 GCA_947475365.1 Fidelibacterota bacterium | reverse complement strand
CCGAGAGCGCGATCATGAGGGTGAAGAGAAAGCGCGTACGCGCCACCGGCACGCCTTCGGCGGCCGCCATGTCCTCGTGGACCGTGAGCGTGATCAAATCGCGCCAGTGCAGCGCGAGGGCGCCGACCACCAGGACCGCGCCGCCATAGACCACCGCGACATCGTTCCAACTCACGGCCAGGATATCGCCGAACAGATAGCCAAACAGGTCGACGCGCACCTTGTCCATGAAACTCATGGCGATCAACCCGCAGGCCAGCGCCGCATGGGAGAGGATGCCGAGCAACGTGTCGGCCGGGATGCGCCGCTGGCGCTGAAGCAGCAGCAACAATACGCCCGCGCCCGCGCCGACCACCGCCATGCCCAAGGTCGGGCCGACGCCCAGCAGGAGCCCGAGCGCGACGCCGGTGAGGCCGGCGTGGGAGAGCGTGTCGCCGAAATAGGCCATGCGCCGCCACACGATGAAGCAGCCCAGCGGCCCGGCGGCCAGAGCCACGCCGATGCCGGCCAGCACGGCGCGCAGGAGGAAACTGTCAGTCATGGTGGTGGCCGTGGTGATGATGATCATGCCCATGAGCATGGTCGTGCGGGGCAACGCTGCCGTCGGGCGCATGTTCGTGATCGTGGTGGTGGGGATAGATCGCGAGTGTCTTGGCGGCAGCCGCGCCGAACAGGTCGAGGAACGCCTTGTGCCGGCCCACGTCCTCGGGCGGGCCGGAGCAGCACAGGTGGGTGTTGAGGCAATAGACCTTGTCGGTTGCGGCCATCACGACATTGAGGTCATGGGACACCACCAGCACGGCGCACCGCGCGGCTTTGCGAACCTCGGCGATGATGCGGTAGATCTCGATGGTGCCGCCGACGTCGAGGTTCTGGCTGGGCTCGTCCAGCACCAGGAGATCGGGCGCGCGCAGGAAAGCGCGCGCCAGCATGGCGCGCTGCAGCTCGCCGCCGGACAGCGTGTGGATGTCGGCGTTCACCAGGCGCTCCAGGCGGAACAGGGCCAGGGTGTCATTGACTTTGCCTTCCGGGATTTTGCCATCTGGGATTTTGCCGTCTGGCGCGGCGGTGTTGAGCGTGACCAGGCGCCGGACCGTGAGCGGCAGCGCGGGGTCGAGACTGTATTTCTGCGGCTGGTACCCGACTTTCAGGCCGGGCGCACGCCAGATCACACCCGAGTCCATGCGCTCAAGGCCGAGCGCCACCTTCACCAAGGTGGATTTGCCCGCGCCGTTGGGGCCGATGAGGGTGACGATCTCGCCGCGGTCGATGGAGAAATCCACATTGTCCAGGATGCGCCGCCCGCTCCGGGTGACGCAGCCGTGGCGCAGCGCGATCAGCGCGCCGTCGGCTGGCGGATCAGTATGTATGACGGACATGGCTCAGGCGCTCTTGCAGTGCGGGCAGAGGCCGCTGATCTCGACAACCTCGCGGTTGATTGTGAAGCCGCGTCCCGCCACCGCCTTGGCCAGCGCGCGACGCAAGGCCGGGCTTTCCAGTTCGGCCGCGCAGCCGCAGCCCTGGCAGATCAGGAACTGGGCGTTGTGATTGTGCCCGCCTCTTTTCGCATCAATATGCGCGCAGCCGACATAGGCGTTGAGGCTGGCGAGGCGATGGACCAGGCCTTGCGTCATGAGAAAATCGAGCGCGCGGTAGACCGCGATCGGCGCAACCTTGCCGCCGCCCTTGTTGAGCCGCGCCAGCAAATCATACGCGCCCACCGGTGCATGGCTTTGCCATACCAGGGTCAGCACCTTGCGGCGTACGTCGGTGAGTCGCGCGCCGCGCGCCTGGCACAGCGTCTCAGCCGCCGCGAGCGCGGTGGCGGCGCAGACGCCGTGATCGTGGCCGGGCGGGGGGAAGGCGCGAGAGGCCATGGTGTCCCTGGTGCAAAATGTTATAACATAACATTACACGATCCCCGGCACGGCCGGGAAGAGGCTTGAATTCCATGCGTTTCCTGCGTTCTCTGTCCATTGCGCTGGCCGCCGCCGCCGCCGCCACACCAGCCCTGGCGGCTCCCAAGGTGGTGACCTCTATTAAGCCGTTGCACAGCCTGGCGGCGCGAATCACCGCGGGCGTTACGTCGCCGGCGGTGCTGGTCGGCGGCGTCGCATCGCCCCACAGCTATAGTCTGAAGCCCTCCGACATGCGGACGCTGGAGGACGCCGATGTGGTGTTCTGGATCGGTCCGGCATTTGAAACCTTCCTCGCGCAGCCTTTGGCGTCCACGCGCGCACGGGTTGTCGCGCTGACGGATGCACAGGGTGTAACGCATCTGCGCGGGCGCAGCGGCGGCCTGTGGGACAGCTTCCTGCAGACAAAGGACGCCGGGCCTGATCCGCATATCTGGCTCGACATTGCCAACACCAGGGCGATCGCACAGGCCATGGCGGAGGCGTTGAGCGCCGCCGATTCCGCCAATGCCGGGCGCTATGGCGCCAATACCAAAGCGCTCGGGGCCGAACTGGATGCGCTGGACGCCGAGCTGCGCACGCGGCTCACGCCGGCGCGCGACCGGCCGTTCATCGTTTTCCACGACGCGACCTACTACTTCGAATCCCGCTACGGCCTTGCCGGTGCCGGTGCGGTGACGCTGGGTCCGGAGCGTCCGCCGGGTGCAAGGCGGGTCGAGGCCTTGCGCGCCCGCATCGCCCAGAACGATGTCGCCTGCCTGTTCACGGAACCGCAGTTCGAGCCCAAGCTGGTCGCCACGCTCACCGGGCAGGCGCGCATCAAAACCGCCGTGCTCGACCCGGAAGGCGCGGCGCTAACCCCTGGGCCCGCTCTCTATTTTGAGCTGATGCGGGGCTTGGCACGGGGCTTCGCGGATTGCCTCGCGGCCAGATAACATGCGGCCCCCGCGTAAACGATGGCTGTTCAAGCGTCCTGCCTTTGGCTTAAGCTGGTTGCACCGCAACACCTTTTCCGTGAAATCCGTGTTGTTACGTTTGGCCCGACAGATATCCGCCGTCACTGCCCCGCGCCGCTGGCTAAGCCCGCGGTTATGGGCTTTGGTGGCCGGCCTTCTGATTGCCGCCCAACTCGGACTGATGCTGCACCAGGCGCAGCATCACCTGCGCGCCGACGTGGTCGCCACCGACGACTGCGCCCTCTGCAAGGTCGCCGCCGGCATGGCCACCGGGCCCGCGGCGCCGCTGCTGGTGCTGCCGGTCTTTGTTCTGCTCGCGGTTCTGACCGCCGCGCCGGCCGCCGCGCCGGTCCGCGCCCGCGCCCATTCTTCCTTCCGCTCCAGAGCGCCGCCCGTCCGCTTCTGAATCTTTTTGGCGTCGCGCAAGGCTTTGGCCACGCGCGGCATTTCCCAATGTTCAGGAGTGAAATATGTCCAGCTCGGGACGCAGCGCAATTGTGGCGCTCGGATTGCTCACCAGTGTTCCAGCTTATGCGGCCAGCGACGCGGATCTCGCCGAGATCCGCAAGCAGATCGACGTTTTGAATCAGCGCCGGCTCGAAGACGCCGCGCGCATCAAGGATCTCGAGGACCGGCTCGCGAAAGCCGAAACCTCGGCAAAAACCGCCACCGACGCCGCCGCCCGCGCCACCACCACCGCGCAAGCGGCGGCCCAGGCGGCCAGCGCCCCGCCGCCCGCACCCCCCAGCTCCGCCAATGCCTTCAATCCCGCCATCAGCGGCGTGCTCGACGGCAAACTCGGCGGGTTTAGCAAGAATCCGAACACTTATGCGCTCGCGGGGTTTCCGCTGGGCGGTGAAGGGCCGGGACCGCGCGGGGTTTTCCTGGGTGAAGCCGAACTCAACGCCCAGGCCAATGTCGATGACCTGTTCATGGGCAGCCTGACGTTCTCCCTGGGGCAAGACGGCCCCAACACCGAGGTGGGACTGGAAGAAGCATTCATCCAGACCTTGTCGCTGCCGGGCGGGTTCCAGGCCACGGCCGGGAAGTTCCTCTCCGACATCGGCTACCTCAATTCGTTCCACGACCACGCCGACGATTTCGCCGACCGCCCGCTGGCCTATCGCGCGTTCCTCGCGGGCGGCCTCAAGGACATCGGCGTGCGGCTCACCTGGCTCGCGCCCACCACCACATATCTGCGCTTCGGCGCCGAGGTCATGCGCGGCGAGGAGTTCCCCGGCGCCGGTGCGGCCAACAACGGTTTCGGCGCCAAGTCCGCCTATGTGCGCGCCGGCGACGATATCGGCGCGGAGATCAGCTACCAAGCCGGCTTGTCCTGGCTTTGGACCGACGCCGCCGGCCGCGAAACCGGTGCGGGGCCGGACGTGTTCGACGGCAAAACCGATGTGGGGATCGCGCACCTGGTCGTGAAGTGGGCGCCCAACGGCAACCCCGTGAACCGGAATTTCAAATTCCAGGCCGAGGTATTGCGCAACCATATCGATGGCGCCTTCAACGGCCTGGTGGTTGACCGCACCGATTATGGCGCCTACGGCCAGCTGGTGTACCAGTTCAAGCCGCAGTGGCGCGTGGGCTATCGCTTTGACTGGATGGACGCCGGCAACGTCCCGGTCGCGCTCGCGGGCACCACGCTCGACGCGCAAGGCCACAACGCCACGCGCAGCACGGCGATGCTGGAGTACGACCACTCCGAGTTCAGCCGCCTGCGTCTGCAGTACAGCTATGACCGTTCGCGCCTGTTCGGCGCCGATCACCAGGTCCTGCTGCAGTACACCGCCACCATCGGCGCTCACCCCGCGCATTCATATTAGGAGCGACGCCCATGAAAACCGCATTCGCCGCCGTCGCCGCCCTGGGGCTGTTCATCTCCGGCGCCGCCGAAGCCAAGATCACCATCCTCACCTGTGAGCCCGAGTGGACCGCGCTCGCCAAGGAACTGGGGGGCGACCGGGTGGACGCCGCCAGCGCCACCACCGGCCTGCAGGATCCGCACCAGATTCAGGCAAGACCGAGCCTGATCGCCCGCATGCGCGCCGCTGACATGGTGGTCTGCACGGGCGCCGAGCTGGAAGTGGGCTGGTTGCCGGTGCTGTTGCGCCAGGGGGCTAATCCCAAAGTCCAGCCGGGCACGCCGGGCTATTTCGAAGCGGCGCGCGCCGTGGGGCTGAAAGAAGCGCCGCAAGCGCTCGACCGCAGCCTGGGCGACGTGCACGCGTCCGGCAACCCGCATATCCAGACAGATCCGCGCAACATACTGCCGGTGGCGGTGGCCTTGGCCGCGCAGTTCGCGCAGGTCGATCCGGCCGGCGCCGAAACCTACAAGGCCAACCTCGCGGCGTTCGAGACGCGGTGGAAGGCGGCCATCGACGGCTGGCAACAGAAGGCGGCGGCGCTGAAGGGCGTGCCGGTCCTGGTGCAGCATAAGAGCTGGGTCTACCTGATCGACTGGCTGGGCATGCGTGAAGTGGCGCCGCTGGAGCCCAAGCCCGGCATCGCGCCGAGCACGTCTTATCTCGCGGAACTGCTCGACAAAGTGAAGGCCGAGAAGCCGCGTATGATCCTGGTGGCGGCTTACGAGGACGACCGTGGTTCTCAGTGGATGTCCGATCACGCCAAGATTCCGGTGGCGACGCTGCCGTTCACCGTGGGCGGCGCCAAAGACGCCGAAACCCTTACCGGCCTCTATGACGCCACGGTGCAGAAACTGCTCGCGGCCCTGAAGTAAAGGGACGGCCCCATGGACACGCTCCTGATTTTCGCACCGGCTTTTGTGGCCGGAATCCTCGTGATCCTCACGCATGTGCCTTTGGGGCGCGAGGTACTGCGATCCGGGATCGTATTCCTGGACCTGGCCATCGCCCAGGCGGCGGGGCTGGGCGTGATTCTCGCCGGCGTCGGGGAACACGGCGCCGGCGACCTCAGCGTTCAATTGTCGGCGGGTGCGGCGGCGCTGGCCGCCGCCGGCTTGCTCTCCTGGACCGAGCGCTTCGCCGGACGGTTCCAGGAGGCGCTGATCGGCACCTTGTTCGTGATCACCGCTTGTATCGGCATCATCGCGCTCAGCTCCAATCCCCATGGCGGCGAACATCTGAAAGACCTGCTGGTGGGTCAGATCCTGTGGGTCGGTTGGGCGGACCTGATCCCCGTGGCGATCATCTACGCCGTGCTGCTGGTGGCGTGGTTCGGCTTCGGCGCCAGGATCGGCCGCGTCGGTTTCTACGTGGTGTTCGCCATGATGGTGACGGTGTCGGTGCAGCTGGTGGGCGTATACCTGGTATTCGGCACGCTAATCCTGCCGGCCCTGGGCGTGCACCGGTATCCCCACAACAAGGGCCTGGGGATCGCCTATCTGATCGCGCTGCTGGGCTATGTATTCGGCTTTGCCGCCACCACTGTGCTGGACTTGCCGGCGGGCCCGGTGATCGTTTGCGTCCTGGCGGTGGTGGCGTTGGCTGTCGCCTGCATCCCGCGGAAGGCTGGAGCTGTTGAGAACGCCTGACCACATTGTGCCGGACTGGGCGGGGACAGCGATGACGCCGTCTCGCCGTTCCAGCCTGTGGACGTGGGTGATCGCGCTCCTGGTGGCGGCGCAGTTCGGCCTGCTGATCCACCAGTCCCAGCACCATCTCAACCCCGCCGTCCGCACCAGCGACGACTGCACGCTCTGCCAGTTCGCGCAAGCGATGGCGGCCGCGCCGGCGGCCCCCATCGTGGTGCTGCCGGTCCTGGTTCTTCTTGGAACCGTGATCTTCGAACCCCGCACCGCGCCGCGTGACGCGCGGATTGCGCTGCCGTTCCGCTCTCGCGCTCCCCCAGGCTCCATCCGCGTCTGATCTCAAAGCGCCCCGCCGCCGCAACCTGCCGTCTCCGGACGGCCGGCGGCACGGCTCATGCTTTTCACGCTTTTTCGCGCTCCGCTTTTTTGCGCATGGAGTTCTCATGTATCGCTCGCTTTCGGGCGCCGCCGTGATCGCGGCCGCCTTCTCCCCCGCCTTCGCTCCCGCCGGCCACGCCGCCGACGCGCCGTCCAAATCCCCAGGTATCGAGACCATCGTCATCACGGCGTCTCCGCTGACCACCGATCCCGACAAGCTCGCCACCATCGTCGGTGAGGTGGACCGGACCGAAATCCTGCGGGCCGGCGGGCCCAACCTCGCCGACGCCCTGGCCGGGATTCCCGGTGTCACCGGCACCAGCTTCGCCTATGGCGCCAGCCGCCCGGTGATCCGCGGCTTCGACGCCAATCGGGTCAAGGTGATGGAAGACGGCATCGGCAGTTTCGACGTCTCGGAAATCGGCCCCGACCACGGCGTGCCGTTGGACCCGCTCTCGGCCCAGCGCATCGAGGTCGTGCGCGGCGCGGCGACCTTGCGCTACGGCAGCCAGGCCATCGGCGGCGTGGTCAACGCGCTCAACAACCGCGTGCCCCTGTCGCTGCCGGACGCGCCGCTGAGCGGTGAAGCGACCGGCAGCTACGGCAGCGTCGCCGATACGGGGCAGGGGTCTCTGCTGCTGGATGCGCGCACCGGCGACTTCGCCCTGCACGCCGACGGTTTCATCCGGCGCACCGGCGATTACCGCATTCCCGGCGGTGTCGAGCGCAACTCCTACTTCAACGGTGACGGCTTTTCCGGCGGCGGCTCGTATTTCTGGGGCGACAGCCGCGCCGGCGCCGCGGTGGTCCACTATGACGCCAAATACGGCATTCCCGGCGAGGATACCTACATCGACATGCGCCAGACCAAGGGGCTGTTTCGCTCCTCTTTCGCGCTGGGCGGATTTGCCAAAACCCTGACCGTCGATGGCGGTTATGGCGACTATCAGCACGACGAGCGCGACCCCGGCGGAGCTTCGCTCGCGACGTTCAAGGACCGCGAATGGGACACCCGCGCCGAGATCCTGTTCGACGCGTTCGGTCCATTCAGCGCCGCGGCCTTGGGCGGGCAGGTGCAGCATCGGTTGTTCTCGGCTCTGGGCGAGGCCCAGACCTACCTGCTGCCGACCGAAAGCATGAGCGGCGCGGGGTTTGCGTTCCTTGAGGCGCCCTTCACGGATGCCGTCAGGCTTCAGATCGGGGGGCGGGTCGAACATGTGACTCTCGACGGTACCCCGGGCAGAGGTCT